>NZ_CAXAPG010000031.1:0-71337 GCF_963970585.1 Pseudomonas sp. RL_105y_Pfl2_101
GCAAAAAGCCTAAGGAGCTGTACGGCTTCCAAGTCCCTCCCTCGATGATCAGTCGAGAACTATCGCTTCTGTCGGAGCGATAGTCGAGATACAAGGAGCTGTCGAGTGCAACGAGGCTGCGATCTTTTGATTTTGATCGTTCACTGATGACTCAATTGTCTGGGGCAAAGATCGCAGCCTCGTTGCACTCGACAGCTCCTACAGGTGGGGCGAGTCCCCACGGCCCCGTTATTTGCGCTTGAGCATCTCCGGCAACTGCGCCACCAACTTCTGGTTATTCAACGGCGCACGAATAAACCCGCGTTGGGTACCGTCCGGGCCGATGACGGCGAGGTTGCCGCTGTGATCGACCGTGTAGTTGGGTTTGCTGGTGTCCGCCGGGATGAACGGAATGCTCACCGCGTTGGCGACCTTCTGCAGGTCTTCGATCGATGACGGGGTCAGGCCGATGAACTGCGGGTCGAAGTAGCCCAGGTACTGCTTGAGTTGCTTGGGCGTGTCGCGGTTCGGGTCGACGCTCACCAGCACGATCTGCAACTTATCCACAGCCTCGGGCGGCAGTTCGCTTTTGATCTGGCGCAGTTGGGCGAGGGTGGTCGGGCAGATGTCCGGGCAGAAGGTGTAGCCGAAGAACAGCAGGCTCCATTTGTCTTTCAACCCGTCCATCGCCACGGGCTGGCCGTCCTGGTCGGTCATTTTCACGTCCGGCAGGTTGCGGCTCTGGGGCAGCAGGATGATGCCGGCGTCGATCAGCGCCGTGGGGTCGCCTTCGCCCTTGCCGGTCAGCACTTTATTGATGGTAAGGCCGAGGATCAGCGCGATCACGGCCACGAGAATGAAGACGGTTTTCTGGGTTCGAGTCATAGGCTCAACAGTAAGTAGTGATCTACAAGCAGGGCGATGAACAGCAGGAACAAGTACCAGATAGAGTACTTGAAGGTGTTGATCGCCGCGTGCGGCCGACTGCCACGGTACAACACCACGGCCCATCGCAGGAACCTCGCACCCAGCACCAGGGCACAAATCAGGTACAGCATCCCGCTCATCTGGATCACGAACGGCATCAGGCTCACCGCCAGCAGCACCAGGGTGTACAGCAGGATATGGATCTTGGTGTAGTGCTCGCCGTGGGTCACCGGCAACATCGGGATGTCGGCCTTGGCGTATTCCTCCTTGCGGTGAATCGCCAGGGCCCAGAAGTGTGGCGGGGTCCAGGCGAAGATGATCAGCACCAGCAGCAGCGGTTCGGCGCTGACATGACCGGTGGCCGCCACCCAGCCCAGCAGCGGAGGCGCCGCGCCGGCGAGGCCACCGATGACGATGTTCTGCGGTGTCGCCCGTTTCAGGAAACCGGTATAGATCACCGCATACCCGAGCAAGGAGGCCAAGGTCAGCCAGGCCGTCAGCGGGTTGGTGAACGCCAGCAGCATGGCTTGGCCAGCCACGGCCAGCGCCACGGCGAAGGTCAGGGCGGCGGCGGGTGAGATTCGCCCTTCGGCCAGTGGCCGTTTGTGGGTGCGGGCCATCACCGCGTCGATGCGCCGGTCCACCACGTGGTTGACCGCTGCCGCGCCGCCGGCACACAGGGCGATGCCCAGGTTGCCGAACACCAGGACTGTCCACGGCACCCCGGCACGGGTGGCGAGGAACATGCCGACCAACGAGGTGATCAGCATCAGCACCACCACTTTGGGCTTGGTCAGCTCCAGGTAATCGCGCCAGATTGCTTGGCTGTGGCGTTCACCGGTCAAGGTTGCCATGGCATCTCTCCTTTTATTGTTATGGGGCTGACGCCGTGTTTAGTCGGGTTGAACCGCCAGCGCAGCGGGACTTGATGCTTGACCCGGACCAGGCTGGTACGGGCGTGATAGTTGACCAGCACCAGGGTCAGCAGCAACGCGGCGCCCCCGGCGTTGTGGGCGACGGCCACCGGCAGCGGCAGATGGAACAGCACGTTGCTGATGCCCAGGGTGATCTGCGCCGCCAGTGCGGCCAGCACCAGGCCGGCCAGCCGGGTCATGCCGACGGTTTTCAATTGCCAGGCCAGGCCCAGCAACACCACGGTCACCAGCAACGCGCCGATGCGGTGGGTCAGGTGGATGGCGGTGCGGGCGTCGCTGTCCAGTTGCCCGCCCAGGTAGTTCGGGCCGATGTGCTGGGTCAGGTGGAAGCCGTTGGCAAAATCGGCCGGTGGCAGCCATTGGCCGTGGCAGGTGGGGAAATCGATGCAGGCCACGGCGGCGTAGTTGGAGCTGACCCAACCGCCCAGGGCGATCTGACCGATCACCAGCAGCAACCCGGCCGTGGCCCAATGTTGCAGGCGCTTGGGCACGGTCAACGCCGGCAACACGCCGGACAATCTCAAGGTGAGCAGAAACAGCAGGCTCAACGTCGCGAACCCGCCCAGCAAATGCCCGGTGACCACTTGCGGCCAGAGCTTGAGGGTCACGGTCCACATGCCGAACGCCGCCTGGGCGAATACCACGGCCAGCAGGAACAGCGGCAGTTTCAACGGCAGGCCGGGGTGACGGCGGTTCATCCAGGCCCGGGCGGCCAGCGCGGTGACCAACAGCCCGAGGATCCCGGCGAAGTAGCGATGGACCATCTCGTTCCATCCCTTATGGGCTTCCACCGGGGCATCGGGAAAGTGCAGCTCGGCATGGGCCAGTTGGGCTTCGCTCTTGGGCACGCTGATGAAGCCGTAGCAACCGGGCCAGTCCGGGCAGCCGAGGCCGGCGTGGGTCAGCCGGGTGTAGGCGCCCAACAATACGACGATCAGTGCCAGCAACGTGGCAAACAGCGCGAGGCGAAATCCAGGTTTGGCCATGTCGATGCCCTCATCCGATGTTCGACAGTTTCAGCAGATGGCGCAGGTCGTTGAGCAGGTCCTTGCCCTTGACCCGGGCGTCGTAGCGCAGCACCAGGTTGCTGTGGGGATCGATGATCCACAGCTGGGCGCCGCCGGCGCCTTGGGCGCCTTTCTGATAGGCCGGCAGGTCCAGTGGATAACGTTGCAGTTGTGGGTATTCGCGCTGCAATTGCCCGTCATATTCAGCGTCCAGCGGTTGCGCGATGGCCAAGGCATGGCTGGCCCGGGAGGCTTCGCGGCCCAGGCCAATCTGCACTTGCCGGGCCAGGTACACCAGTTGCCGGCAATCCACCGCGCACTCCTGCGGCGCGGTGACCAGGATCTGCCAGCGCTGCTCATCGGCCTGTACGCCAATCTCGGCGCGGGTCTGGCCGTTGCCGATCAGTTCGCCGTGGTAGCTGCGGCTGTCGGGCACCCAGAACTGAAATTTGTACATGCCGGTGGCGAGGATCATCGGGCCGATCACCCCGAGCACGATCAGCAGCAATTGCACGCGGCCCTTGCGCCGGTTGTGCGCCACGGGTGCCTCAGACGTGTTGGTTGGATTCATGGTGCTTCCCATGCGGTCTCCCTGCGTTGTGCCATCCGAGATAAAGGAACAGGCCGAACAGTGCCGCCGCCATGGCGAACCACTGCACGGCATAGCCGAGGTGTTTTTCCGGGCCCATGGCGACCACCGGCCAATCGGTCCGGTAGGCGCCGGGGCCGCTTTGTTGGCGTAATTCATAGGCGAAGCCGTTACGGCCCAGTTCGGCCCAGAGCTTGTCCGGCTCAATGGTGGTGACCAGTCGCGGCCAGGGCGCGCCCGCCGGGTCGGCGTGGAGCTGGAAGGTCGCGCCCGGTGCGACGTAGACCCAGGCCTGGAGGCTCACCGGTTGTTCCGGCGTGTTGAACACCGGCGGGGTGCGCCGGTCCGGCCAGGGCAACCAGCCGCGATTGACCAGCAGCCACTGCCCGGTGCGGTGGTCGAGGAAAGGTTGCAGCAACTCGACGCCGACCTTGCCGTCGTGCTGACGGTTATCCAGTAGGGTGCTGTGCTCGGCGTCGAACTGACCCTGCAGTGTGACCGGTCGAAAGGCCGGGTCGGGGGTGTGCGCCAGTTCGGCGCTGTCCATCGGCGGCGCCACGCGGCGCTCGGCATGATTTTCCATGAGCACGCGCTTCTGTTCGCCCCGGCTCAATTGCCAGAACCCCAGGCACACCATGACCGGCACCAGCACGGCGACCACCAGCGACGGCACGATGCCCGGCCTGAAGTGTTTCATGGCGCCGTCCGAAAGTCGTCGAACGGGATAGCTATACTCACGTGCATCGCGCCCCCCCGGAGTGTCCCTAATGCTCAAAGCCGCCATCGTCCTGATGCTGATTGCCACGATTGCCAGCCTGTTCAGCGGTCTGTTTTTTCTGGTCAAGGACGACAGCAGTTCCAATCGCCTGGTCATCGCCCTGGCGATTCGAGTCAGCCTGGCCGCCGCCACCGTCGGCTTGATCGCCTGGGGTTTCTTCAGCGGCCAGTTGGTGTCCCACGCGCCTTGGTAGTCGTGCCTCAGAGCACGTAGACGAAGATGAACAAGCCGATCCACACCACATCGACGAAGTGCCAGTACCAGCTCGCCGCCTCGAAGCCGAACTGATGCTCGTTGTCGAAGTGCCCGCGCATGATGCGCATCAGCATGACGAACAGGATGATCGTGCCGATGGTGACGTGGGCGCCGTGGAAACCGGTGAGCATGAAGAAGGTCGCGCCGTAGATCCCCGAGCCCAACGTCAGACCCAGCTCTTTATAGGCGTGGATGTATTCCTCGGCCTGGAAGCCCAGGAAGGCGCAACCCAGCAGCACGGTGATCGCCAGCCAGATTTTCAGTGCGCCGCGATGGCCTTTTTTCAGGGCATGGTGGGCGATGGTGACGGTGACGCTGGAACTGACCAGCAGGATGGTATTGAGCAGCGGTAAACCCCAGGGGCTGATGACATCCTTGGGCGCCGGGAAGAGTTTAGGATCGGGGTTGTTCAGCAACGGCCAGACATATTCGAAGTTCGGCCACAGCATTTCCGACAGGCCCTTGGTGCCTTCACCCGCCAGGCCTGGCGCCGAGATCACGCGTACATAGAACAGGGCGCCGAAGAAGGCGATGAAGAACATCACTTCGGAAAAGATGAACCAGCTCATGCCCCAGCGGAACGAGCGATCGAGCTGTGCGCTATACAGCCCGGCGCGGCTTTCCTTGATCACCGCGCCGAACCAGCCGAACAGCATGTAGGCCAGCAGAAGACCGCCGACAAAAAAGATCAGCGGGCCGTGGGAATCCGGGCGCGCCGCTTTCAGGTCGTTGAACCAGGTCGCCAGACCGTACACCGTGACGAACATGCCGACCGTGGCGATGATCGGCCATTTGCTCTGGGCCGGAACGTAATAGTGTTCGTGAGTTGCCATTTATTGTTCTCCTTATCGGGCACGCTATCGGTCAGTGTTTAGAGCCACCGGTGGATGACGAGCGGTGATATCGAACAGCGTGTAGGACAGCGTCAGGTGCTTCACTTCCTTGGGCATGTCCCGGTCGACGATGAAGCGCATGGGCATTTCGATGCGTTCGCCGGGTTGCAGCACTTGCTGGGTAAAACAAAAACATTCGGTCTTGTGGAAATACGCCGCCGCGTTGCTCGGCGAGATACTCGGTACCGCCTGGGCGCTCATCGGCCGGTTGGTGGGGTTGTGGGCGACGAACACCATCTCGTTTACCGCCCCGGGCTTGACCACCAGCTCATCGCCTTTGGGGTAGAAGTCCCAGACCATGTCCACCGAATTGGTCGACAGGAACTGCACGCGCACCTGCCGGGATTCATCGACGGTCTGTTCGCCTTCGTACTGCCCACCGGTCTTGCCGTTGATGCCGAACGCCTTGCACATCACGTCGTAGATCGGCACTAAGGCAAACCCGAAGATGAACATGGCCACCACCACCAGCAGCAGGCGGCTGACCAGTTTTTTCATCGAAATCGAATCAGCCATGGATGCGGCTCCGTGCACTGAGCCCTGTGGGAGCGAGCCTGCTCGCGATGCAGGCGACGCGGTATGCCTGATCTACCGCTATCGCGAGCAGGCTCGCTCCCACAGAAGCTGCAGTGTTCATTTCACTTCCGGCGGCGTAGTGAAGGTGTGATACGGCGCCGGTGAAGGCACGCTCCACTCCAACCCTTCGGCACCATCCCATGGCTTGGCCGGTGCCGGCTCGCCGCCGCGGATGGTCTTGATCACGATGAACAGGAAGAAGATCTGCGTGGTGCCGAACATGAACGCGCCGATGGACGAGACCATGTTGAAGTCGGCGAACTGCAGGTTGTAGTCGGGAATCCGCCGGGGCATGCCCGCCAGGCCGACGAAGTGCATCGGGAAGAACGCCAGGTTCATCCCCACGAACGACAGCCAGAAGTGCAGCTTGCCGAGGGTTTCGTCGTACATGTGGCCGGTCCATTTCGGCAGCCAGTAGTAGGCCGAGGCGAAGATCCCGAAGATTGCGCCGGGCACCAGCACGTAGTGGAAGTGCGCGACCACGAAGTAGGTGTCCTGGTACTGGAAGTCCGCGGGGGCGATGGCCAGCATCAGCCCGGAGAAACCACCGATGGAAAACAGGATCACGAATGCCACGGCAAACAGCATCGGCGTCTCGAAGGTCAGCGAGCCTTGCCACATGGTGCTGGCCCAGTTGAACACCTTCACCCCGGTGGGCACGGCGATCAGCAGGGTGGCGTACATGAAGAACAGCTCGCCTACCAGCGGAATGCCGACCACGAACATGTGGTGTGCCCAGACGATGAACGACAGGAACGCAATGGCGGCCGTGGCGTAGACCATCGAGGTGTAGCCGAACAACGGCTTGCGGGAGAAGGCCGGGATGATCGAGCTGACGGCACCGAAGGCCGGCAGGATCATGATGTACACCTCGGGGTGGCCGAAGAACCAGAACACGTGCTGGAACAGCACCGGGTCACCGCCGCCGGCGGCACTGAAGAAGCTGGTGCCGAAGTGGATGTCCATCAGCATCATCGTCACGCAGCCGGCCAGCACCGGCATCACCGCGATCAGCAGGAACGCGGTGATCAGCCAGGTCCAGACGAACAGCGGCATTTTCATCAGGGTCATGCCGGGGGCACGCAGGTTGAGGATGGTGGCGATCACGTTGATCGCGCCCATGATCGAGCTGATGCCCATCAGGTGGATGGCGAAGATGAAGAACGTCACGCTTTCCGGCGCATAGGTGGTGGACAGCGGCGCGTAGAAGGTCCAACCGAAGTTAGGCCCGCCACCCGCTGTGAACAACGTCGAGACCAACATCAGGAACGCCGCCGGCAACAGCCAGAAGCTGAAGTTGTTCATGCGTGGCAGGGCCATGTCCGGCGCGCCGATCATCAGCGGGATCATCCAGTTGGCGAGGCCGACGAACGCTGGCATGACTGCGCCGAAGACCATCACCAGGCCATGCATGGTGGTCATCTGGTTGAAGAATTCCGGCTGCACGATCTGCAGGCCGGGCTGGAACAGTTCGGCGCGGATCACCATGGCGAACGAGCCGCCCAACAGGAACATGGAGAACGCGAACCACAGGTACAGCGTGCCGATATCCTTGTGGTTGGTGGTCAGTACCCAGCGCATCAGGCCCTTGGCGGGGCCGTGGGCGTGGTCGGCATGACCGTGGTCATCGATCACAGCACTCATGTCCTGTCTCCTTCGAACGAGTGGGCTGGGCGGCCCGGGGCGCTGAGCCCCGACCGGTTGCGAGAACGATCGTCAGGCCGGCTCATTGGCTTTCTGCCTGTTTGAGTTCCAGCACTTCTTTAGGCGTCACCATGTCGCCCTTGTTGTTGCCCCAGGCGTTGCGTTCATAGGTCACGACCGCGGCGATATCGACTTCCGACAACTGTTTGCCGAACGCGGCCATGGAGGTGCCGGGTTTGCCGTGGAAGACAATGCTCAGGTGATCCTTGATCGGCCCGGTGGCAATTTTCGAGCCCTTGAGTGCCGGGAACATCGGTGGCAGGCCCTGGCCTTCGGCCTGGTGACAGGCCACGCAAGTGGTGTGGTAGACCTTGTCACCACGCTCGATGAGCTCTTCGCGCGTCCACTCCTTGCTGGTCAGCTCCTTGAGCTGCGCGGCTTCGGCCTTGCGTTCGCCCAGCCATTTCTCATAGTCGGGCTTGCTCTTGACCTCCACTACGATCGGCATGAAACCGTGGTCCTTGCCGCACAGTTCGGCGCATTGGCCGCGGTACAGGCCGGGCTTGTCGACGCGGGTCCAGGCTTCGTTGACGAAGCCGGGGATCGCATCGCGCTTGACCGCGAAGGCGGGTACCCACCAGGAGTGGATCACGTCGGCGGAGGTCACCAAAAAGCGCACCTTGGCATCGACCGGCAGCACCAGCGGCTTGTCGACCTCCAACAGGTAATGCTCGCCCTTGGCGCTCTGGTTATGGATTTGTTCGGCGGGTGTCGCCAGGTTGCTGAAGAACTCGACGTCCTGGCCCAGGTATTTGTAGTGCCACTTCCATTGATAGCCTGTGACCTGGATATCGATGTCCGACTCGCTGGAGTCGTACATCTTGATCAGGGTGGCGGTGGCAGGAATGGCCATCAGCACCAGGATCACGAAGGGCACGATGGTCCAGAGGATTTCGACGCGGGTGTTTTCGTGGAAATGCGCGGCATTCTGGCCGGTTGAGCGGCGGTGCATGATCATCGACCAGAACATGGCGCCGAAGACGATGATGCCGATGACCACACAGATCCAGAAAATGGTCATGTGCAGGTCGAACACTGCGTTGCTGATCTGTGTCGCTCCAGGCGCCATATTCACAGTCCAGGCCGCTTGCGCCTGGCTGAAAATCGACCACAACAGGAGGCCCATCCATACGTGTGGATGTCGCGTCATTGCGGGTTCCCCTTATCGTTCTTGTTATCCCGTAGGCGTAAAGCCTGCGGCAAGGGATCGGCTCTTTCAGACTGCTTACTTGACTCGCCGCGCCTTGCTGCACATGCAATCGGGTGTCATCAGCTAACTCCATTCCAAACCGAGTATAGACAGCACCTGCAACCTCGCAACGCGATGGCGTAAATCGTTTGAAACAGCCGGGGCTTGCGTTAGAGCCTACGAATGGAGAAGGATGCGAACTGAGTGATGGCAAACCGATATAACTGTGACGCAGCACGTAAGGGGCAGTTATGAAAAATAGGTCTTAGGAGTGTTTTTGCGCCAGCTAAGTTATGTCTTCCCTATTTCATTGCCTTTGTTTCCTGGAGTTGTCATGAACACCGCCGCATTGCGCGAGCAGATCCAAAAAGCCCAACAACACGAAGCCGAGACCGGCCAATTGACCCGCCAACTGGAGGCCCAGTTACCGCATCTGCACGCCGCGATCCAATTACCAGACATCGACGCGAAGGGCGTCATGACCCGTTTTGTCACCGCTTACATCGAGCAAGTGCCAGACCTGCTGGACGCCGCCAACGAGGTGGCCCGCGAAGCCGGTATCGAATCGCAGATCAAGCCGGTGCTGAAAATCGCTGAACAGTTTTTTCTTCAGCCACCGAAGTTGATGGAAGGCCATGTTGGCCTGGACAGCCTGCTGGACGAGGCCTACCTGGCCCACCGGCTGGTGGAGGAGGTCAATGATCTGTATATCAAGCACTTCAGCCAGCCGCTGATCCCGCTGGACATGACGGTCGCCAACCTGATCGCTCACCATTTGATCGGCGAACCGTTCGCCAACCAGCTGGATGAAGCCGTGCATCACGCCGTGGATGAAATGCTCGACGAAGACAGCTTTGCGCTGGAATCGGTGGAGTCTTACCGGGATAAACTCGGCAGCCCGGACACGGGCGCTGCCTGGAAGCGCTGGCCGTGCCTGTCGCGCCAGTTGGGTGTCGGGCTGGAGCTGGATCAGCCGGCGGCTTGATCCATCAGGAATACATGAAACCCCTGTGGGAGCGGGCTTGCTCGCGAAGGCAGAGTGTCAGGCAGCATTTGGCTAACTGATCCACCGCTTTGGCGAGCAAGCCCGCTCCCACATTTGGACTTGAGGTGTCAGGCAGAGGCGGCGCCAACCCCTACGGTGGTACGCAACCGCCCTTCCAATCGGCGCTTGAGCCCGCGGGATTCGATCAGCAGCTTCGAACCCTTGCTGGCATTCGCCCGGCCCCATTCTTCCAGCAACTCCAGGCACGAGTGGTCGATGTAGCTCAGGTTATTGAGCGGCACATGCACGGTCGCACCCGTCGGTATGGAGCCCAGCACCTGGGTCAACGCCGGCACCTTGAGGAAGGTGGCTGCCCCGACCAGTCGCAGTTCCATCTCACCTTCCTGGGGCAGGTCGATCAGGCTGATTTTCAGCCGTGAGGCTTTCCAGGCCAGTTTCGCCAGGGTCAGGCCGAAACCGATCAGCACACCGGTCAGCAGGTCGGTGAAGACGATCGCCAGCGCCGTTGCGGCGTAGGTGAACATCGGCATCCGGCCATAGCGGCCCAGGCTGCGAAACGCCTTGAGGTCCACCAGTTTGAAACCGGTGTACACCAACACCCCCGCCAGGCTCGCCACCGGAATGCTTTGCAGCACGCTGGACAGCAACAGCACGAAGAGCAACAACCATAGGCCGTGGAAAATCGTCGACATCCGCGTGGTGGCCCCGGCCTGGACGTTGGCCGAGCTGCGCACGATCACCCCGGTCATCGGCAGGGCGCCGAGCAGGCCGCAGAGCATGTTGCCGATACCTTGCGCCGACAGTTCCCGGTCGAAGTCCGCACGATCACCGCTGTGCATGCGGTCCACGGCGGCCGCCGACAGCAGGGTTTCGGCGCTGGCGATGAAGGCGACAGCGAATGCGGCGATCAGCAGCGTCGGGTCGGCCAGGTTCAGCAGGTCCGCCGGGCGCAGCCAATCAATGGCTTCGGCGAGGTTCTCGGGAACTTCCACGCGCTTGACCTGCAAGGCCAGCATCAGGCTGGCGATGGTCGCCAAGCCGACACCGAGCAACGCGCCGGGAATGAAGCGCAGGCTGTGGGGGCGAAATTTTTCCCACAACCACATCACCGCGATCGTCGACAAACCGAGCAGCCCGGCCTGCCAGCCGAAGGACGGCAATGCCTGGGCCACGGCCGCCGGGAACGCCGTCAGGTTATCCAGCCCGGACGGCTTGGGCGCCGCGTCGAGCATCACATGGACCTGGGACAACACGATCAGCACGCCGATACCTGCCAGCATCCCGTACACCACCGCAGGCGCGGTGACCCTGAACCAGCAGCCCAGGCGAAAGCGCCCGGCCAACAATTGCAGCAGACCGGCCAGCAGCAGGATCGGCCCGAGCATGGCCACGCCATGCTGGCGCACCAATTCGAAGACCAACACCGCCAAGCCGGCGGCCGGGCCACTGACTTGCAGCTTGGAACCTGCCAGGAAACCCACCACCAGGCCACCGATGATGCCAGTAATCAGGCCCTTGGCCGGTGGCAGGCCGGAGGCGATGGCAATGCCCATGCACAAGGGCAGCGCCACCAGGAACACAACCACTGAAGCCAACAGCTCCCGTGGCAGAACAGTTTTTAATTGAGCACGCATGGCGACTCTCCCGAAATTTTCTTCAGGCATGGCGAAACCCTACCGCGCAAATAGCGGTAAGGCTGAACCACACAAGGATGTTTAGGAGCGGTTAGAAGCGCGCTTTGGGCGTCGCCACCGGTATTGGATGGCTGCCATCGAGCGGCAGGAAACGTCCCTGGTCCGCGTCGTAGGCTTTGATCTCGCTGGTCTCGATGTTGTACACCCAGCCATGGATGAACAACTGACCATTGGCCATGCGCGATGCGACCGAGGGATGCGTTCGCAAATGCTGCAACTGTGCGATCACGTTCTCTTCGGTGAGGATCGGCATGGTCTGTTTTTCGTCGCCACACGGACAGTTGTCGTGGACCATGGTCTTGGCCACTTCGGCGTGGCGCAGCCAGGCCTTGACCGTGGGCATTTTTTCCAGGGTGTCGGGGTTGAGCACGGCACGCATGGCGCCGCAATCGGAATGGCCGCAGACAATGATGTGCTGCACGCCGAGGGCCAGTACGGCGTATTCGATGGCGGTGGAGACGCCGCCGTTCATTTGCCCGTAAGGCGGCACGACGTTGCCGACGTTACGGGTTACGAACAGGTCGCCGGGGGAGCTATGGGTGATCAACTCGGGCACGATGCGCGAATCGGCGCAGGTGATGAACATCGCCCGGGGTTTCTGGGCGGTGGCGAGTTTCTTGAAGAGTTCTTCCTGTTGCGGAAAGATCTCGTGATGGAAATGCAAAAAGCCGTCAACAATATGCTGCAGCGCTGCATCGGCGGTTTCCGCCTCGGGTAGGGCTGGAGCCGACACAGCCAACGGCTGTTTATCCTTGTCACTCATGATTCATCCTCGTTGAGACGCCAGTGGCTGGTTAAAAAATATCCAGGTCGAGGTGTTCGACCCGTCAGTCACTCGAAGAACAAGGTAGCGGCCGAAACTTAACTCAAACTGAAATCGAAGGCTCTAGGACGACGATTACAGGGGTGGCGAAACACTGGCGCAGATCATCTCCAGCAGCCGTTCCACGGTCAACTTCAATCAGATCAAAGACATTTGTCGGCCCGGCGGACAGAAGGCATCGCAATCAAGATTGTATCCGTCGCGGCGCTCAAGCCCCAAGCGCTTGAGGGCCTTGGCGAAACGTTGGGCCAGCAGGTCGGCGAACGGCCCTTCGCCGCGCATCCGCGCCCCGAAACGGCTGTCATACAGCTCACCACCGCGGCTCTGGCGCACCAGGCTCAGCACGTGGGCGGCGCGTTGCGGGTAGTGCGCCTGTAACCACTGCTCGAACAGCGGCGCGACTTCCAGCGGCAGGCGCAGCATGACGTAGGCGGCATTCTGTGCGCCGGCGGCGTGGGCTTCGGCCAGCAGGCGCTCGATCTCGCTGTCATTGATCATCGGGATCATCGGTGCACACAGCACCCCCACGGCAATGCCCGCCTCGCGCATGACCTTGATCGCCCGCAACCGGGCCTTGGACGCCGCCGCGCGGGGTTCGAGAATACGCTTGAGCTCATCGTCCAGGGTGGTGAGGCTGATCATCACGTGCACCAGGCGTTGTTGCGCCAGCGCGGTCAGCAGGTCCAGGTCGCGCAGGATCAGCGAACCCTTGGTGACGATGGTCACCGGGTGCCGATAGCGCAGCAGCACCTCGAGAATCCGGCGGGTTATCCGTTGTTCGCGTTCGATAGGCTGGTAGGGGTCGGTGTTGGAACCCAGTGCGATTGGCGCGCATTGATAGCCGCGCCGGGACAATTGTTCTTCCAGCACATCGGCGGCATTGGTCTTGGCGATCAGCTTGGTTTCGAAATCGAGCCCCGGCGACAGGTCCCAATAGGCATGGCTGGGCCGCGCATAGCAGTAGATGCAACCGTGTTCGCAGCCTCGGTATGGGTTGATCGAGCGGTCGAAAGGGATATCGGACGAGGTGTTGCGGGTAATGATGGTCTTCGCCGTTTCGATGCGCACTTCGGTGCCTTGGGTCAGCGGGACTTCCTGATACCAGCCGTCATCCTCGGCCACCGAGCGACTCGGGGCGAAGCGGTTGTGCGGGTTGGTCGCGGTGCCGCGGCCGCGGGGTGGCAGGGAGGGGGGCATGGGAGTACTCCAAAAGCTGTATGCGCATACAGTATTCGTTGCATTCGAATAAGACCAGTGCCATTCAGCAGCCCGAGTCCCCGATCATCGTTCACAACGCTTTGACGTTCTCCTCACAGGCTTTTAACCGCTGCGAGCCGAAACTGTTGATCTCGCATTCCTTCGTTTTCGGTCGTCCGTGCATGCTCAAGCTCTGTTCCCGTTCACTGCTCTGCCTGGCCCTGCTCATCGGGCTCGCCGAGATCCGCGCCCAAGCGGCCAATACCCCTGACGCGAGGCCCGCTGAATGGGCGCAGCCGGTGGAAAAGGACTACAACCTCTACCAGATGTCTGCGACGCTCTACCGCAGCTCCCTGCCGGACGGCGCAGCGCTGCCCTTGCTGACCAAACTCAAGATCGGCACGGTGATCAACTTCCTGCCGGAGTCGGACAAGCGCTGGTTGTCCACCCCCGGCATCGAGCAAGTGCAGTTGCCCTATCGCACCAATCATGTCGATGACAGCGACATCCTCAAGGCTTTGCGCGCCGTCCAGGCGGCCGAAGCCAAGGGACCGGTGCTGATGCACTGCAAGCACGGCTCGGACCGCACTGGCCTGGTCGCCGCCATGTACCGGGTGGTGGTGCAGGGCTGGAGCAAGGAGGATGCCTTGAACGAAATGACCGAAGGGGGCTTCGGTGACAGTCATCACTTCAAGGACGGCGTGCGCTACATGATGCAGGCCGATGTCGACAAACTCCGCGTGGCGCTGGCGAATGGCGATTGCAGCACCAGCGTCTTTGCCCTGTGCTCCCTGGAAAGTTGGGTCAACTCGACCACGACGACGCGTCACCTCGATCCTCAGGTCCTTGCACCCGCACGATGATCGGTCGCCTGCATGAACGCGGCGATGGATTCGGACAACGGTCGTGAGTCACCCGCTTCGTATATCGCTTGGCGCAACGCCCGGCCTGTGGCCCTTTCGAACAATCCATTACGCTTGAAGCGCTGGAACACCCGCTCGGCCAAGTCTTGCGACCAGATGTAAGCATAGAGGCCGGCGCCATAACCGGTGACCATGTAATCCAGACCGTTGGGCCAGCGCTCGTTGGCGGATGCTGGTAAATGCCCGACTTGTGCGCTGATCTGGTCGAACACTTGCTGGGCTGTGCGCCCATCGCCGTGGCTGCGGTGCAACTCCATATCGAATAGTGCATCGCGCAATGACCTGGCGCTCTGCCAACTGGTTTGAGTGGTGAGGTACATCAACAACTGATCGGCAATAGGGTCCGGCAGGGGAGCCCCGGTCTGGTGATGCCTGGCTATCCGGAGCAGGCATTGCCTGGAGAGGCACCAGCGCTGCAGCAGGTTTCCGGCAAACTCAGCGGCGTCCCGGGACAGCTCGGAAATGCCCGAGATGTCGCGATAGTCCGCTCGACTCAGGACATGGTGCAAGCAATGGCCGAACTCATGAAACAGGATGCTCAGGTGCCGGTGGTCCAGCAGCACCGGGTTCGAATCGGAGCCGCGCGGCAACCAGGCATGCAACGTCGCGACGGGGTAGCGCGGTCGGCCCTCGGCCGTGATGCGGTGGTTTCGCAGGGGGGAGGTGTGGGGATAACCGTTGAGTCTTCCATTTTCAAATGGATCGAAATAAATAAATCCGAGGGTATCGCCCCGCTCGTGGATTTCAAACACGCGAACCTGCGCATGCCAGGTGGACAGATCCTGTCGCTCGGTGAAATCGATGCCGAACAGATCGTGGGCGATCAGCAGCAATTGGTAAAAAGTTGATCTCAGCTCAAACCAGGCGCTAGCCGTCTGTTCTGAAACCCCTGTCGTTTGCCGACGAATTTTTTCCGCCAAGTACTGATAATCCCAAGGCTGGAGTTCGCCGAAGCCTTCCTGTCCAGCGAAGGTCTTTAACTGGTCGGCGTCCTGCTCGAATACCTGTTGTTGCCGCCCAAGCTTTTCCATCAGGAACGACATGACCTGCTCCGGCGACTGTGCCTGCTCCGGCTCGATCGCCAATTGGGCGTAATTCGAATAGCCCAGCAGGATGGCGGTTTGATGACGGTCCTTGAGCAACTGCCGCAGTACCTCGCCATTGTCGAAGATGCCGGCATCTGGTCCTTGATCCGAAGCGCGATGGCTATAAGCGATATAGATTTGCTCGCGCAGAACGCGATCCTCAGCATAACGAGTGACTATGCGAAACGATTCGTCCGTCAGCTTCAACAACCACCCTGTGCGACCTTTTTCACGTGCGTGCTCGGCCATTTGCTCTTTGAAAAACGGCGGCAAGCCCCGCAATCGAGCCTCATCGTCGAACGTTTGGCTCCAGGCCTTGTTGGCCTCTTCCAAATGCTTCATGAACAACATTTCGGCGCCACGGATACGCAGTTTCAGATCTTTCAAAGCGGCTTGTACGTCGGGTGCGAGTGAGTTCGGGCGAAGCCGCCGCAGGATTTTAGCCAGCGTTCTTTTTCTCGCGGGTGAGAAATGCACGGCTATCTGACTGTCAGCCAGGCGTTGATAGAGCTGGGACAACTCGAGATTTTGACTCAGTGTGCGGCGGAAATTATTCAGTCGTTCCCGACAATCGTCTGAAACCTGCTCCCAGGCGTCTGCGGTCCAGGTTGAGGCCAGGCGATCCAGCACGTAGCCGAAACCTCTCAGCCGCGCATGGATTTCATCCATGGCCAGCACCAAGTCATCCCAAGTGGGATAGGGCGTTTGAGTTCTGATGATCTCGGCCACTTGAGCGCGGCTTTCGGCGATGATCTGGTCGAGGGCGGGGGGGAAATGTTCGGCTTGAATTTCTGAGAAGGGCGGCAGGACATGGGGCTGTAGCAGTGGGTTACTGGCGTGGCGCATGGAGACTTCCTGTCAATCTGGACGTGTCAGGCCAGTCTGAAGAGGAAGGGATTTGACGCTGCGGTATATATGTATCGCTTCCGGGCCGTGGGGCCCGGAAGGTGATACCGGATCATTCCGTCGGTTTTTTCTTCAACTTGGGGTTGGGGAAAAACTGCACGGCCTGGACCTTGGCGTCCGGCACCTTGAGCGCCGAGGTATTGACCCGGGTGCCCAATTCCTTGGGCACCGACAGGCCTTGCTCGTTGAGTGTGTCGCAATAACCGCAGGCCACACATTCACGGTGCGGCACGCCGTCTTCGTTCCACATCATCAATTTGTCCGGCTCGCTGCAGGCCGGGCAGACCGCCCCGGCGATAAAGCGCTTTTTGGTAATCACAGGTCCCTCGCTCATGCTGCCGCGTCCTCGGTCAGGCCGCTGTGGCGCAAGAGTGCGTCAATCGACGGCTCACGGCCCCGGAAGTCGACGAACAGCACCATCGGCTCCTGCGAGCCACCGCGCGCCAGGATCGCCTCACGGAAGGCGCGCCCGGTGTCAGCGTTGAGCACGCCGTCCTCTTCGAACCTGGAGAACGCATCGGCCGACAACACTTCTGCCCATTTGTAGCTGTAGTAACCCGCCGCGTAGCCGCCGGCGAAGATGTGGGCGAAGCTGTTGGGGAAGCGGTTATAGGCCGGTGGACGCATGACCGACACTTCGTCGCGCACGCCCTCGAGCACTTGCAGCACGCTACGGCCGTCGCCGTGGGTGGCGTGCAGCTCGAAGTCGAACAGCGAGAACTCCAGCTGGCGGACCATCATCAGGCCGGACTGGAAGTTTTTCGCCGCGAGCATTTTTTCCAGCAGGTCCTGGGGCAGCGGCTCGCCGGTTTCGTAGTGGCCGGAAATCAGCGCCAGGCCTTCAGGTTCCCAGCACCAGTTTTCCATGAACTGGCTTGGCAGCTCCACGGCATCCCAGGCCACGCCGTTGATGCCGGACACGCCGGCGTGTTCGACGCGGGTCAGCAGGTGGTGCAGGCCATGGCCGAATTCGTGGAACAGGGTGGTGACTTCATCGTGGGTCAGCAGGGCCGGTTTGCCACTGTCGGCCGGGGTGAAGTTGCACACCAGGTTGGCCACCGGGCTTTGCAGGACGCCGTCGATGGTGCGACGACGGTCGCGGGCGCCGTCCATCCAGGCCCCGCCACGCTTGTTGGCGCGGGCGTAGAGGTCAAAGAAGAAGCGGCCGACGTGCTGGCCGTTCTCCTTGATTTCGAACAGGCGCACGTCCGGGTGCCAGGTGTCGAAGCCTTTCAGTTCGGCGATCTCGATGCCGTAGAGGCGTTGCACGATGGCGAACAGGCCGCCCAGTACCTTGTCGATCGGGAAGTACGCACGCAGCGCTTCCTGGGCCACGCTGTAACGCTGCTGGCGCAGTTTTTCACCGTAGAAACCGCTGTCCCAGCTTTGCAGGTCGGGGCAGCCCTGTTCGGCGGCGAAGGCCTTGAGTTGTTCCAGGTCCAGGGCGGCGAATGGCTTGCTGCGCTTGGCCAGGTCCCGCAGGAAACTGAGGACCTGATCGCTGGATTCGGCCATCTTGGTGGCCAGGCTCAACTCGGCGAAGTTGGCGAAGCCGAGCAGTTGGGCCAGCTCCTGGCGCAGGTCGAGGATCTGTTCCATCACCGGGCCGTTGTCGTTCTGGTCGGCATTCGGGCCCTGGTCCGACGCGCGAGTGCAGTAGGCGGCGTAGACTTCTTCACGCAGGGCGCGGTCTTCGGCGTAGGTCATTACTGCGTAATAGCTGGGGAACTCCAGGTTGATCAGCCAGCCGTCCAGCTCTTTGGCCTGGGCAGCGGCGGCCATTTGTGCCTTGGCCGAGTCGGTCAGGCCGGCGAGGGCGGCCTCAAAGGTGACGTGCTTGGTCCAGGCCTGAGTCGCGTCCAGCAGTTGATTGGAGAAGCGGCTGCCCAGCTCGGACAGTTTGCTCTGTACCTCGGCATAGCGCTTCTGCTGCTCGGGCGGCAGGTCGATACCCGACAGGCGGAAGTCACGCAGGGAATGTTCCAGGATGGTTTTCTGCGCGACGTCGAAGTCGGCGGCTTCAGGGCTGTTCGCCAGGGCTTCAAAGGCCTGGAACAGCTCGCGGTTCTGGCCCAGTTCGGTGGAGTAGGCACTCAGCGCCGGCAGGCAGGCCTCGTAGGCTTCGCGCAGTTCAGGGCTGTTGCGCACCGCGTTCAAATGGCTGACCGGGCTCCAGGCAGCGCCCAGGCGATCATTGAGCTCGTCCATCGCCAAGACCAGGCCGGCCCAGGTAGGCTGCTGGACTTGGGTCTTGAGGAGTTCGGTGATGGCGGCGCGGTTGTCAGCCAGGATCTGCTCGATGGCCGGTTGCACGTGCTCGGCACGGATCGCCGAGAATGGCGGCAGGTCATAGGGCTGTAAAAGAGGGTTGTTCACGCTCACGGTCGACACCTTGGCTGGAAGAAACATGGGCCCATCTTAATTACAATCGACGTTCACCGCAGCTAGCAGCGCCTATCACCGGATAAGAGAGAGCCTATCGTGACCCTTCGCACGTACCAGAACCACCGCCCGCGGCTAGCCCGTGGCGCTTTTGTCGACAGCACCGCAGTGGTGATCGGCGACGTTGAAATCGGCGAAGACAGCTCCGTCTGGCCGCTGACAGTCATTCGCGGTGACATGCACCGCATCCGTATCGGTGCGCGTACCAGCGTCCAGGATGGTTGTGTGCTGCACATCACCCACGCCGGCCCCTTTAACCCCGAGGGTTTCCCGTTGCTGATCGGCGACGACGTGACCGTCGCCCACAAGGTCATGCTCCATGGTTGCTCCGTGGGCAGCCGGGTCCTGATCGGCATGGGCAGCATCGTCATGGACGGCGCGGTGGTCGAAGACGATGTGATCATCGGTGCCGGCAGCCTGGTACCGCCGGGCAAGCGTCTGGAAAGCGGTTTTTTGTATGTGGGCAGCCCGGTGAAGCAGGCCCGGCCGCTGACGGACAAGGAGCGCGCCTTCTTCACCTACAGCGCGGCGAACTACGTGAAGCTCAAGGACCTGCATCTGGCCGAAGGCTACGACCAGGACTGAATCGCCCCGCCACTTCCAGGAAAGTTCATGCATTACCCAACCGTACTGTTCGACCTCGACGGCACCCTCACTGACCCCCGCGAGGGCATCACCCGTTCGATCCAATTCGCCTTGAGCAAACTGGGCATCGACGAACCCGACCTGACCCGCCTCGAGCCTTTCATCGGCCCGCCGCTGTTGCAGGCCTTCATGCAGTTTTATGACTTCGACGAAGCGAAGGCCTGGGAGGCGGTGAATTTCTATCGCGAACGCTTTAAGGTCACTGGGCTGTATGAAAACCGCGTCTTTGATGGCGTGATGCCGTTGCTGGAAACCTTGGGCGGCCAAGGGCGCCAGTTGTACATAGCCACCTCCAAACCCTGGGTCTTCGCCCGGGAAATCGCCCGCCACTTCGACTTCGCCCGGCACTTCAAGGTGATCTACGGCAGCGAACTGGACGGCACCCGCTCCAATAAAGTCGAGCTGATCGCCCACCTGCTGGCCGAAGAAGGCCTCGACCCGGCCAGCACCCTAATGATCGGTGACCGCAAACACGACCTGATCGGCGCCCGCAGCAATGGCTTGGATGCGGCGGCGGTGGGGTATGGGTTTGGCAGCCATGAAGAACTCAGCGCCGAGGCCCCGGCGTATCACTTCGAGACGGTGGATGCGTTGCATCAGGCGTTTTTGCGGGGTTAGTCATATTGCCATCGCGGGCAAGCCTTGCTCCCACAGGGCGTCAGGCCCTGAACTGGCTGGGCGCCACCCCGCTCCAGCGCACGAAGGCATGACGGAAGCTGGCGGTTTCACTGAAGCCCAGTCGTTCGGCGATTCGGTAGATCGGCAATTGGTCCTCGCAGAGCATCTGCTTGGCCCGTTCGAAGCGCAGTTCGTCCAGCAGTTCCTGGTAGCTGCAGCCCAGGTCCTTGAGGTGGCGCCGCAAGGTGCGGGCCGAGCAGTTCATTTGTTCGGCCAGGCCTTCCAGCCCGGGGGCGGCGTCCAGTTGGGTGTCGAGCAACTGGCGGATCCGACCCAGCCAGGCCTGGCGTCCGGTGAACTCGGTGTTTTGTCGGCGGCAGCGCTCAGCCATGGCGTGATGGGTGATGGGGTCGGCCAGGGGCAAGGGTTGGTCGAGCCAGTGGCGCTCGAAGGCGAACGCGTTATCGACGCTGTCGAAGCGCACCGGGCAATCGAAGAGCGCGGCGTAGCGCGCCTGGTAATCGGGGGCCGGATGTTCGAAGCGCGCAGCGTGCAAGGGCAGTGCATGGCCAAGGAGGTCGTTACAGATGATCTTCAACGAAACCATGCAGAACTCGGCATTGAACGCCGCCAGGGCCGGGCTCTCCCGATAATCGCTGGCGCTGAACCAGATGCACTGGCCGTCATCGTCCAGGTTCAGCTCGAAGAGTGTTCCCAATAGCGCCGGATAGTGCAGCGCCAGGCGCAAGGCGTCACCTAAGGTGGCACTGGTCAGCAGCGCATAGCCGAGCATGCCGTAGGACGAAACGTGCATGCGCAGGCCCAGCTCCAGGCCGATGTCGCGCTTGAGGGCGACGGCGTTGGCGCAGACCTGCATCTCCTGGTTGGTGGTGATACGCGTATCGGCCCGGCTCAGGTCCGCCGTGCTGATGCCGCTGCCGGCGAGCAATGCCTCACTGGATAGCCCTTGGTTCTTGAAGGTGCTCAGCACCAGGGAGACGGCGTTGAGGGTGGTGAGGTGGGAATGAAGCATGTCCGTTTCCAGCCTGGGGAAGGCTGGAAACGGAGCAAGTTACATGCCGGGTGAACATCGGAAGGTCAGCACAGCATCCAATGTGCGAGCCTGTGGGAGCAAAAACTCCCACAGGGTTTGTCGGGTGTCAGCTCAGCTCGCCACACAGGTCCAGCTCTACCAGCCGCCGAACTTCTTCCACCGGCAGCCCCGCGCCAATCAAGGCCTGCAGCTTGCCGAACGCGGCTTCGCGGGTCATGCCACCGCCAGACAACACCCCGACACCCCGCAAGCGGCTGCCAGCTTCATAGACATCCAGCTCGACGCCCCCTTCGTGGCATTGGGTCACCGCCACGACCACCACGCCGCTGTCCCGCGCCCGCTCGAGGCTGGCGAGGAAGGCCGGGTTATCGCTCGGCCCGGTGCCGCTGCCGTAACATTCCAGCACCAGGCCCTGGAGGCCGCTGCCCAGCAGGCCATCCAGGATCTCGGCGCTGATGCCGGGAAACAACGGCAGCGCCGCGATGTTCGCCAGTTGCTTGGGCTGGTTGTAATTCAACTGCGCCGGCAGGGAGGACACCTGGGTGCCGCCGCCCTGGCGTTCCAGGCGCTTGAACGGGTGGCGACCGAAGCTACGCACCTTCGCGCAACGGGTCGGCGCCAGCAGTTCACCGTGGAAGTACAGGTGCACGCCCGGCGCCAGGCCTTGGCCGAGGGCGACCAGCGCGCCGCTGAGGTTTTCCCAGGCGTCGCTGTCGGTCACGCCGGCGGGCAGCATGGAACCGGTGAAGCAGACCCGCGCATGCAAGCCCAGCAGTTGGAAACTCATCGCCGCGGCGCTGTAGGCCAGGGTGTCGGTGCCGTGCAGGATCAACACGCTGTCGCAGCCTTGCACGTCCACGGCATCAACCACCGCTTCGCGCAGTTGCTGCCAGTAAGCCGGGGTCATGTTGGCGCTGTCGATCAGCGGCGACATTTCCCGGAAGCGCCATTGCGGCACGACGAGTTCGGGTTGGCTGTGCAGGTAATCACGCATCCGCGCTTCGAAACCGGATGCCGGGGCCAGGCCGTGGGCGCTGGCCTGCATGCCGATGGTGCCGCCGGTATAGAGCACCATGACGTGCTGGGCGGCAGGGTAGGTCAAGCCATTCATGGGGTTGTTCTCCGAGGACGAAAACGGCAGCTTGGGTTAGCTGCCACAACATAAGGTCGAGCATGACGCCGACCTTAGGCTGTGTCACGCCGGGCGCAGGGGATGCGCCCGGTTCTTTCCAAACAGCTTTACCGATCAGCGTTGCGCTGCGGTCAGGCCAGCAACAGCGGCGTCAGGTTTGGCAACCGGTGCCGCTGGGTTGGCAGGCCAAGCCTTGCGGTCCAGATCCAGGTCCGGGAACTTGCTGGAGTCAAAGACAGGGGTCTTGATGCCAGCCGAACGTTGCTCATCGTAGTCACGCAGGATGCGCATGCCGACCTTGAACAGCAGGAACAGCGCGATCAGGTTCACGAACGCCAGCAGCGTCATGGTGATGTCGGCGAAGGCGAACACGGTGCCGAGGTTTTCGATGGCGCCCCAGAAAATCAGGACCAGGACCAGCGCACGGTAGGCGATCAGGGCCTTGCGGTTTTCACCCAGCATGAAGCGCAGGTTGTTCTCGCCCAGATAGTAGTTGTAGAGGATCGAGGTGAACACAAACAAGGACAGGGCCACGGAGATGAATATCCGTCCCCAGTCACCCACGACGGCCGCCAGGGCGTTCTGGGTCAGGGCAATGCCGTCGCCTTCGAAGCCTGGGGTGTAGAAGCCCGACAGCAGGATCAGCAGCGCGGTGCAGGTGCAGATCAGGAAGGTGTCCAGGAATACGCTGAACGCCTGTACTACGCCCTGGGCTACCGGGTGCTCGACCGACGCGACGGCGGCCACGTTAGGCGCGCTGCCCAGGCCGGCTTCGTTGGCGAACACGCCACGCTTGACGCCCATGACGATGGCGCTGCCGATCAGGCCGCCAAAGGCCTGGTCCAGACCGAAGGCGCTTCTGACGATGGTCGCCAGCATCTCCGGTACATGTTCGAACTGCAGCACGATCACGTAGAGGGTCACGCCGATGTACGCCAGGGTCTTGACCGGTACCAGCAGGTCGGCCACCTTGGCGATGCGCTTGATCCCGCCGATGAACACCAGGCCCAACAGTACCGCCAGGCCCAGGCCGGTGTAGGTGGTGTCGAAGCCGAAGGCGTTGTTCAGGGAATGGGTGACGGCGTGGGCTTGCAGGCCGTTGAAGGCGAAGCCGAAGGTGACCAGCAGCAGGACCGCCATGATCATGCCCAACCAGCGCTTTTGCAGGCCGTGCTGGATGTAATAGGACGGGCCGCCACGGAACTGGCCTTCGGAGTCGCAGCGCTTGTAGAGCTGGCCGAGGGAGCACTCGAAGAAGCTGCTGGACATGCCGACCAGAGCGGTCACCCACATCCAGAACACCGCACCAGGACCACCGAGGGTCACGGCGATGCCGACACCGGCGATGTTACCCGCGCCGACACGACCGGCCAGGCTGAGCATCAAGGCTTGGAAAGAACTGAGCTGGCCAGCACTGGCCTTCAGGCTGTCACGGAACACCGCGAACATATGAAAGAAGTGACGGAACTGGACGAAACGCGAGCGGATCGTGAAGTAGCTCCCGAGCCCGACGATGAGCGCAATCAGCACTTTCCCTGAGAGGAAGTCGTTGATGACTTCAAGCATGAGTATTCCTCGCTGTTTTTTGTTTAAGCAAATGCTGGCCATTTGGAAACATCGCGTTACATCGGTCGGCGCGCGGCCCAACAGTTGAGGCGATGTTTCGTCCCGGTCCATTTTCGCGGGTTTGTTATTAGTTCGGTTTTCGCATGTTTAAGGGGTCCGCTGCAGACGACCACTCATGCGAAGAGGGGCGGCACTATACCTATCAGTGCGGTGCCCGTCTGCACAGTTGTGGTGCGTCCGACGAAACGAACCCTTTGAAACACCTGGCCTTTTGGTCAGGTTATTGTGGGGGCGAGCCTGCTCGCGTTGACTGGCGACGCGGTTTACAACGGGCAGCGCGTCGTTGTTTATCACGAGCAGGTTCCTTCCCACAGGTTCAGTCATCCTTTGCTGCTATCAATTAAAAAAAGGGCTTGGGGAAGATCCCCAAGCCCTCAAAAGGTGAGAGGTGTCTAGTCCCTCGACCTGGTGAGCGGTGGTCGTGTCGATCACGCTTTGAGCGGGACCAGACGCGGAGCAATCATGTTTTCCGGGCGCAGGATGTCGTCGAGCATGGCGTCGTCGAGCAAGCCTTCTTCGCGCACCAGTTCCAGCACGCCGCGGCCACTTTCCAGGGCAACACGGGCGATGCGGGTGGCGTTTTCATAGCCGATGTACGGGTTCAGGGCGGTGACCAGGCCGATCGAGTGCTCGACCAGTTCGCGGCAGCGTGCTTCGTTGGCGGTGATGCCGACGATGCAGTGCTCGCGCAGCATGTCCATGGCCCGTTGCAGCAGGCGGATCGAGTCGAAGATCTTGAAGGCGATCAACGGCTCCATCACGTTCAGTTGCAATTGACCGCCTTCGGCCGCGATGGTCAGGGCCAGGTCGTTGCCGATGATCTGGAATGCCACCTGGTTGACCGCTTCCGGGATCACCGGGTTGACCTTGCCGGGCATGATCGAACTGCCTGGCTGGCGGGCCGGCAGGTTGATTTCGTTGATGCCGGTGCGTGGGCCGCTGGACAGCAGGCGCAGGTCGTTGCAGATCTTCGACAACTTGACCGCGGTACGCTTGAGCATGCCGGAGAACAGCACGAAGGCGCCCATGTCGGAAGTGGCTTCGATCAGGTCGGCGGCCGGAACCAGCGGCTGGCCGCTGATGGTCGCCAGGCGCTGCACGGCCAGGGCCTGGTAGCGCGGGTCGGCGTTGATGCCGGTGCCGATGGCGGTGCCGCCCAGGTTCACTTCGGTGAGCAGTTCAGGCGCCAGGGTTTTCAGGCGCGCCAAGTCTTCGCTCAGGGTGGTGGCGAAGGCGCGGAATTCCTGGCCGAGGGTCATCGGCACGGCGTCTTGCAACTGGGTGCGACCCATTTTCAGGACGTGGCTGAATGCTTCACCCTTGGCCGCGAACGCCTGGATCAGGCTGTCGAGGCTGGCCAGCAAGGCGTCGTGACCCAGCAGCAAACCCAGGCGGATCGCGGTTGGGTAGGCGTCGTTGGTGGACTGCGCCATGTTCACGTCGTTGTTGGGGTGCAGGTACTGGTACTCGCCTTTCTGGTGGCCCATGGCCTCCAGCGCGATGTTGGCGATGACTTCGTTGGCATTCATGTTGGTCGACGTGCCGGCGCCGCCCTGGATCATGTCCACCACGAATTCTTCGTGGAAATCGCCGCGGATCAATCGTGCACAGGCTTCACTGATGGCGGCGTGCTTGGCTTCGCTGAGCTGGCCCAGTTCGCGGTTGGCGTCAGCGGCGGCCTGTTTGACCATTGCCAGACCGACCACCAGCTTAGGGTAATGCGAGATCGGGACGCCGGAGAGACGGAAGTTGTTTACCGCTCGCAGGGTCTGGATGCCGTAATACGCTTGCGCTGGTACTTCGAGTACGCCAAGCAGGTCTTTTTCTGTGCGGAAGGATGCAGCGGAGGACATGATGGAAATCATCTCGATAAGAACCCGGTCTGAGCCGGAACGCTGCGAATCCTAGGCTCTCGAAAAAAATAGGGCCAATGCTGTTAAGCACTGGCCTATGCATATTCGGCATAATGTTGGCGTGACGTCGGCGGTGCGACGAACGTGTGACCTGTTTTGGTGCGTGTAAGGGAGACGTGATGAATCTTGAAAGCAAATGGCTTGAGGACTTCAGTGCCCTGGCCGCTACCCGCAGTTTCTCCCAGGCGGCCGAGCGGCGTTTTGTGACGCAACCGGCCTTCAGCCGGCGAATCCGCAGCCTCGAGGCGGCGCTGGGGCTGACCTTGGTCAACCGTTCACGCACACCCGTCGAACTGACGGCGGCGGGGCAGTTGTTCCTGGTGACGGCGCGCACGGTGGTCGAGCAACTGGGTGAAGTGTTGCGCCATTTGCATCACCTGGAAGGCGGGCAGGGCGAAGTCATACAAGTGGCCGCTGCTCACTCCCTGGCGCTGGGCTTTTTTCCGCGCTGGATCGCGCAACTGCGCAACGAAGGAATGAACATCGCCACGCGGCTGGTGGCCACCAACGTCGGCGACGCCGTCCACGCCTTGCGTGAAGGGGGGTGCGACCTGATGCTGGCCTTCTACGATCCGGATTCGGCGATGCAGATGGACCCGGAGATCTTCCCATCGCTGCACCTGGGGCAGACTGAAATGCTGCCGGTGTGCGCCGCCGATGCCAACGGCAACCCGCTGTTCGACCTTGAAGGTGAGGCCAGCGTGCCGCTGCTGGCCTACAGCGCCGGGGCCTTCCTCGGGCGTTCGGTCAACCAGTTGTTGCGCCAGCGGGCGCTGCGTTTTACCACGATCTACGAGACGGCCATGGCCGATAGCCTCAAAAGCATGGCCCTGGAAGGCCTGGGCATCGCCTGGGTGCCGCACCTGAGCGTACGCGCCGAACTGGCCCGGGGCGAACTGGTGATCTGCGGCGGCTCGCAATGGCACGTGCCATTGGAGATCCGCCTGTACCGCTGCGCCCTGGTGCGCAAGGCCAATGTGCGGTTGTTGTGGCGCAAGCTCGAAGGTGGTGTAGCGCAGGGTGCCAACGGATCTTGAAAACAACGCAGAACCCTTTGTGTGAGCGGGCTTGCTCGCGAAGGCGGTGTGCCAGTCGCCCTCATCTTGGCTGACCCACCGCCTTCGTGAGCAAGCCCGCTCCACAAGGGGTTGTGGTGATGGTTCGCTGACCTGAGAGTCAATAAAGCCGCCACTTCACCCCAAACGACAGATGGTCGGCGAAAGTGCGTTTAACGCACCATTTTCGGTATACTGCCCGGCCTTCGGTCGGTTCGCCCGGCCATAATTCGTACAACAAGCCACGCCGGTTTCCTGCGTGGCTTGTTGTTTTTTGACGCGCCTGCGGGCGCCCAGAGAGAAGAGGCACGACGATGAGTGCACTGGTTGGCGTGATCATGGGCTCCAAGTCCGATTGGTCCACCCTTAGCCACACCGCCGATATGCTGGAAAAGCTCGGCATCCCTTACGAGGTGAAAGTGGTCTCCGCCCACCGTACCCCGGACCTGCTGTTCCAGTACGCCGAAGAGGCCGAGGCGCGTGGCATCGAGGTCATCATCGCTGGTGCCGGTGGCGCCGCCCATTTGCCAGGCATGTGTGCGGCCAAGACCCACCTGCCGGTGCTGGGCGTGCCGGTCCAGTCTGCGATGCTCTCGGGCGTCGATTCGTTGCTGTCGATCGTGCAGATGCCGGCCGGCATCCCGGTCGCGACGCTGGCCATCGGCAAGGCTGGCGCGATCAACGCAGCCCTGCTGTCGGCGAGCATCCTGGGTGCCAAGCACCCACAGTTTCATACCGTGCTGAAAAAATTCCGCGCTGAGCAGACAGACAGCGTCCTGGACAATCCAGACCCACGCATTGCCTGAGGTTGTTGACGAATGAAGATCGGTGTAATCGGTGGCGGCCAGTTGGGTCGCATGTTGGCCCTGGCAGGTACACCGCTGGGGATGAACTTCGCTTTCCTGGACCCGGCGCCGGACGCCTGCGCCGCGGCACTGGGTGAACACCTGCGGGCCGACTACGGCGACCAGGATCACCTGCGCCAATTGGCCGATGAAGTCGACCTGGTGACCTTCGAGTTCGAAAGCGTCCCGGCCGAAACCGTGGCCTTCCTGTCCCAGTTCGTCCCGGTCTTCCCGAGCGCCGAAGCCTTGCGGATCGCCCGTGACCGCTGGTTCGAAAAGAACCTGTTCAAGGACCTGGGCATCCCCACGCCGGCCTTCGCCGACATTCAGTCCCAGGCCGACCTGGACGTCGCAGTCGCGGCCATCGGCCTGCCCGCCGTGCTCAAGACCCGCACCCTGGGTTATGACGGCAAGGGCCAGAAAGTCCTGCGCAAGCCTGAAGACGTGGTTGGCACGTTTGCCGAACTTGGCAGCGTGGCCTGCCTGCTGGAAGGCTTCGTGCCGTTCACCGGGGAAGTTTCGCTGATCGCCGTACGCGCCCGTGACGGTGAAATCCGCTTCTACCCGCTGGTGCACAACACCCACCAGGACGGCATCCTCAAGTTGTCCGTGGCCAGCACCGATCATCCATTGCAGGCCCTGGCCGAGGACTATTCGAGTCGGGTGCTCAAGCAGCTCGACTATGTCGGCGTGATGGCGTTCGAGTTCTTTGAAGTGGACGGCGGCCTCAAGGCCAACGAAATCGCACCTCGGGTACACAACTCCGGGCACTGGACCACCGAAGGCGCCGAGTGCAGCCAGTTCGAAAACCACCTGCGGGCGGTGGCTGGGCTGCCGCTGGGGTCGACCGCCAAGGTCGGTGAGAGCGCGATGCTCAACTTCATCGGCAAGGTCCCGGACAGCGAAAAAGTCCTGTCGATCGCTGACTGCCATTTGCATCACTATGGCAAGGCGTTCAAGGCTGGACGCAAGGTCGGTCACGCCAACCTGCGTTGCGCGGACCGGGCAACGCTGGCCCAGCAGATCATCAAGGTCGAGGCGCTGATCGCCGAGCAATAATCCGCAGCGTCGGTGGAACCATTCGTCGGCGAACCTCTCTCATGGCTAAGTGCCAAAGTCTGTCCAGGCTTTGGCATCGCCCTCCAACCAGAGGGCAATGCCATGGGAATCATCGGAACCATTTTTATCGGCTTGATCGTTGGCCTGCTGGCACGCTTCCTGAAACCGGGCGATGACAGCATGGGCTGGATCATGACCATCCTGCTCGGCATCGGCGGTTCGTTGGCAGCCACTTACGGCGGTCAGGCCCTGGGCATCTACCATGCCGGCCAAGGTGCTAGTTTCATCGGGGCCCTGGTGGGCGCGATCGTGTTACTGGTGATTTACGGCCTGATCAAAAGAAACTGATCCCATTGCATCAAGGCCCCCTCCGCGTGGCGAGCAGAGGGGGCTAGAATGCTCGGCGTTTCACTTTCCACTCATTGCCGAGCCCTTTCATGCGCCGTCTCTTGTTGACCCTTCTTCTGCTGGGCAGTGGCCTAGCCCATGCTGGCGAACTGCCGGAAACCGACTGGCTCGAACTGATGCCCAAGTCGGACCAGAAAGCCCTCGAGGCCATGCCCGAGATTGACCACGACTCCCCGGAAGCCAGCGGCACCTTCACCGAAAAAGGTGGCCTGAAGCAAAGCAAGGGCTTGCCGGCGGTGATGTATTCGACCAGGACCGTGGCGGCGATGAACGATAAGCGCATCCGCATCGGCGGTTATCCGGTGCCGCTGGAAACCGACGCCAAGGGCCGCAGCTCGCTGTTTTTCCTGGTGCCTTACCCCGGCGCCTGCATCCACGTTCCGCCACCGCCGCCTAATCAGTTGGTGCTGGTGCGCTATCGCAAGGGTCTGAAGCTGGACGACATCTATACACCGCTCTGGGTGACGGGCACGTTGAAAATCGAAAAGGTCGACAATGATCTGGCGAGTGCGGCGTATGCGCTGGAGGCGGAGAAGGCGCGCGTGGTGCAGGAGGCGGATTTGTAGGTCTGGTACGAGTCCACTGTTGGGAGCGAGCCTGCTCGCTCCCACATGGGGTTTTTCAGGGTGTGTTAGAGCGGCTTGCTGCAGAGGCTCACACCGAGGGTATGGCTGGCCTGCGGCAGTAACGTCACCACATCGTCCAGCACGTTCGCGGTCTCGATGCACAGCATGCGCTGCCAGCCGTCGTCGGCCATGTCGCTGAAGGTCTGGGCGCGTTCGGTCCAGGGGTTCCAGATCACCGCCGAGCGCGAACCGCTGCTGGTCAGCTCGATCCGTCGTTGCCAGTGCGGGTCAATAATGCTCAGCTTTGGCGGGGTATCGAGGTAGATGCGGTCGGTCTCGCCAGCAAAGTGCAGGTCGCCGGCCTGGGTGACGGTTTTCCAGCCATCCAGGGTCTCGATGTAGCTCAAGCCATCCACACCTTCGACCTGCACGTTACGTACGTCGCTCACGGCAAAGTAGCTGTGCAGCGCCTGGCTGAGGGCGACGGTTTCGCTGCCACGGTTATGGCTGGTGAGGCGGATGTGCAGTTGCTCGTCCATCACGATGGCCAGCGTCAGGTCGACCTGGTGAGGCCAGCCCGGGAGGCCGTTCTCGGAGTAGGGCAACACGAATTCCACCTTGAGGCTTTCGCCTTCGACTTCAATGCCCTTCAACGCCCAATCCATCGTCCGGACCAGGCCGTGGGCGGTGGCCGGGTCGTTGCTCACGCGCATGGCCTGGACGCTGTCGGGGTTGCGTGTCAGGTTGCCGAACCACGGCCAGCACACCGGCACGCCTGCGCGGATGCTCTTGCCGGCCTTGAACGTGGCCTGGTCGTTGAGCCAGATCAGCGGCGGCTGGCCGTCCACTTGATAACTGAGGATATGTGCGCCTTGTTGGGCCACCAGCAACTCGGCCTGACCGTGGCGGATGCGCCAAGCGTTCAGTTCATCCAGTTTGACGGCTTCGACGTTGGGCGTAGGCATGTTGCAAATCTCGCTCGGGAACAGGGACTGCAATGGACCGCAAAACGGTCGCCGTGTTTAACGGGCGCGCGGCGGAACCGAGCGGGTGCGACCGCTGCCGTCGATGGCGACGAAGACAAATACCGCCTCGGTCACCTTGCGCCATTCACTGGACAGCGGGTCGTCGCTCCAGACCTCGACCATCATCTGGATCGAGCTGCGGCCGATTTCCAGCGCCTGGGTATAGAACGACAACTGCGCACCCACCGCCACCGGCACCAGGAACGCCATGCGATCGATCGCCACGGTGGCCACGCGTCCGCCCGCCACTTTGCTGGCCATGGCGGTGCCGGCCAGGTCCATCTGGGACACCAGCCAGCCGCCGAAAATATCGCCGAAGCCGTTGGTCTCGCGAGGGAGCGCGGTGATTTGCAGGGCCAGGTCGCCTTGCGGGATTGGATCTTCTTGTTCGAGCTCTATCATGCCGGGGGTGCCTCTGACCCGTAACGCTGTCTTGTACTTCAGGTGAATAGCCGTCTTTGTAAAAAACGATTCAGCCCGAACATACTGCGTTCGTCACGTTTTTCGTAAAGGCGTGCCAAAGGGAAACTCTGCGAAACCGGCTGGTTTTGGTACTACGCCACCAACGACGTTTTCGCACAGCAACCCCTTACAGAGTACTGCAAGGTTGCGAGTATATCGGGCGATAGACGTCGAGACGACCACTCGGTTCTGATTTTGACTATCAAATACGCACCTCTATGTGCTTTTTCGAACAATTTGCTATCGTGCCGGACCTGCCCAGGCCCCCAACCCGTGTTGGCAGGGTTGCAGAACCCACTATAAGAGAAGCCCTTGCCATGACCACTGCGCCTTCGAGCACGGCGACGCCCGCACAATCCGCACGTCCATTGACCCGCAACGATTACAAGACGCTGTCGCTTTCTGCCCTGGGCGGTGCGCTGGAGTTCTACGATTTCATCATTTTCGTGTTCTTTGCCACCGTGGTCGGCAAATTGTTCTTCCCTGCCGAAATGCCCGAATGGCTGCGCTTGATGCAGACGTTCGGCATTTTTGCCGCCGGTTACCTGGCCCGGCCGCTGGGCGGGATCGTCATGGCCCACTTCGGCGATCTGCTGGGGCGCAAGAAGATGTTCACCCTGAGCATTTTCATGATGGCCGTGCCGACCCTGATCATGGGCCTGCTGCCCACTTATGCACAGATCGGCATGTGGGCGCCCATCCTGCTGTTGCTGATGCGCGTGATCCAGGGCGCGGCCATTGGCGGGGAAGTGCCGGGCGCCTGGGTATTCGTTTCCGAACACGTTCCGAGGCGCCATATTGGCTATGCCTGCGGCACGCTGACCTGCGGCCTGACGGCGGGGATTCTGTTGGGTTCGCTGGTCGCCACGGCCATCAATAGCCTATATACGTCGGTGGAAGTGGCCGATTACGCCTGGCGGATTCCGTTCCTGCTGGGTGGCGTGTTCGGGCTGTTTTCGGTGTACCTGCGCCGCTGGTTGCACGAAACCCCGGTGTTCGCCGAGCTGCAACTGCGCAAGGCCCTGGCCGAGGAAGTGCCGCTGCGGGCCGTGCTGCGTGATCATCGCGGCGCCATCGCCATTTCCATGCTGCTGACCTGGCTGCTGTCGGCCGGCGTCATTGTGGTCATCCTGATGACACCGACCGTGCTGCAGACGGTGTACCACTTCAGTCCGACCACCGCGTTGCAGGCCAACAGCCTGGCGATCGTGTTCCTGAGTTTCGGTTGCATCGGTGCAGGTGTGCTGGCCGACCGTTTTGGTGCTGGCCGGGTGTTTGTCTTCGGCAGTGGTTTGCTGTTGATCACCTTCTGGACCTTCTACCACTGCCTGTTCGACCACCCCGAATGGTTGTTCCCACTGTATGCCTTGAGTGGCTTGCTGGTAGGTACCATCGGCGCGGTACCTTATGTCATGGTCAATGCCTTCCCGGCCGTGGTGCGCTTCAGCGGCCTGTCGTTCTCCTACAACCTGGCCTATGCAATCTTCGGCGGGTTGACGCCGATGATCGTGACCCTGCTGTTGAAAGAGAGCTCGATGGGGCCGGCATATTACGTGGCGGCCATCTGCGGGATCGGGATTGTGGTGGGTGGGTATCTTTGGAAGAAGGGGCGCTAGGTCCGAATCGCTCACTGGCTGCACTGGCCTCATCGCGAGCAAGCTTGCTCGCGATGGAGAGCGCCACGAATCATCGTGTAGAACTCGATACTGGCCTTTCATCCAATTGTCATATTTCAGCCATAGAGTGTTCACACGGCTTACCGATACTTGGCCGACTTAACACACCCTATCTGCTAGGAGTAAGGCATGAAACTGAAGCGTTTGATGGCGGCAATGACGTTTGTCGCTGCTGGCGTTGCAACTGCCAATGCGGTTGCCGCTGTAGACCCTGCGATCCCGAGCTACACCAAGACCACCGGTGTGTCGGGCAACCTGTCCAGCGTCGGCTCCGATACCCTGGCCAACCTGATGACCTTGTGGGCCGAGAACTACAAGAAAGAATACCCGAACGTAAACATCCAGATTCAGGCCGCCGGCTCCTCCACCGCGCCACCGGCGCTCACCGAAGGCACCTCCAACCTGGGCCCGATGAGCCGCAAGATGAAGGATAACGAGCTGCAGGCTTTCGAAACCAAATACGGTTACAAGCCTACCGCCATCCCGGTTGCCGTGGACGCCCTGGCGGTATTCGTGCACAAGGACAACCCGATCCAGCACCTGACCATGGAACAGGTCGATGCGATCTTCTCGTCGACTCGTCTGTGCGGCGCTAAAGCCGACGTGAAAACCTGGGGCGACCTGGGTGTGACCGGCGACCTGGCCAACAAGCCGGTTCAGCTGTTCGGTCGTAACTCGGTATCCGGCACCTATGGCTACTTCAAGGAAGAAGCCCTGTGCAAAGGCGACTACAAGCCAAACGTCAACGAACAACCAGGCTCGGCTTCGGTCGTGCAGTCGATCAGCTCTTCGCTGAACGGCGTTGGTTACTCGGGCATCGGCTACAAGACCGCCAGCGTGAAGACCGTGGCCCTGGCCAAGAAAGGCAGCACTGAGTTCGTTGAAGACAGTGAAGAAAACGCCCTGAACGGCAAGTACCCGCTGTCGCGCTTCCTCTACGTTTACGTCAACAAAGCACCGAACAAACCTCTGGCCCCGCTGGAAGCCGAGTTCGTGAAGCTGGTCCTGTCCAAGCAAGGCCAGGAAGTCGTGGTCAAGGACGGTTACATTCCGCTGCCAGCCAAAGTCGCCGCCAAGGCACTGGCTGACCTGGGTCTGCAAGAAGGCGGCAGCGTCGCCAAGAAGTAATACCTGAGCCCAGGCTAACGCCCGGACTCCTGTGGGAGCGAAGGTTGCTCCCACAACCCCAATTCCTGTCCGCTGCCGCTCCCTGCTGGCGGCGGATTTGTTGCGTCACTGCATTGTCATCTTTCTGTCATACAGGATCGCTAGGGTGTGCGAATGAATGATCTGGCCAATTCCACAATGACTACGACTTCCCCTCCTAAGCGCATTGACTTCAATACGCCTGAGCTGCAACGCAAGCGCCGCATTCGCGCGCTCAAGGACCGCCTGACTCGCTGGTACGTGCTGATCGGCGGCCTCGCTGTCCTCGCTGCCATTACGTTGATCTTTTTCTTCCTGGCCTACGTGGTGGTGCCCCTGTTCCAGGGGGCGGACCTGACCGCCGAAGACTCGATCACCCCGGCCTGGATGCAAGACGCCGGCAAGCCCTTGATGATCTCCATCGAAGAACAGAACCAAGTCGCCATGCGGGTTTCCGACAAGGGGCAGGCGCTGTTTTTCGACCTCAGCAGTGGCGCCGAACTGCGCCGCGTCGACCTGCCAATTCCGGCTGGCGCCAGCGTGACCGCCATTGGCGAAGACCAGCCTGGCAGCCCATTGGTGGTAATCGGTCTGTCCAACGGCCAAGCCCTGGTATTCCGTCACACCTATAAGGTCACCTACCCGGACGGCAAGAAAACCATCTCGCCTGCCGTCGAATACCCCTACGGCGAGACGCCGATCGCATTGAACGAACAAGGCGCGGCCCTGGAACATGTCGGCCTAAACGCCACTGATTCGACTCTGCTGCTGGCTGGTTCCAGCGGTGCCCAACTGCAAGTGCTGTCGCTCACCAGCGAAGAAAACATGATGACCGGTGAGATCACCAGCGAGCAGACCCGCATCGACCTGCCGCAGATGACCGAGCCGGTGAAGAACATCTTCGTCGACCCGCGTCAGCAATGGTTGTATGTGGTCAACGGGCGTGCCCAGGCCGATGTGTTCAGCCTGCGGGACAAGAGCCTCAACGGCCGCTACAAACTGCTCGAGAACGCCGACGCCCAAGTCACCGCCAGCGCCCAGTTGGTGGGCGGGATCTCGCTGATCATCGGCGACTCCAAGGGTGGCCTGGCCCAGTGGTTCATGGCCCGCGATCCGGACGGCGAGTCGCGCTTCAAACAGATTCGTACTTTCCAGATGGGCAGCACGCCGATCGTTGAAATCAGCGCCGAAGAGCGGCGCAAGGGCTTCGTTGCGCTCGACGCGGCCGGCAAGCTTGGGGTGTTCCACAGCACCGCCCACCGCACCCTGCTGGTGGAGCAGGTGGTCGACGGCCAAGGCCTGTTCGGCATTTCACCACGGGCCAACCGCCTGATCGTGGAGCAGGGCGGCAAGCTGCAACCGCTGACGCTGGACAACCCGCATCCGGAAGTCTCGTGGAGCGCGTTGTGGAGCAAGGTCTGGTACGAAAACTACGACGAACCCAAGTACGTCTGGCAATCGACCGCCGCCAACACCGATTTCGAACCCAAGCTGAGCCTCTCGCCGCTGACCTTCGGTACCCTGAAAGCGGCGTTCTACGCGATGCTGCTGGCCGCGCCACTGGCGGTTGCCGCGGCGATCTACACCGCCTATTTCATGGCCCCGGGCATGCGTCGCAAGGTCAAGCCGGTAATCGAGCTGATGGAAGCCATGCCGACGGTGATCCTCGGGTTCTTCGCCGGCCTGTTCCTGGCGCCGTACGTCGAAGGGCATCTGCCGGGTATATTCAGCCTGCTGATGTTGCTGCCGATCGGCATCCTGGTCGCCGGTTTCGTCTTCAGCCGCTTGCCGGAATCCATTCGCCTGAGAGTGCCGGACGGCTGGGAAAGCGCCCTGCTGATCCCGGTGATCCTGTTCGTGGGCTGGCTCTCGCTGTACATGAGCCCGTACATGGAAGCCTGGTTCTTCGGCGGCGACATGCGCATGTGGATCTCCCACGACCTGGGCATCACCTACGACCAGCGCAACGCTTTGGTGGTCGGTCTGGCGATGGGCTTCGCGGTGATCCCGAACATCTACTCCATCGCCGAAGACGCCGTATTCAGCGTGCCGCGCGGCCTGACCCTGGGTTCCCTGGCCCTCGGTGCCACGCCGTGGCAGACCATGACCCGTGTGGTGATCCTCACCGCCAGCCCCGGCATCTTCTCGGGGCTGATGATCGGCATGGGCCGTGCAGTGGGCGAGACGATGATCGTGCTGATGGCCACCGGGAACACCCCGGTCATGGAAATGAACCTGTTCGAAGGCCTGCGTACCCTGGCGGCCAACGTGGCGGTGGAGATGCCTGAGTCGGAAGTCGGCGGCAGCCATTACCGCGTGCTGTTCCTGTCGGCCCTGGTGCTGCTGCTGTTCACCTTCGTCATGAACACCCTCGCCGAGCTGATCCGTCAGCGTCTGCGCAAGAAATATTCGTCGCTTTAAGAAAGGTAGAAGTCTGTGAAACAGAACTCCCTGAAAGGATGGTTCAAGAGCGGCGCCCCCGGCGTCTGGATCAGCGGTGGCGCTGTGTCCATCGCGGTCATCATGACCCTTGGCCTGCTGGCGGTGATCGCCGTGCGCGGCCTGGGCCACTTCTGGCCGGCGGACCTGATCCACGCCAACTACAACGTGCCGGGCATGCCTGCGCACTTGGTGGTCGGCGAAGTCGTGCAGAAAGAAGAAGTGCCTCGTGAGCGCCTGAAAAGCGCTGGCCTGCCGGTGCCGGACGAAGGCCCCGAGTTCATGACCCGCGAACTGATCAAGGTTGGTAACCGGGACCTGAACGGCACTGACTTCACCTGGATCGTCGGCGACTGGCTGACCAACCAGACCACGCCGCCGGAGCTGATGGCGATCGAGCGCCGTGAGTGGGGCAACTTCTACGGCTACCTGGTCAACGTCAAGGAAGACGGTAAGGTCGTCGCCGAAGGCGAAGCCGCCTGGCCGCAACTGCAGGCTCGCGTAAAGCGGGTCAACCAGTTGGCCGCTGAGCTCAAGACCCTGGAAAAAGTCGACATTGGTGCAATCAACGCCGGCCTGGAGCGGATCCGCCTGCACGGGCGCAAACTGGAGCTGGACGGCAAGCTTGATGCCGCCGCCCAAGCCGACCTGGAAAGCGAGCGCGCTGAACTCAATGCCCGTTACAAGGACATCGAAGTACGCCTGTCCGACCTGCATGCACAATTCAACCGTGACAGCCTGACCGCCCGGGATGCCAACGGCAAGGAAGTGGAGATCGGCATCGGCAAGGTGGTACACGCCTATCAACCGAACGGCATGGGCACGTTTGCCAAGCTCGGTTTCTATTTCAGCAAGGTATGGGAGTTCCTCAGCGACGACCCCCGTGAAGCCAACACCGAAGGTGGCATCTTCCCGGCGATTTTCGGCACCGTGATGATGACCCTGATCATGGCGATGATCGTGACGCCGTTCGGCGTGCTGGCGGCGGTTTACCTGCGTGAATACGCCCGTCAGGGCCCGATGACCCGCCTGATCCGCATCGCGGTGAACAACCTGGCCGGCGTTCCAGCCATCGTCTACGGTGTGTTTGGTTTGGGCTTCTTCGTCTATGTGCTGGGTGGTTCGGTCGACCGCCTGTTCTTCCCCGAGGCCTTGCCGGCGCCGACCTTCGGCACCCCGGGCCTGCTCTGGGCATCCCTGACCCTGGCGCTGCTGGCGGTGCCGGTGGTGATCGTGGCCACCGAGGAAGGCCTGGCGCGGATCCCGCGTACCGTGCGCGAAGGCTCCCTGGCCCTCGGCGCGACCAAGGCCGAGACCCTGTGGAAAATCGTCCTGCCCATGGCGAGCCCGGCGATGATGACCGGGATGATCCTCGCCGTGGCCCGTGCCGCCGGTGAGGTGGCACCACTGATGCTGGTTGGTGTGGTGAAACTGGCCCCGTCGCTGCCCCTGGACGGTAACTACCCGTACCTGCACCTGGACCAGAAGATCATGCACCTGGGCTTCCATATCTATGACGTGGGCTTCCAGAGCCCGAACGTCGAAGCGGCGCGACCGCTGGTGTACGCCACGGCGCTGCTGCTGGTGCTGGTGATCGCCACGCTTAACCTGTCGGCGGTGTGGATCCGTAACCACCTGCGCGAGAAGTACAAAGCACTGGATAGCTGATTACACATTGATCCTCTGTGGGAGCGAGCCTGCTCGCGATGGCATCACCTCGGTTCAAAGCCAAACCGAGTCGCCTGAATCGCGAGCAAGCTCGCTCCCACACAGACACAGACACAGATTGGATGGCCGCTCAGTGGCCAACCAAACCGAATTTGTTAGCACAGGGAGCCTCCCATGCAACACGAAGCACATACACACGGCATCAACATGTCGGCCCTGGGCCGCGACAAGCAAAGCCTGGACCTGGCCCAGGAAACCGTCGCCATCGAAGTGCCCGGCCTGAGCCTGTTCTACGGTGACAAGCAGGCACTGTATGACGTCAGCCTGAACATCCCGAAACAGCGCGTCACCGCGTTCATCGGCCCATCGGGCTGCGGCAAGTCAACCTTGCTGCGGACCTTCAACCGCATGAACGACTTGGTGGACGGTTGCCGCGTTGAAGGGGAAATCAACCTCTACGGCAACAACATCTACCGTAAGGGCGAAGATGTGGCCGAGCTGCGCCGTCGCGTGGGCATGGTGTTCCAGAAGCCCAACCCGTTCCCGAAAACTATCTACGAGAACGTCGTCTACGGCTTGCGCATCCAGGGCATCAACAAGAAGCGCATCCTCGACGAAGCCGTGGAATGGGCGCTCAAGGGCGCGGCGTTGTGGGATGAGGTCAAGGACCGCCTGCACGAATCGGCCCTGGGCCTGTCCGGCGGTCAACAGCAACGCCTGGTCATCGCTCGCACCATCGCCGTGGAACCGGAAGTGCTGTTGCTCGACGAACCCTGCTCGGCCCTGGACCCGATCTCGACGCTGAAAGTCGAAGAACTGATCTACGAGCTCAAGTCCAAGTTCACCATCGTCATCGTGACCCACAACATGCAACAGGCGGCGCGGGTTTCCGACTACACGGCGTTCATGTACATGGGCAAGCTGGTGGAGTTCGGTGACACCGACACCCTGTTCACCAATCCGGCCAAGAAACAGACCGAAGACTACATCACCGGTCGTTATGGCTAGTCGAGGCTGCTGCATAACCGCACTGCGCTATCAGGATCAACATTTAACTGCTTGAAGCTTGCAGCTTGAAGCTTGCAACTTTCGCGGAGCGAACAAGATGATTTCGAAGGAAGGCCTTACTCACCACATTTCCGCACAGTTCAACGCCGAGCTGGAGGAAGTGCGCAGTCACTTGCTGGCCATGGGCGGGCTGGTGGAAAAGCAGGTCAACGATGCGGTGACCGCGCTGATCGAGGCCGATTCCGGCCTGGCCCAGCAGGTGCGCGAAATCGATGACCAGATCAACCAGATGGAGCGCAACATCGACGAGGAGTGCCTGCGTATCCTGGCCCGTCGTCAGCCGGCGGCTTCCGACCTGCGCCTGATCATCAGCATCTCCAAGTCGGTGATCGATCTTGAACGGATCGGCGACGAAGCCACCAAGATCGCCCGTCGTGCCATTCAGTTGTGCGAAGAAGGCGAGGCGCCGCGCGGTTATGTCGAGGTTCGCCACATTGGCGACCAGGTGCGCAACATGGTTCGCGATGCTCTGGATGCCTTTGCCCGCTTCGACGCCGACCTGGCGTTGTCGGTGGCCCAGTACGACAAGATCATCGACCGCGAATACAAGACCGCCCTGCGCGAGCTGGCGACTTACATGATGGAAGACCCGCGCTCCATCTCCCGAGTATTGAGCATCATCTGGGTGCTGCGTTCTCTGGAGCGTATCGGCGATCATGCGCGCAACATCTCGGAACTTGTCATCTACCTGGTGCGCGGTACCGACGTGCGGCATTTGGGGCTCAAGCGCATGAAGGAAGAAGTTCAGGGCACCCCGTCCGAAACTGCTAATGTTCCGGGTAAAACTGACGATAAGTAAGATTGCCAGGAAAAGCGCCCGGCCTTCTGGTCGGGCTTTTTTTTGGGTTTTTTTTAATCGAAAGCAGCACCCCGCGAACGAAAAGTCCCGGCGTGACTGACGGTTTTTGGCAATGTGCCATCAGTAAAAGCGGTATGCTTGCCGGGATTTTTTAGAGGTGTATCTGGATGAGTAAGGTCAGTGTGTTGGTCGTGGACGATGCTTCGTTCATTCGTGACCTGGTGAAGAAGTGCCTGCGCAACTACTTCCCGGGTGTGCGCATCGAAGACGCGGTGAACGGCAAGAAAGCCCAAACCCTGCTGGCTCGCGAAGCGTTCGACCTGGTGTTGTGCGATTGGGAAATGCCGGAAATGTCCGGTCTGGAACTGCTGACCTGGTGCCGCCAGCAGGACAATCTCAAAGGTATGCCATTCGTGATGGTCACCAGCCGCGGCGACAAGGAAAACGTGGTCCAGGCGATCCAGGCTGGCGTTTCCGGCTACGTCAGCAAGCCGTTCACCAACGAACAGTTGCTGACCAAGGTCAAGCAGGCCCTGCATAAGGTCGGCAAGCTCGACACGCTGATGAACAGTGCCCCGACCAAGATGAACTCGGCCTTCGGCAATGACTCCTTAAGCGCCCTGACGGGTGGCAAGGCTCCGGTTGCGGCTGTTGCTTCGGCGCCTGCGGTAAACCCTTTTGCCAAGCCGGCTGCCGCCGCTGCGGCCCCGGCGCGTGGCTTGCTCAACAACCCACCGGTCAAGGCGCCGGTAGCCGCTGCTGCGTCGAGCAACCGCGGCCAAGGCCAGTTGCGGCTGTCCAGCGGTACCCAGCAATGCGTGATCAAGGCCCTGAGCCTCAAGGAAGCGCTGTTGGTGGTCAAGCGCTCCGACACCCTGCCGCAAGTACTCGAAGGTGCTGTGCTGGACATGGAGCAAGGCGACAACGCCGAAACCGCTCGTCTCAACGGCTACCTGCACGCCATCGTCGCCCATGAACAGACGCCCGACAGCGAATGGCTGCAACTGACGTTCCGCTTCGTCGACAAAGACCCGCAGAAGCTCGACTACATCTCCCGCCTGATCGCTCGCGGTACCGCGCAGAAGCACTTCGTACCAGGCGCCTGATTCGGCGTCGCCCTTGAGTCCGCTATCGCGAGCAGGCTCGCTCACAGTGATCTCAGTTGTCCACAGAATGTGTGTCCACAGCAGATCTAGTGTGTGCGAGCCTGCTCGCGATGGGGTTGTCAGTTTCGACACGGCACGATCTGCCCACCTATTTTGAAACATCCGTCGACTACGCGGGTCCATCCCAGCTGCTAGGCTGCTGTGCAGGCCTTCATTATTCGACAGAACCTTTACCCATGCTCGCATCCCTGCTGTTTGCCTGTGGTCTTGTCCTGGCCTCCACCTCGGCCGTGGCCATGACGATCTACAAATCCACCGATGCCAATGGCGTGGTGTCCTATAGCGACCGTCCCAGCAAGGGCGCCCAGGTGTTCGTGTTCCGCGACCGCATGGTCGAGCGCCTGGAGCGGCAGGTGTATCTCGATATCAAGAAGCAGAACGGCGCGGATGCGGTGTTCGTGCGCAACGATTTGTATGCGCCGGTGGAGATCGAGTTGAGTTTCGCCGGGCTGCGCAACGTCAGCGGGGCACCGAGCCGGCCGATTCGGCGAGTGCTGCCGGCGCGCAGCAACCTGCGCCTGGTGCTGCTCACGGCCACTCGGCCCGGTAGGCCACTGGTGTATACCCCACGGTTCGAATATTCCTTGGGCGACCCCGCAGGCGCGGCACAGGCCTATCGGTACCCGTTGCCGTGGCGTGGCGGACCGTTCCGGCTGAGCCAGGGCGCCAACGGCCAGTACAGCCATTACGGCCCGAAGAACCGCTACGCCATGGACATCGCCATGCCCGTAGGCACGCCGGTCATCGCGGCGCGGGGTGGCGTGGTCATCAAGACCGAAAACGAGCAGACCGGCCGTGGAGACGACCCTTCGGGCAACTTCGTGCGGGTGCTGCACGATGACGGGACCATGGGCGTCTACCTGCACTTGCAGAAAGGTTCGGTGAGCGTACGGGAAGGGCAACGGGTTGGGGTGGGCGCGCCATTGGCGTTGTCGGGCAATACCGGCAACAGCTCAGGCCCGCACCTGCATTTCGTGGTGCAGCGCAATACCGGGTTGGGGCTGGTGTCGATTCCCTACCAGTTCAATCAACCGGTGGGCGACCTGCCCAACTTTGCGGTAGGCAAGCAATAGCATCGGCAGATGCGAAGGCGTTTCGTGGTGGGGGATTTATCGTGGGAACAAGGCTTGCCCGCGACGAAGGCGACGCGGTCTTTCAGCTCTGTAGGCGCTGGCGAAGCCGGTGATCTTTTGATCTTTCGCTCCGGACTCTATTGGCCGTTAGAAGATCGCAGCCTCGCTTCGCTCGTCAGCTCCTACAGACCCAGTCATGCACTCAGCTTGGGATTGATGCTCAATCGAGCATCAACACCTTTGCCAGAATGATCTTCGGCCCTTTCATCTTCTTGATGATGATCCGCAGACCTTCGACTTCCAGCACTTCTTCCTCTTCCGGTACGCGCTTGAGGGTTTCATAGACCAACCCAGCCAGGGTTTCGGCTTCGATGTGGTCCAGGTCGATCCCCAGTAAACGCTCAACCTTGAACAGCGGCGTATCACCCCGTACCAGCAGCTTGCCCGGCTGATAGGCCAGGATGCCGCGTTCGGCTTTGCGGTGTTCGTCCTGGATGTCGCCCACCAGCACTTCCAGTACGTCTTCCATGGTCAGGTAGCCGATGATGTTGCCGTCGGCTTCCTCGACCACGGCGAAGTGCGAGCCGCCCTTGCGGAACTGCTCGAGCAATTGCGACAGCGGCATGTGCCGCGAGACGCGCTCCAGCGGCCGGGTCAGTTCGGCCAGGTTGAACGACTCGGGAATGTGATCCAGGGCCGCCAGTTCCAGCAGCAGGTCCTTGATGTGCAGCAGGCCGACGAACTCCTGACGCTCGCTGTCATACACCGGATAACGGCTGAACTTGTGGCGACGGAACATCGCCAGGATTTCCTTGAGCGGCGCGTTGAACTCCAGTGTCACCAGGTCTTCCCGGGAGTTGGCCCAGTCCACGACTTCCAGCTCGCCCATTTCCACGGCCGAGGCCAGTACGCGCATGCCTTGGTCACTCGGGTCCTGGCCACGGCTGGAGTGCAGGATCAGCTTCAGTTCTTCACGGCTGTAATGGTGTTCGTGATGTGGGCCGGGTTCGCCTTGGCCGGCGATGCGCAAGATGGCGTTGGCGCTGGCGTTGAGCAGGTAGATCGCCGGGTACATGGCCCAGTAGAACAGGTACAGCGGCACGGCGGTCCACAGCGACAGCAGCTCGGGTTTGCGAATGGCCCAGGATTTGGGCGCCAGTTCACCGACCACGATGTGCAGGTACGAAATGATGAAGAACGCGGTGAAGAACGACACGCCCTTGATCACTTCCGGCGACTGTACGCCGACCGCGCCGAGCAACGGCTCAAGGATGTGGGCGAACGCCGGCTCACCGACCCAGCCCAGTCCCAGGGACGCCAGGGTGATACCCAGCTGGCACGCCGACAGGTAAGCATCGAGCTGGCTGTGGACGGTGCGCAGGATGTGTCCGCGCCAGCCGTTCTGCTCGGCAATGGCTTCGACCCGGGTCGAACGCAGCTTGACCATGGCGAATTCGGCCGCAACGAAAAAACCGTTGAGCAAAACCAGGATCAGCGCAAAAAGAATCATGCCGAATTCGGCGAAGAGTGTGACGAGGGACAAGCCAGGGGAAGGGTCCATGATGGGGTTTTGCGGGTTCCGTAAAGTCGTAGGAATAAAAATGTGCACCTGAAAAGGCAGGCGCAAGTCAGCCAATGTAGCGGCTGACTCGGCGGTTGCCTAGGGGGGCGTTTAATCAGCGGGGCGGGCGAGGCGTGCGCGAACCGCCTGGGCCGGGGCGAAATGGCAGGTAAAGGTGCTGCCATGGCCGGGTACGCTGCTGATTTCCATACGGGCGCGGTGGCGCAGCAGGACGTGTTTGACGATGGCCAGGCCCAGCCCGGTGCCTCCGGTATTGGAGTTGCGGCTGGAGTCGACACGGTAGAAGCGTTCGGTCAGGCGCGGCAGGTGTTTGCTGTCGATGCCAATGCCCGAATCGCGCACGCTCAGGTGCGCGCCTTGCTCATCGCCCCACCAGCGCACATGGATCCGGCCTTGCTCCGGCGTGTATTTGACCGCGTTGAACACCAGGTTGGAAAACGCACTGCGCAGTTCCGCCTCGCTGCCTTTGAGCTGCACGGCCGCGTCGGCTTCCAGGGTGATGGTCTGCTGCTTGGAGCCGGACAGTTCCTGCGCATCTTCGACAATGGTTTGCAACAGCTCGTCGATGGGCACTGGATGGTTGTCCGACGGGTAATCGGTGGCTTCCAGCTTCGCCAGCAGCAACAAGTCGTTGAGCAGGGTTTGCATGCGCCCGCTTTGCTGGTGCATCTGCTGCAAGGCTCGGCTCCAGCGCGGGTTCACCTCCTCGACGTTGTCGAGCAGGGTTTCCAGGTAGCCGCAGATCACGGTCAACGGCGTGCGCAGTTCGTGGGAAACGTTGGCGATGAAGTCCTTGCGCATCTGTTCCAGCTGATGAATACGCGTGACGTCGCGCACCAGCATCAAATGCTCATTGTTGCCATAGCGCGTGATGTACAGCTGGATGCGTAGCCGATCATTGGTGGGCGAAGGGATCTCCAGCGGCTCGGCGTAGTTGGCCTGCTCGAAATATTCCTTGAAACGCGGATGGCGTACCAGGTTGGCTACCGGCTGGCCGCTGTCCTGTGGCGTCTTGAGGCCTAACAGGGTCTCGGCGGCACGGTTCCACCACTCCAGGTTGCCGTCGCTGTCGAGCATGATCACCGCGTCTTTCAGCGCGGCGGTGGACTCCTGGACCCGGTCGATCACGGCCTGCAGGCGCCCGCGAACGCGTTGGTCGCGCCGTTGCAGGTGGTAGATGCTGTCGAACACCTCACCCCACAGGCCATAGCCGTCGGGTGGTGCTTCGTCGGGTTGGTGCAGGCGCAGCCATTCATGCAGGCGCAGCAATTGCTTGAGTGTCCAGGCCAGGTAAAGCCCCAGGCCGGCGGCCAGGCTCCAGCCGTAATAACCGCTGATCAGGCCGATCAGCAAACAGCCGGTCACCAGCAACAACATGTGGCGAATCAGGGTGCCATGCCAGTTTTGGTTCACGTGACGCGCGTCCTTGTCAGCTTTGTCGGGCGGTAAGGGCTCGGATCAGGCCTTGGTCGAAAAACGATAACCGGTGCCGCGCACGGTTTGTACCAGATTTTCATAGGCATCGCCGAGGGCCTTGCGCAGACGCCGGATGTGCACGTCTACGGTGCGCTCCTCGACATAGACGTTGCCGCCCCAGACCTGGTCCAGCAGTTGGCCGCGGGTGTAGGCACGCTCTTGGTGAGTCATGAAGAATTGCAGCAGTCGGTATTCGGTCGGGCCCATCTCGGCGGGTTTGCCATCGATGGTCACGCGGTGGCTGATCGGGTCGAGCAGCAGGCCACCGACTTCGATGGGGGCTTCGCCGTCTGTCGGCCCGGCGCGTCGCAGCACGGCCTTCAGGCGAGCGACCAGCTCCCGGGGGGAAAACGGCTTGGTGATGTAGTCGTCGGCGCCGACTTCCAGGCCCTGGATTTTGTTGTCCTCTTCGCCCTTGGCGGTGAGCATGATGATCGGAATATCACCGGTCAGCTCATCGCGCTTGAGGCGCCGTGCCAGTTCGATGCCAGACGTGCCGGGCAGCATCCAGTCCAGCAGGATCAGGTCGGGCTTGCGGTCGACGATGATGGCGTGGGCCTGTTGAGAGTTTTCTGCTTCCATGCAGTCATAGCCGGCCATCTCCAACGCAACGGCGATCATCTCGCGGATGGGCGCCTCGTCGTCGACGATCAGAATGCTCCTGCCAACCATGGGTTAATCCTCTTGTCATTTAACTGTCTTGCGCCGCATTAGATAACGGAATTATTGCAGTCGTGTGACATTTGTTTCGGCACCCGGCAGTGTAGAGGATCCTGGACTAAGCTTTTCAGTCCGAATTCTGACAACTACAAAGGAAGGTTTCCATGACACAAATGACTGTTTCTTTCAAAGCCCTGCTGATGGCTGCTGCCCTGGCACTGCCTGGATTGGCGATGGCTGCCGATCCTGCGATGGAGAAGGACGGCATGTTTACGGACCATAAGGGCATGACCCTTTACACCTTCGCCAAGGACTCGGCCGGCAAGTCGGTGTGCAATGACAAGTGTGCGGCCAATTGGCCTCCGCTGATGGCTGAGGCGGGTGACAAATCCATGGGGGACTGGACCGTGATCAAGCGTGATGATGGCTCAATGCAGTGGGCCTATCAGGGCATGCCGCTGTACACCTTCGTGATGGACAAGAACGCCGGAGACATGACCGGCGACGGTAAAATGGACGGCGCCTGGAAAGTTGCCAAGGCCAAGTAATGGCTAAAACCGTGTAGGAGCGAGCCTACTCGCGAAGGCGTCTGTTCGGCCGGCATCCTTGAATGACTTGGCGCTTTCGCAAACAGGCTCGCTCCCACAGGTTTGGGAATCACCTCAGGGCGTAATCCAGCACAATCCCCACGAAAATCGCCAAGCCGGCCCAATGGTTGTGCAGGAACGCCTCGAAGCAACGTATCCGGTCCCGATCACGGGTGTACCAGAATTCCCAGGCGAAGCACGCGGCAGCGGCCACCAGCCCCAGGTGGAACCAGCCGCCCAGTTGAAATTTCGCACCGGCCAACAGCAGGCAACCCAAGGCCAGGCCTTGCAACGTCAGGATGATCACCCGGTCGGCATCGCCAAACAGGATCGCCGTGGACTTCACGCCGATGCGCAGGTCATCGTCCCGGTCGGTCATCGCGTAATAGGTGTCGTAGCCCACCGTCCACAGCAGGTTGGCGATGTACAGCAACCAGGCTGCGGCCGGCAGATGACCGGTTTCGGCGGTGAACGCCATCGGCATGCCCCAGGAGAACGCCGCGCCCAGCACCACTTGTGGGTAATAGGTATAGCGCTTCATGAACGGGTAGCTGAACGCCAGCGCCAGGCCTCCGAGGGAGAGCAGGATGGTCGGTGCGTTGGTACACAGCACCAGCAGGAAGCTCACGCTCATCAGCACGGCGAAGAACACCAGTGCCTCTTTCGAACTGATCTTGCCGCTCACCAGCGGGCGTTGCTCGGTGCGCTTGACGTGACCGTCCACCTTGCGGTCGGCCCAGTCATTGATCACACAGCCGCCGGCGCGGGTCAGCACCACGCCGAGGACGAAAATCACCACATTGGCGATGGACGGCGAGCCTTCACCGGCAATCCATAGCGCCCACAACGTCGGCCACAGCAGCAGGTAGATGCCGATGGGCTTGTCCATGCGGGTCAGTTGCACGAAGTCCCAGGCCCGTGGGTTCAGGCGGTTCAAGGATTTGAGCAGTTGCACATACATCAGCAATTCTCCGAATAGGCACGGGCAACGGCCCACAGCTGCGGCAGGAAAATTTCCGCCACCAGCACGCTCAACGCACCGCGATCGAAACGTGAACGGCGACCCCACAGCCCGCTGGCGCGCACTTGTTCCGGCAACCCGGCGTCGGGGTAATGGCAGACCTCGATGGCTCGGCGCTGGAACGCCTGGTCGCAAAACAGCAACTCCCCCAGGGAACGGCTGCCCAGTTCGTCCATCTGCAAGCCGTCACCCTGCAAGGCGCTGCGCGCCGCCACACTGCGGGCGAACACCCAAGGTTGGTCGCGGCCGCGCAGATACACCTCGCGTACCCAGCCCTCGCTGCCCTCGACCAGGTCCAGAGCCGCGCATTCGTCGGTGCGCAATGGCTGCCAGCCTTCGAACAACGGCGTTACGCTGAAATGGCCGTCCGACAGGCGCGTTAGGCGTCGGGTCAGGGAGCCTTCGTCGAACAGCCAATCGAGTACACCCGCATCGGGGCGGGGTGACAGCAGGGGCTGGGGCAGCCATTGGAGTGTAGGAAATATCGAATTTGTATGCGGCACAGAGGTCTTCAATGGCAGCAAATGAGGGCGCGAGCTTACCATGGCAGTCGCGGGTTTTGATTGACCCGGCCTGCTGCCCTGCTGATCCTGCTTGCATCTGTCGCAAGCGATCAGTACAAAACGGCCCTGAGCCGGAAAATACCGGCCAAGGCCTGACATCTTGAGGAAGTATTGGAATGAAGAAGTGGCAATGTATCGTCTGCGGCCTGATCTACAACGAAGCCGAGGGTTGGCCGGATGATGGCATCGTGGCCGGCACTCTCTGGCAAGACGTCCCCGAAGACTGGCTGTGCCCGGACTGCGGCGTCGGCAAAATGGATTTCGAAATGATCGAAATCAACTGATCGTTCCCCCCACTGGAGAGCAACATGAGTGCACCTGTCGTCATCGTCGGTACTGGGCTGGCCGGTTACAACCTGGCCCGGGAGTTTCGCAAGCTCGACAGCGAAACCCCGCTGCTGCTGATTACCGCGGACGACGGTCGCTCGTATTCCAAGCCGATGCTCTCCACAGGCTTTGGAAAAAACAAGGATGCCGACGGCCTGAGCATGGCCGAGCCGGGGGGTATGGCCGAGCAACTCAAGGCTGAAATACGCACCCACACCCGTATCAGCGGCATCGATCCTGGCCATAAACGGCTGTGGATCGGCGAAGAGGCGGTGAGCTACCGTGACCTGATCCTGGCCTGGGGCGCCGAAACCGTGCGCGTGCCGGTGCAGGGCGATGCGGCGCAGCTGATTTTTCCGATCAACGACCTGGAAGACTACGCACGCTTCAGGGCCGCCGCCGCCGGCAAGCGCCGGGTGTTGTTGCTTGGTGCTGGACTGATTGGTTGCGAGTTCGCCAACGACCTGAGCCTGGGCGGCTACGAAGTGCAACTGGTGGCGCCGTGCGAGCAAGTCATGCCGACGCTGCTGCACCCGGCCGCAGCTACTGCGGTCCAGGCCGGGTTGGAAAGCCTCGGCGCGCGTTTCCACCTGGGCCCCGTGCTCAACCGCTTGCAGACGGTCGCCGACGGGCTCGAGGCGCACCTGTCCGACGGTCAGGTGATTGCCTGTGACCTGGTGGTTTCGGCCATCGGCTTGCGCCCTCGTATAGACCTGGCGGCGGCCGCCGGCCTGGCGGTCAACCGCGGCGTCGTGGTCGACCGCCACCTGGAAACCTCTCACGCCAACATCTACGCCCTGGGCGACTGCGCCGAGGTCGACGGCTTGAACCTGCTGTATGTCATGCCGCTGATGAGCTGCGCCCGGGCCCTGGCCCAGACCCTGGTCGGCAACCGGACGGCCGTCAGCTACGGCGCCATGCCAATTACTGTAAAAACCCCGGTGTGCCCTCTGGTGGTGTCGCCACCACCGCGAGGCAGCGAGGGCGTGTGGAGCGTCGAAGGCCAGGGCGCGGACATCAAGGCGCTATGCCGCGACGCTCAAGGCAACCTGCTGGGCTACGCGCTGACAGGCTCGGCGGTCATGGAGAAACTGGCACTGAACAAAGAACTTCCACCCCTGCTGGCGTAAATACTGGTCGTTCTGTCGCAAAAGCCCTGCTTTTGGTCCCACAAAGGTCGCCCGGACACTGGCGCTGTTTTCGGCACCGTGCCATCCTCACTCTCGTCTGCCGCAGAGTAGAGCCTGCGGCGCCTTAGGGGCTGTTCCAAAGAGAACGGCACGGACATAACAACAAAAAAACCGTCAAAGGGGCTTCATTCATGCGTAAACCAGACCTCGCCGCCGCCATCGCGGAAAAAGCAGACCTCACCAAAGAACAAGCCAATCGCGTCCTCAACGCCGTCCTCGAAGAAATCACCGGCGCCCTGCACCGCAAGGACAGCGTCACCCTGGTGGGCTTCGGCACTTTCCTGCAACGCCACCGCGGCGCACGCACTGGCAAAAACCCACAGACCGGTGAGCCGGTGAAGATCAAGGCCAGCAACACCGTTGCCTTCAAACCAGGCAAGTTCTTGAAAGACAGCGTCAACCCGTAATTGCTGCAAGTACCTCGCTCAGGGGGAAGAAAGCGGCAATCAAAAGGGCATACCGATGAATCGGCATGCCCTTTTTTGTGCGTTGTGTAGGCGCTGCCGCAGGCTGTGATCTTTCACTTGAGGCTCAAGCGTCAGGGAAAAGGTCGCAGCCTCGCTTCGTTCGGCAGCTCCTACACGCGATGACGTGTGCCTAGTTCGCAGAGGTTTTCGGCGCTGCCAACGCCTTCAAAGCAGCCTTGCGTTCGTCGATCGGCAATTTGCCGAGTTTTTCCACCGCCGCATAAAACCCAACCCAGTCCCCGCCCTCCCGCCTGAATAGCGCCGCAAACGCCGGCACCCACTGGTCGTACAGCCCGAACGGTAGCAACCGCGCGTTGTTCAGTGGGGCATAGACCCAGGCATCGTAGCGTTTGTCGCCGGCCCATTGAGTGTCGCGCAACTGCTCATAGTCGGTGCGCAGGCGTTCGAATACCTGTGCCTTGCGTTGGCGCATCTGTTCGGTCGACAGGGGGTGGGTGTAGAGCTCTTCCAGGCGCTGGCGGGTGTCGAGGATCAATTGGATAAATTGGTCGCGCTGGCGCACCTGCTTGCCGTTATCCGGCGCCAGCCCACGACTGGCGCGCCATTGCCGGCTGCCTTCTTGCTCGACGAAGGTGGCGAAGGACTCATTGAATTCGGTGTCGTCCTTCACATAAAACCGCTGGTGCGCCAGTTCATGGAAGATCAGCGTCGCCAGGCGTTCGTCGCCCCAATGCATCATCGAACTCAGGATTGGATCGTTGAACCAACCCAGTGTCGAGTAGGCCTCTACACCACCGATCGACACGTCCATGCCCTGCAAGCGCTGCAATGCGGCCTCGCCACGGGCGGCGCCCTGGCTGTAATAACCGCGATAAGCCACGCATCCGGCAATGGGGAAACAATGATTTTGCGGCGCCAGGGAAAACTCTGGCGTGGTGAAAACGTTCCAGACTACGAACGGCCGACCAATGTCTGCATACAGGCGATAGCTTCTATTGTTCGGTAAATGCAGGTGATCACTGGCGAACGTCCGTGCCTCACGTGCCTGGATCAGGTGCGCCCTCAGTTGGGCATCGCGAGCAGGGTCGGCAATGACCTGGTCGATAGGCTCCCGGGCCTGCAACAATCGCAGTTGCCCGCCGACGAGCTGGCTGTAATAACCGGCGCTTGTGCAACCGTTCAGCAACAAAAGCAGGAGGCCTGGAAACAAAGTCTGGAAAACACGGTCGAGTAACCGATGGCTTGAACGCGGCCTGGTCAATTGGAATCACCCTGGGAAGTCTGCCCACAAGACTATCTCGCTTGCCTGGAGCTTCGCTATGCGCGTGTTGATGCTGACGAGTGGCCTGTTGCTGCTGACCGGTTGCGCCGGTTTGCCTGATCCTGATCCATCCCAAGCGTGGATCGACCTGGGAAACCAGCAGGACACCGCGCTGCAAGCGCTAAAAGTCGATGACAAGACCTCCATCGACCGGCGTTATTTCGAAGTGCAACCCGGCAGCCATGAGCTGACGGTGCGTTATCAATTTGCCGTCGAGCCCGGCAACATTGGCCCGGAGGCCGAGCCGCTATGGCGTGATTGTCGGTTGAACGTGAAGTTCAAGGACTTCAATGCGGGCCAACGTTACCAATTGCAGGCCGGCAGCATTGGTTTCCGGCCATGGGCCAAGCTTTATGATCAGCAACGCAAAGTGGTGGGGCAAGGTACGCCGGCGGGCTGCCAACAAACGTGATTGGCGCTATTCTCTGGGTCTGATTTTCAGGAAGTTCACCATGCGCTTACCTTTATTGTTACTGGCCCTGGTCTCCATGAGCGGTTGTGCAACGAGCCCGCTGCCCCAGGTCGACCCGAACATGGCGTGGATCGATTTTGCTACCCCCATGCCGGGCGGCAAAATGCTGATGGCTGAAAGCCTGGATGGCCAGCGATTGCGAGATGGACGGTTCTTTCAGGTTTCGCCGGGCAGCCACGAACTGAAAGTTCGCTTCGACTTCGAGGTGTTTAGCGGTGGTGGGCTGGGTATGCAAGCCGAGCCACAAGAGCGGCTGTGCTACATGCTCGTGCGTTATGACCATTTCGAGGCCGGCCAGCGCTATCGACTGGAGGCTCGCAACCTGGCGTTTACACCCAGCGCCCGGCTCTATGACGCCAAGCGTCAAATCGTGGCCGAAGAGCGACAAGTCAATTGCGTTCCGTAGGACGACTAGCGGTCGTTCTTCTGGTAGATGATTTTCTTCGTGCCGTTTTCGCAAGTGCCCACCACCATGTTCTGGTCGTGGACTTCGTCGTTGGTGACGATTTCCAGCGTGTAGGACGACACGTTATTGGCCTGGATCTTCGCTTCGATTTCCGCTTTCAGCTCTTCGCAGGATTTGGGGGCTGCAAGGGCTGATGCAGCGAATGCGCAACCGATGATCACCAGGGCTGATCGTTTCATGTTCGAATTCCTCATGGCAGCACGCACTGCCTGTGCGCTGAAACTGCAGGCTTCATTCGATCATAATTGCGCCAGGGTAAACAGCTCGACCGCATTCATGAAATCGCAGCCTTCGGCAGCGCCTGCGAAGGCTGCGACCCTTTCATGCGTCAGTTCACCAGTGTCGCATCCAGGGTGATCTGGGCGTTCAGTACCTTGGAAACCGGGCACCCTTCCTTGGCCTTCTTGCTCAGTTCGTCGAATTGCGCCTGGCTGGCGCCGGGGATTTTCGCTTTGAGCACCAACTTGACTGCCGTGATCGCGAAACCGCCATCGACCTGGTCCAGGGTCACTTCAGCGTTGGTGTCGATGCTGTCGGCCTTGAGCCCGGCATCACCGAGGATCATCGAAAAGGCCATGGAAAAGCAGCCGGCATGGGCCGCGCCGATCAATTCCTCTGGGTTGGTGCCCTTGCCGCCTTCGAAGCGCGCCTTGAAGCCATAGGGCGCATCGCGCAGCACACCGGTTTCCGTGGAAATGGAGCCGATACCGGTTTTCAGGTCACCTTCCCAATGAGCCGATGCTTTCTTGATGATAGCCATGTCTGCCTCCTGAAGATCTGGCGCGAGAGACGCGCCTGGGTATTTTTTAGCTGTCTGGGTTGTGAGGATAGACCGCCCGGAAAAGTTCACCTTGTCGATTAGCTGACAAATTTAGTAGGAAAATTCTTCGCGGCTATTGAAACTCGGGTATATGCCCACATTGCATGGAGCACACCTGTAGAAACGGCAGGCTTTTGCCCTGGAAAAGCCCGGAACGCCGTTGGAGATCCCAGCCCATGAAACAGCTGTCCGAAGTGAAATTCTCAACCCTCGACCTGGTGCCTGTTCGCGCCGATGGCAATGCCGCCCAGTCCTTGCGCAACTCGTTGGACCTGGCGCAGCACGTGGAAAAGTACGGTTATACCCGCTTCTGGGTGGCCGAACACCACAACATGGACGGTATCGCCAGCTCCGCGACGGCGGTGCTGCTGGGGTATCTGGCGGGGGGCACTTCGACGATTCGTGTCGGCTCCGGCGGCGTCATGTTGCCCAATCACGCGCCGTTGATCATCGCCGAACAGTTCGGCACGTTGGAAAGCCTCTACCCGGGTCGAATCGACCTGGGGCTGGGGCGTGCGCCAGGTTCCGACCAGATGACTGCCCGGGCGCTGCGTCGCGAGCGCTCCGGCAGCGCGGACGATTTCCCCGAAGACGTGACCGAGCTGATGCGTTATCTGGGCCCGCGCACCCCGGACCAACGCATCATCGCCATGCCCGGCACCGGCACCAATGTGCCGGTGTGGCTGCTGGGTTCGAGCCTGTTCAGTGCGCAATTGGCCGGTGAACGCGGTTTGCCCTACGCATTCGCCTCCCATTTCGCACCGCGCTATATGCACGAGGCGATTCGCGTCTACCGCAACCACTTCAAGCCGTCGGCAGTGCTCGACAAGCCTTATGTGATGCTTGGCGTGCCGCTGGTGGCGGCGGATACGGATGAACAGGCCGATTACTTGGCGACGTCGGTGTACCAGCGGATCCTGGCGTTGATGCGTGGCCAGAGCCTGGTGCAGCGTCCGCCTGTCGAAACCATGAACGGCCTCTGGTTGCCCCATGAGAAAGAGGCGGTGGGTGATTTCCTCGGCCTAGCCATGGTTGGCAGCCCGCAGAAGATTCGCGCCAAGCTACAAGTGCTGATCGAGCAAACCCAGGCCGATGAGCTGATTTTCACCAGTGATCTGTACGAACACGCCGATCGTTTGCACTCATACGAGTTGCTGGCGCAGGTCATGAAAGGCTGAATGACGCGCATAAAAAAGCCGACGCATTGCGTCGGCTTTGACGTTCGAAAAGAATCACTTTTTATAGATGATTTCTTTCGTACCACCCTCACAGGTGCCTACGACTTTTCCGTCAGTCGCTGTGCCTTTCTCGACGATTTCCAGCGAATAACCTGACACGCCCTTGCCATCCAGCTTCGCTGCGATTTCGCTTTTCAGCTCTTCGCAGGGCTTGCCGGCCGCAAACGCACCACCGGCAAGGCTCAGCAAGCCCAGGGCCACCATCAACTTGTTCATCGCTCGCACTCCTTGGTCGGATCAAATAGGGCAGGTAATGGAAAAAATAGAATGCGCATGCCATAGCGCATCGCCATCTCCTATGGCACTCCGCCAGCGTGCAAGTTCATCGTTCCTCAGCTATTTACAATCCGGAACCCGACTTTGAGGGTGACCTGAAAGTGCGCGGCCCGGCCGTTTTCGATATGTCCACGGGTTTCCGTGACTTCGAACCACTCCAGGTGCTTGAGGCTTTTGCTGGCCTCGGCCAAGGCGTTGTTGATGGCGTCTTCAATGCTGGTGGGAGACGAGCCGACCAGCTCGACTTTTTTGTAGGTGTGATGATCACTCATGAGGTTCTCCTTGGTTGTGTTTAACAGCCTAGCAGCGATTTTTCGTCATACGTGTGTCGCCGTTTGCGCGCTGAAGTTCAGATTTACTGCACTTTCAGAAACGCGCGCAGTCCCAATTCACACACGCCACTCAACCACTGCAGGAGAGAGCCACCATGGCCAGCAATTCGTTACGTAAAGCCTCGTTGCAAAGCATGGAAGCGGAGATCGAGAGTCTGCTTAAGTCGTTGGAGAGCCTGAAGGACGATGCTTCGGACGAGTCGCGTAAGACCCTCAAGTCGCTCAAGGCCAATGCCGAGAACGCCCTGAAACATTCTCGCCATCTGCTCAGCGACGCGTATGAAGAGGTCAAGGTGAAAACCCGTGAAACCGGGATCGCCACACGCGACTATGCGCAGGAGCATCCATGGACCACAGCGGGTGTCGCGGTCGGTGCGCTTGGTTTGCTGGCTGCTTATTTGCTGTGCAAACGCGCAGACTGAGTCGGTTGGCTCAGCTCGTGCCTGAGCCACTGGGCCAATTGCCGAGCGCGTCCATCTGCGGCGCGCTTGGGTAGCCACAACGCCAGTCGCGCCGCCGTTTCATCGAAACCCCACGGCGCGACCAGACGACCGGCGCGCACGTCCTCGGCCACCAGCGGCTCGGGCGCGATCGCCACGCCGAGCCCCGCTACGGCGGCCTCCAGCAAATAATACAGATGCTCGAATCCTTGCCCGAGCTTCAATGCCCCGGGATCAAGGTCATTTTGCTGTGCCCAGGTCGGCCAGGCCTGTGGGCGGGAGGTGGTGTGCAGCAACGACTCGTGCAGCAGCGCGCTGGCCGGTGCGGCCTGCAAACGGGCGAATCCGGCGTAGTGCGGGCTCATCACGGCGCCGATCCGCTCGCTCACCAGCTCATACACCTGCATGTCGGCCGGCCAGGGAGGTTCGGCGAATACCAGCAAGGCGTCCAGTCCTGGTCGCCTGGGGTCCAGATCGCCCTCGCCAGCGGACAGATGCAGGCGCAAATCGGGCAGGTCGGCATTGAGCCTGCCCAGGCGGGGAATAAACCAGCGTGCCAGCAAACTTCCCGAGCAGCCCAGGACAAACGGGGCATCGGCCGTACTTTGCGTCAGCTCTGCACAAACACCACGCAGTCGCTCGAACGCATCGGCGCTGACATCGCGCAGGCGCATGCCGGCATCTGTGAGTTTCAGGCCGCGCCCATCCTTGGCGAACAGACTGACACCTAAATGCTCTTCCAGCACCTTCAGCTGTCGACTTACAGCGCCATGGGTGACGTGCAGCTGTTCGGCCGCCTGGCTTACGCTGTTCAGGCGGGCGGTGGCCTCGAAGGCGCGCAAGGCATTGAGGGGGGGAAGGTCGTGGCTCATGTTATTTGTGAGTTTTTCTGACAGGTTGTGGCGATCTTATCGGTTTTCAGCCGGGGATGTCAGGGGTAGAGTGAACCTCATTGTCTTTCAATGCATTTGCTTGGAGCGCCCGATGACCCAGTCTACGACCCCTTTCAACCTGCGCAGCGGTCCCGATGCCAACGGCCTGTTCGGTGCCTTCGGTGGCCGCTATGTGGCCGAAACCCTGATGCCGCTGATCCTCGATCTGGCCCGCGAATACGAAGTGGCGAAGGAAGATCCGGCGTTCCTCGAAGAATTGGCCTACTTCCAGCGCGATTACGTCGGTCGTCCGAGCCCGCTCTACTTCGCCGAGCGCCTGACCGAATACTGCGGCGGCGCCAAGATCTATCTCAAGCGTGAAGAGCTGAACCACACCGGCGCGCACAAGATCAACAACTGCATCGGCCAGATCCTGCTGGCGCGACGCATGGGCAAGAAACGCATCATCGCCGAGACCGGCGCCGGCATGCACGGTGTGGCCACCGCCACTGTCGCCGCACGTTTTGGCCTCGAGTGCGTGATCTACATGGGCACCACCGACATCGAGCGCCAGCAGGCCAACGTGTTCCGCATGAAGCTGCTGGGCGCTGAAGTGATCCCGGTGGTCGCCGGTACCGGTACGCTGAAGGATGCAATGAACGAGGCCCTGCGTGACTGGGTCACCAACGTTGACAGCACGTTCTACCTGATCGGTACGGTGGCTGGCCCGCATCCGTATCCGGCGATGGTGCGTGACTTCCAGGCCGTGATCGGCAAGGAAACCCGCGAGCAGTTGCAAGCCCAGGAAGGTCGCCTGCCGGATAGCCTGGTGGCGTGCATCGGCGGCGGCTCCAACGCCATGGGTCTGTTCCACCCGTTCCTGGACGACAAGAGTGTCGAGATCATCGGCGTCGAAGCCGCCGGTTATGGCATCGAGACCGGTAAGCATGCGGCGAGCCTGAACGGCGGCGTCCCCGGTGTACTGCACGGCAACCGCACCTTCCTGTTGCAGGACGACGACGGTCAGATCATCGACGCTCATTCGATTTCCGCGGGTCTCGACTACCCCGGCATCGGTCCGGAACACGCCTGGTTGCACGACATTGGCCGCGTCCAGTACACCTCGGTGACCGACGCCGAAGCCCTGGAAGCCTTTCACAAATGCTGCCGACTGGAAGGGATCATTCCTGCATTGGAAAGTGCCCATGCCCTGGCGGAAGTGTTCAAACGCGCACCCAACCTGCCGAAAGATCACTTGATGGTGGTCAACCTGTCCGGTCGTGGCGACAAAGACATGCAAACCGTGATGCACCACATGGAACAGTCCCAGCAGGAGAAACACTGATGAGCCGCCTGCAAACCCGCTTTGCCGAACTCAAGGAACAGAACCGCGCTGCGCTGGTGACTTTTGTCACGGCTGGCGACCCGGACTACGACACCTCTTTGGCAATCCTCAAGGGCCTGCCCGCGGCCGGTGCCGATGTGATCGAGCTGGGCATGCCGTTCACCGACCCGATGGCCGACGGCCCGGCGATCCAGTTGGCGAATATTCGTGCCTTGGGCGCCCAGCAGAACCTGGCGAAAACCCTGCAGATGGTTCGTGAGTTCCGCAAAGAAAACGGCGAGACACCGCTGGTGCTGATGGGGTACTTCAACCCGATCCACCGTTATGGCGTACAACGTTTCATTGGCGAGGCGCTGGACTCTGGCGTGGATGGTCTGATCGTTGTAGACATGCCGCCCGAGCACAACAGCGAGCTGTGCGAACCGGCCCAGGCAGCGGGCCTGGACTTCATCCGCCTGACCACGCCAACCACCGACGACGTGCGTTTGCCAACGGTGCTCGATGGCAGTTCGGGCTTTGTATATTACGTGTCGGTGGCGGGTGTGACCGGTGCCGGTGCCGCGACGCTGGAGCACGTGGAAGAAGCCGTGGCGCGCTTGCGTCGCCACACCGATTTGCCAATCAGCATTGGTTTCGGAATTCGTACGCCGGAGCAGGCTGCGGCCATCGCACGATTGGCTGATGGGGTAGTGGTTGGCTCGGCGCTGATTGACCATATCGCCAATGCCGATACCTCGGAGCAGGCGATTGATGGCGTGTTGAGCTTGTGTGCCGCCCTGGCTGATGGTGTGCGCAAGGCGCGTGTCAGCTGATTGTTGATTTGACTGGCGGCACGTAGAAAGGGGTTCAGAACGTGGTTCTGAACCCCTTTTTTATTGCTTCATGCGTGATTCCAGGCGCTGCGCTTGAGGGCGTGCTCGTCAGGGCAATTCCAACCCGCCCCCGGCCTTGTGCAGCTTGCGTAAATGTTCGCCGATCGCTTTCACATTGGCCTCGCTCGCAGCAATTTCAGCGGCGCGACTCGGCTCAAGCAAAGCCCTGACTTCCTTGTCCAGGTCGCCTGTCAGCGTTTGAAGCTGTTTCTGACGCAAGCTGCTTTGCGATTCCAGGCGTTGCCACTCACTGGGTTGCGGCAAGCCGTAGCCGCTGCTGCCCAGCAGTTCGGCCGGACGGCTCAGGAAACCGCTGTTGGCAAGGATCTGCTGCAACGTCGCGTTAGCCTTTTCCATGCCGCCATTCTGCAATTCACGGGCTCCGAGGTAACGCTGTTTGACTTCATCCTGCGCCAACAACAGTTGCCGACGATAACTGGCCTGTTCCAGCAGCAACAGCGCCGCGCTGGTGCGCAGGTTGGCCCGTTCGAACCAGACGCGGCGTTCGGCGGCGTTCAGGGCCAGCCAGTCTTCCACCGTTTGCTGCTTGATCGGCAGATACTTCTTCAGCACATCGAACATGGCCTGGTACCGCTCGCGGAATGAGTCGAAGCGGTAGCCCAGGCGCAAAGCTTCCTTGGGATCATCCAGCACGCTGGTGTCCGCCAGTCCCCGGCCCTTGAGGACTTCCAACAAACCGTTGGGCAGGATGCTGTCCAGGCCCTTGAGCTGTTCGTTATTGCTGCCGCTGCGCAGCAGCTTCAAGCTTTCCACTGCGCAGTTATTGGACAGGAAGTAATAGTTGCCGTCGTAACTCCAATGCATTTCGGCGGCGTGTTCGACCGTCTCCTCGATCTCAGTGCGCGACAGGTTCAGCGGCACCGATGCCAGGCTGCGCAGTTCGGTCTTGGTGTATTCATCGATCACCTGCGCCAACGGCAAGACGAACAGGCGCGACGGATATTTGCCTACCAGCCCATCCCAACTCGATAGCTGCACATCGCCCACGAAGGCGCGGTATGACAGCACCAGGTGTTGGTCCAGATCCAGTCGGCAGTTCGGGCCACGTGGGCGACTCGGTGCACAGATCACCAGCCGGAGCATGCTGTGGCCCCAGCGGCTCACCCAGTTCTGATTGGCTTCGGCCAGCAGGTAATCAATGGCATAGACCCGCTCTGGATCGACCTTGCCCAGTGGCGTCTTGGCGAAGTCGTTTCCGGCGTTGAGGAACGCGAACGATTTGGCGCAGGTGTCCTTGACGGCGGGTGCCCAACCGAAGTGTTCCTGGTAATAGCGATACAGGGCGGGGCGTCGGCAGGCGTAGCTCGGGTCCAGGAGAAAGTACTCCATGTTGACCGCGACGAACTCCTTGGGGCTGCTCGTTTCATAGAGATCCGGGCTGCGGGCAACTTGGCGGTTGTGCTGTTCCCGCTCACCGCGCCGGCCGACGTATTGCGGCCAGCCGGCGAGGTCCAGTAAGCGCGGATCATCACTGAGGGTGAAACGGCGGTCGTTCTGGCCCCGGCATTCATCGGGAAGACCGATCAGCCCGACGCTGCTGTTGTGTCGAGTGCAACGCTGGATCAGCGTACGCTCGGCATCTGGCCATAGGCGTGAGCGGTCATAAATGTGGGTCAGTTCGTGCAGGACGGTGGCGAGCATTTCCCGCCGTACGGTGCCGTGGGGGCGATGGGTCTTTTGCGTCGCGGCGCTGCCGTCGACAAGGCTGTCGAGCAGGTTGCTATTGAGGTCCAGTTGCGACACCAGCGAGGCCTGCCCGTAGGCGTTGGCGGGCATCTGGTCGGTCCAGCCGACATCGATGCGTCGGTCCAGCCGCTCGATGAAGCGCGGTGGCAGCGTCTGCATGGCTTCATCGAGCAGCGCTTGGCTGGCCTGCTGTTGCGCCGGGCTCAGTCCTTCGACATTGAGGTGCAATTGCAGGCCGGCCTGGGCCATGCTGCCCGTGAGCAGCAAGACCCCGGCCGCCAGCCAGGCGGCGAACCGCCTCACAATGCGAGGATGGCTTCGGCGAGAACCTGGTCACTGGCGTCGCGGGCTTCCGGCACGCGGGTGCGCAAGGTGTCGAAGGCGGCCTCGAGATGAGCGCCACGAATTTCACCATTGCTAGCGACAAAACTGGCTGCGTCGTCGTGGGCTTCGCGGACGATTTTTGAATCACGGATGGAGGTGGTGGTGTCGGAGGTGAAATCAATCGTGCGCTGGGAAGCGCGAACGATGATGTTACTGGTGGCTACCAGGGTGTGTGCCTGGGCCACATCGGCCAACACCAGCAGGCCTAGGGCGGCAGCAATCAGCGGGCTACGCATGGAACGACTCCGGAGAAATAGGGATAACTATTGGACGAGAATTGCCTGTGCCAGTTCAAGGTCGCTGACGTGAAGTTTTGGCTGGGTCCGGCGCAGGTAATCCAGGGCCGATTCCAGTTGTGCACCTCGCAACTGCCCGTCGCTGGCGATGAAGGCTGCAGCGTCATCGTGAGCGGCGACGATCAGTTTATGGTCGAAGGGCGCGGAGGTCACCATGCTCGTGGCATAGCCACTGACCACCACTTGCTGGGTGGACACATCGAAAGCATGGGCTGGGACTGACCAGCAAAAAACTACAAAGAAAGACGCTAAGAACAGATCTGAGTAAGAGCGCATGGGACTCGATGGTTGATGGCGAGTCTGAAGGCTAGCGCAAACCTGCGGGCCAGAGCCAGTGTTGAAACATCGGAACACCATTTGGCGCCCGATGTTTCATGTTGCATCAGATCACCAGGATAGCTTGGGCCAGCTGTGCATCGGTGGCGTTGAGCTGTGGTGCCTGCTGGCGGATGTAATCCAGGGCACTCTCCAGTTTCACACCCCGGATGGCGCCCTCGCTGGCCACGAAGCTGGCGGCGTCATCACGGGCGGCTTGAACGATCTTGTTGTCCCGCAGTGATGAGGTTGCATCGGAAGTCACGTCGGACGTGGCCTTGAGTGCGCCGACGATCGAGTCAGTGGTAACGACAAAGCTGCTGGCGTTGGAGTGGGCGGCTACGGCCAGCAGGGCAACTGTGCTGAGCAGGCGAAGACGAATCATGAGGAAACTCCTTGAAGGATGAGGTGATGCCAGTGCGTGTAGCTGGAAGAGGAGACGCATGCTCGACTCGCTTCGCCACGTTCGCATTGATATTAGGATAGAACGCGTTGGGTGACAGCCCTTTGCGGCAATCATCGGCAGCATGATGCACGCATTGAGCGCTACGGCTCAAGATTAACTGTACTGGTATGTTTTTATTTTACCCTGAACTGTTTTATCTCCGGTCTTCCAAAAAACAGGCGCGGAAACGACAAGACCCGTCGCGGTTTCCCGCGACGGGTCTTGTTTGTTCAATTCGGTGCTGGCGGTGGACCCGGTGGGTCAGGGCCAGCGACGCTGAGTTAGCGCCAGAACGGCTTGCTCAGCTCTTCGTAACGTTGTGCTTCGCTGATACCGGCGTCAGCCAGCAGGCGCGAATCCAGACGAGCCAGTTGGTGACGGCTGGTGATGCGGCGCTGCCACAACATCAGGTTAGCGATAACGCGAAGAGGCAGGGAAGCCTGGTTTTTTTCAGCTTTGTCTTCGAAAAACAGCTCGGAACTGAGTGTACGTTCCATGGTTGACATCCTTCCGCTTGTGGCGGGATTAGGTAGTGGTTTAACTGGTGCCCATGATCCTCTCGTTTGGCCAGTCTCTCTAGATACAGTTCACCTGTATTGTGAGAGACCAGTTAACTGTTAAAGAGCAGTGTACTGGTCAATATTGAGGCAACTGTACCTGTCTGCGCGATATTGGTGCGTTATAGGTGGTTGGCTGATGTTTTGTGGGAAAAGACTGTAAGAAAACACCGGTACAGCAGTACAGTTTTTGTCAGACTTGGCGCTAGCGACAGGCTTCGCTCAAAACTGTATTTGCAATAGGGGGGATCCAGCGGTATCAGACGGCCAACATGCGCCCGGTTTCTTCGAGGTTCAGGTGCCAACTCAGTGCATCGCGCAGGATATGCGGGGTATGCCCACCCAGGGCGCACGCTGCTTCGAAATATTCATTCAACGCTTGGCGGTAGGACGGGTGCACGCAGTTGTCGATGACCACTCGTGCCCGCTCCCTTGGTGCCAGGCCCCGGAGGTCGGCCAGGCCGATCTCGGTCACCAGGATGTCGACATCGTGCTCGGTATGGTCCACGTGGCTGACCATCGGTACGACACTGGAAATGGCACCGCCCTTGGCAATCGACTTGGTGACGAAAATCGCCAAGTGGGCGTTGCGGGCGAAATCCCCCGAACCGCCGATGCCATTCATCATCCGAGTGCCGCAGATGTGGGTGGAGTTGACGTTGCCGTACAGGTCGAATTCCAGCGCGGTGTTGATACCGATGATGCCTAGGCGGCGCACGACCTCGGGATGGTTGGAGATCTCCTGTGGGCGCAGGACCAGTTTGTCCTTATATCTTTCCAGATTTCCGAATACTTCGGCGTTGCGTCGACTCGACAGCGTGATAGAGCTGCCGGAGGCGAAGCTCAGCTTGCCAGCGTCGATCAAGTCAAATGTCGAGTCCTGCAGGACCTCGGAATACATGGTCAGGTCTTCGAACGGGGAATCGATCAACCCGCACATCACAGCGTTGGCGATGTTGCCGATCCCGGCCTGCAACGGCCCGAGCTTGTTGGTCATGCGCCCGGCCGCAACTTCCTGCTTGAAGAAGTCGATCAGGTGATCGGCGATGGCCTGGGTGTCGCTGTCCGGAGGCGCGACGGTCGAAGGCGAGTCCCCTTGGTTGGTGATGACAATGGCGGCAATTTTTTCCGGTGGTATCGGGATAGCGGGACTGCCAATACGGTCGTCGACTTTCACCAGGGGGATTGGGGTGCGGGTCGGACGATAGGTCGGGATGTAGATGTCGTGCAGCCCTTCCAGGTTCGGGTTGTGGGCCATATTGATCTCGATGATCACTTGCCGGGCGAAGATGGCGAAACTGGCCGAGTTACCCACCGATGTGGTCGGTACGATATGCCCTTGTTCGGTGATGGCCACCGCTTCGATCACAGCAATATCGGGCAGCTTGAGCTGGCCGTTGCGCAGTTGTTCGACGGTCTCCGAGAGATGTTGGTCGATGAACATCACCTCGCCTGCGTTGATCGCCTTGCGCAATGTGCTGTCGACCTGGAATGGCATGCGTCGCGCCAGCACGCCGGCCTCAGTGAGTTCCTTGTCGAGGTCGTTGCCCAGGCTCGCACCCGTCATCAGGCTGATTTTCAGCGGAGTGACCTTGGCGCGCTCAGCCAGGGCGTGGGGCACTGCTTTCGCTTCTCCGGCGCGGGTAAAACCGCTCATGCCGACGGTCATGCCGTCCTGAATCAACAAGGCTGCTTCGGCAGCACTCATCACTTTATCCAATAACGAAGGCAAGCGGATGCGATCACGGTACATAGGTTGTTATCTCGGGCTGGAAAGCAAGATGCGCAGTCTAGTGAATTCGCGCTGTGCCCGACCCGCTACAAAGGTCGCATTTAAGGCCTCTATTACGAGTGTTTCAGGCAAAACATTATTACCGGATCGGTAACGTTCGGCCTTGATACAAATCAAAACGCCCCGACAAGTCGGGGCGTTTATGGTGAAGCCGTGAGCGCTATTCCACCGCTTTGACCATGTCTTCGATGACCTTCTTGGCGTCACCGAACACCATCATGGTCTTGTCCAGGTAGAACAGTTCGTTGTCCAGGCCGGCATAACCGCTGGCCATCGAGCGCTTGTTGACGATGATGGTCTTGGCTTTGAAGGCTTCGAGGATCGGCATGCCGGCAATCGGCGACTTCGGATCGTTCTTCGCCGCCGGGTTGACCACGTCGTTGGCGCCCAGTACCAGCACCACGTCGGCCTGGCCGAACTCGGAGTTGATGTCTTCCATCTCGAACACCTGGTCGTAAGGCACTTCGGCCTCGGCCAGCAGGACGTTCATATGCCCGGGCATGCGACCGGCCACTGGGTGGATCGCGTATTTGACGGTCACGCCGTGGTGGGTCAGCTTCTCGGTCAGCTCTTTGAGCGCGTGCTGCGCCCGTGCCACCGCCAGGCCATAGCCTGGCACGATGATCACCGTGTCGGCGTTGGTCAGCAGGAAGGTCGCGTCGTCAGCCGAGCCAGATTTCACTGGGCGGGCTTCTGTGGAGCCTGCCGGGCCGGCAGCATCTGCTGTGTTGCCGAAACCGCCGAGCAATACGTTGAAGAACGAGCGGTTCATCGCCTTGCACATGATGTACGACAGGATCGCACCGCTCGAACCTACCAACGAACCGGCAATGATCAGCATCGAGTTATTCAGCGAGAAGCCAATACCCGCCGCGGCCCAACCGGAATAACTGTTGAGCATCGAGACCACCACGGGCATGTCCGCGCCGCCGATCGGGATGATGATCAGCACGCCCAGGACAAAGGCCAGGGCCAGCATCAAGGCGAACGCGCCGAGGTTGCCGGTGAACATGAAGGTCAGGCCCAGGCCCAGCGTTGCCAGGCCCAGGATCAGGTTGAGCTTGTGCTGGCCGCCAAACTGTACCGGTGCGCCCTGGAACAGGCGGAACTTGTATTTGCCCGAGAGCTTGCCGAACGCAATTACCGAACCGGAGAAGGTGATCGCGCCAATGGCGGCGCCGAGGAACAGTTCCAGGCGGTTGCCGGCCGGAATCGAGTCACCGAGCTGTTTGACGATGCCCAGGGACTGAGGCTCGACGACCGCCGCGATGGCAATGAACACTGCCGCCAGGCCGATCATGCTGTGCATGAACGCCACGAGCTCCGGCATCTTGGTCATCTCGACGCGCTTGGCCATGATTGAGCCGGCGGTGCCGCCGACCAGCAAGCCGACGATGACGTAGCCAATGCCGGCAGTGGCCAGCTCAGCACCGAGCTTATAGATCAGGCCCACGGTAGTGAGCACCGCCAGCGCCATGCCGAGCATGCCGAACAGGTTGCCTCGGCGTGAGGTGGTGGGGTGAGACAGGCCTTTGAGGGCCTGGATAAAGCAGACGGACGCGATCAGGTAGAGCGTCGTTACCAGGTTCATGCTCATTACTTGGGCGCCTCTTCTTTTACGGCTTTCGGGGCTTTTTTCTTGAACATCTCAAGCATACGGCGCGTCACCAGGAAGCCACCGAATACGTTCACTGCGGCGAGGGCCACGGCGAGGGTGCCCATGGTCTTGCCCAACGGGGTCACGGTCAGCGCGGCGGCAAGCATGGCGCCGACGATCACGATGGCCGAAATGGCGTTGGTCACGGCCATCAGTGGTGTGTGCAGCGCGGGTGTTACGTTCCAGACCACGTGGTAACCGACATAAATCGCCAGCACGAAGATGATCAGGTTGTAGATACCGGGGGAGATAAGCTCTTCCATTGTCTGAATCCCTGCTTAGGCGTTTTTGCGGATGACCTGGCCGTCGCGGCACATCAGGCACGCGGCGACGATGTCGTCTTCCAGGTTCACGTCGAACTGACCTTCCTTGGTGAAGACCAGCTTCAGGAAGTCCAGCAGGTTACGGGCGTACAGCGCCGAAGCATCGGCCGCGACTTCACCGGCAAGGTTGGTCGGACCGCAAATGGTCACGCCATTTTCGATCACCACCTGATCGGCCACGGTCAGCGGGCAGTTACCGCCCTGGGCTGCCGCGAGGTCGATGACCACCGAGCCGGGTTTCATCTGCGCGACGGTTTCGGCGCTCAGCAGCGTTGGTGCCTTGCGGCCCGGAATCAATGCGGTGGTGATGACGATGTCAGCCTGCTTGGCGCGCTCGTGCACCGCTTGGGCCTGGCGCTGCATCCAGCTGGCCGGCATCGGCCGGGCGTAACCGCCGACGCCGACGGCGCATTCACGCTCTTCGTCGGTTTCGTAAGGCACGTCGACGAACTTGGCGCCGAGGGACTCGATTTGTTCCTTGACCGCCGGACGCACATCCGAGGCCTCGATCACCGCTCCCAGGCGCTTGGCCGTTGCGATGGCCTGCAAGCCTGCCACACCTGCGCCGAGAATCAGCACGCGCGCCGCTTTTACGGTGCCTGCGGCGGTCATCAGCATCGGCATGAAGCGTGGGTAATGGTGAGCGGCCAGCAACACAGCTTTATAGCCGGCAATGTTCGCCTGCGACGACAACACATCGAGACTCTGCGCCCGCGAGGTGCGCGGCGCCGCTTCGAGGGCGAACGCGGTAATGCCGCACTCGGCCATCTTGGCAATGGTTTCGTTGTTGAACGGGTTGAGCATGCCCACCAGCACCGTACCGTGCTTGATCAGCGTCAGTTCGGTATCGCTCGGGGCGATCACTTTGAGAATCAGCTCGGCCCCGAATGCATCACTGGCACTGCCAATGGTTGCGCCCGCCGCCTCATAGGCACTGTCGATGACGCTGGCCTTGATACCGGCGCCGCTTTGAACAGTGACTTTATGGCCTTGGCCGATCAGCTTCTTGATGGTTTCCGGGGTAGCAGCAACCCGTGTTTCACCCGTTTGGGTTTCGAGGGGAACACCAATGTGCACGTCAAATCTCCTGCGTGATCTTATTGAGTAAACCCAGGCACTTCGGATGGTGCGGCTGGGGCGGCCGATCAGCACGATCCCGCCAAACCAGGCGGGGCGCGGCATTTTGCAGGCGAAAATTCAGCCCTTCAAGGGATTATGACGGGTGACGGAAAATTAACTACAAGTCACCCTGTGACCGAATGTCGCAATTATCGATCGGCATCCCTTGTAGGCCGTGCTTTCCAAGGATTCAGGTTCAAATTGACAATTTTTCCCATGGGCCAGATGAATAGGCTCTGATGCGCTGCGCAATATGGCTCAAAGCCATGTATTTAAACGCTTTGGAGACTACTGTACGGCCTTCATAACAGAATGACTGGATGCGACATAAACTTATATCTGTAGCGACTTATGTTAGTTGACTACCTAAGGCAGTCTTAGGCTTTTCCTTGTTAATCAAGGAGATAGTTAGTTGCCTGGTTCACGAGCCAATCGCGAAAAGCCCGAAGAGAGGCGGATTCAACCTTTCGTTCCGGAATCATCAGGTAGTAGGCCTTGACGCTCGATAGCGCGCTACGGTTGGCCACGACCAGTCGTTTCTCTGCCAGTTCGCGCTGAATCAAGAAGGGCGGAATCAGCGCAATGCCCATGTCGTGCATGGCTGCCTGGGCAAGCATGGAGAATAGTTCATAACGCGGACCTGTCAGGTCTCGTGCAATGTTCAGGTTCTGGGCGTTGAACCACTGGCGCCACGCATACGGGCGAGTGGTCTGCTGGAGCAAGGGCAATTCGGCGATGGCTTCTGGTGTCAGGCTCGTCCGGTCTCCCAGTAAGGTAGGGCTGCATACCGGCATCGGATTTTCGCCCATCAATTTGTGGGATTCGGTACCGGACCAGTCCGCATCGCCAAAATAGATGGCGGCATCAAACTCTGTGTCCGCAAAGAGAAAGGGCCGTGTGCGGTTGGTCAGGTTGACGGTGACTTCCGGATGCTGCTGCTGAAAATCCTTGAGGCGTGGTAGCAGCCATTGAGTGCCGAAGGTTGGAACCACGGCCAGTTCGATCACGTTCGCACCGGTGTGCCCCATCACTGAAAGAGCGTCGCGCTCGACGGCATCCAGTTGGGTGGCAACTCGACGGCTGTAGGAAAGGCCGGCTTCGGTCAGTTTGACGCCTCGGCGTGAGCGTCTGAAAAGCTCCACGCTGAGGAAGTCTTCCAGGCTGGCGATCTGTCGACAGATAGCACCTTGCGTAAGAGAAAGCTCATGCGCCGCCTTGGTGAAGCTCTCATGACGTGCAGCGGCCTCGAAACTGATCAGGGCGGTGGTGCTGGGGATTTTACGGCGCATGTACGCAGCCTCACACAATGTCGGCATAAACGGGGTTTACGGCGATTACGGAGTGAGAAATTAGCACAAGATAGTGCGTAATCCTCGTTTGCCCTTGTAGGAAAGCGCGCCTAGGATCAATCCACGATTTCCATTTAATTGGCGAGGACTCTTTCATGGCCGGTAAAGCGAGCTTCAACTGGATCGATCCATTGTTGCTGGATCAGCAGCTCACCGAAGAAGAGCGCATGATCCGCGACACTGCTGAGCAGTTCGCCCAGCAGAAACTCGCGCCGCGGGTGCTGGAAGCGTTCCGTCATGAGAAGACCGATCCGGCGATTTTCCGCGAGATGGGTGAAGTCGGCCTGCTGGGGGCAACCATTCCTGAACAGTACGGCGGCAGTGGGCTGAATTACGTCAGCTATGGCCTGATCGCTCGTGAGGTCGAGCGCGTCGATTCCGGTTATCGCTCAATGATGAGCGTGCAGTCCTCGCTGGTCATGGTCCCGATCAATGAGTTCGGGACTGAGGCACAAAAACAGAAGTATCTGCCAAAGCTGGCGTCTGGTGAATGGATCGGCTGCTTTGGTCTGACCGAGCCGAACCATGGTTCCGACCCGGGCGCGATGATTACTCGGGCGCGCAAGGTGGACGGTGGCTACAGCCTGACGGGTAGCAAAATGTGGATCACTAACAGTCCGATCGCAGACGTCTTTGTCGTCTGGGGTAAAGACGACGCCGGCGATATCCGCGGCTTCGTCCTCGAGAAAGGCTGGAAGGGGCTGAGTGCGCCGGCCATTCACGGCAAGGTCGGGCTGCGTGCCTCGATCACTGGCGAAATCGTGATGGACAACGTATTCGTTCCGGAAGAGAACATCTTTCCGGATGTCCGTGGTCTGAAAGGCCCCTTTACTTGCTTGAACTCGGCGCGTTATGGCATCTCCTGGGGGGCCTTGGGAGCCGCTGAGTTCTGCTGGCATACCGCTCGCCAGTACACGCTGGACCGCCAGCAGTTTGGGCGTCCGCTGGCAGCCAATCAGTTGATCCAGAAGAAGCTCGCCGATATGCAGACCGAAATCACGCTGGCCCTGCAGGGATGCCTGCGTCTGGGGCGTATGAAAGATGAAGGCACGGCGGCGGTCGAGATCACCTCGATCATGAAGCGCAACTCCTGCGGCAAATCCCTGGATATTGCCCGTATGGCGAGGGACATGCTGGGCGGCAACGGTATTTCCGATGAGTTCGGCATTGCTCGTCATCTCGTGAACCTGGAGGTCGTAAACACCTACGAAGGCACGCATGACGTTCATGCGCTGATCCTGGGGCGTGCGCAAACCGGTATCCAGGCGTTCTATTAATAGGGGAACGTTCATGGGCGCGCTTTCGCATCTGCGGGTATTGGATTTATCGAGGGTCCTGGCCGGGCCGTGGGCCGGGCAGATCCTGGCGGACCTGGGGGCTGATGTCATCAAGGTCGAGCGCCCCGGCAATGGTGACGACACGCGCGCCTGGGGCCCGCCTTTCCTGAAGGATGCCCGAGGTGAGAACACGACCGAGGCTGCTTACTATCTGTCGGCCAATCGCAATAAGCAGTCGGTGACCATCGATTTCACGCGTCCAGAGGGGCAACGGTTGGTGCGAGAGCTGGCGGCCAAGTCCGATATCCTGATCGAAAACTTCAAGGTTGGCGGGCTGGCGGCTTATGGTCTGGACTACGCGTCGCTAAAGGCGATCAATCCGCAATTGATCTATTGCTCAATCACCGGATTTGGCCAGACAGGCCCTTATGCCAAGCGCGCTGGGTATGACTTCATGATTCAGGGGTTGGGAGGCTTGATGAGCCTGACTGGCCGCCCTGAGGGTGATGAGGGGGCGGGGCCGGTGAAGGTTGGGGTCGCGCTGACGGATGTCCTCACGGGGCTGTATTCGACTGCTGCTATTTTGGCGGCGCTGGCGCATCGTGATCATGCCGGTGGCGGGCAGCACATCGATATGGCCTTGCTGGATGTCCAAGTGGCTTGCCTGGCCAATCAGGCGATGAATTACCTGACCACAGGTAATGCGCCGAAGCGGTTGGGTAATGCTCATCCGAACATCGTGCCTTATCAGGATTTTCCTACGGCTGATGGCGATTTCATCCTTACGGTGGGTAATGACGGCCAGTTCCGGAGGTTCGCTGAGGTTGCCGGTCAACCGCAGTGGGCTGACGACCCGCGTTTTGCCACAAACAAGCTGCGAGTGGCGAATCGGGCGGTGTTGATTCCATTGATCCGTCAGGCGACGGTGTTCAAGACCACCGCCGAGTGGGTGGCTCAGTTGGAGCAGGCGGGTGTGCCGTGTGGGCCAATCAACGACCTTGCCCAGGTGTTTGCCGATCCTCAGGTGCAGGCGCGCGGATTGGCAATGCAATTGCCTCACGTATTGGCTGGTAGCGTGCCGCAGGTGGCCAGCCCGATTCGACTCTCCGAGACGCCAGTTGAATATCGCAATGCACCCCCTTTATTAGGGGAGCATACGCTGGAGGTGCTGCAGCGAGTATTGGGGCTGGACGAAGCGGCGGTGACGGCCTTCAGAGAAGCGGGGGTTCTTTGAGTTCCCTCTTCTATATAGAGAGAGGTGGTTCTTAAGGGCGAAAGCAGTGGATTTGCCAGTGTTGCGCAACTTATTGATAGAAAAGCGGAATTAATGATTGACGGCAGATTCTGGAAGTCTATAATTCGCCCCACTTCCGGCGCAGTCGAAACGGAAAACTCCTTGAGATTCAATGAGTTAAGTAGGTTTCGAAAGTGTTGGGCTTCAGGTCATCGAAGTCCGGAAGGAGCGGATAGAGCAGTG
>NZ_CAXAPG010000032.1:0-63425 GCF_963970585.1 Pseudomonas sp. RL_105y_Pfl2_101
TTCTTGACGACCATAGAGCATTGGAACCACCTGATCCCATCCCGAACTCAGCAGTGAAACGATGCATCGCCGATGGTAGTGTGGGGTTTCCCCATGTGAGAGTAGGTCATCGTCAAGATTAAATTCCAAAACCCCTATCTGCTGACGCAGGTAGGGGTTTTGTTTTTGCCCGCAGGAAAGTTCTTACGACAAGCGCGGACAGCTCCCAGCTGTCACAACCCCCCGACAGTGATAAGGTTCTGCCCCTAGCTTTTGCATTTTCAAGGATGCCTTTCATGCCGGACGCAACGTCCCTTAGCCCTGCGTTCATGGTGGTTCACGGGAATCGCCTTGATGAATTGCGCAGCCTGGTGATCAGCTTGATGCGGCGCTATCCGCTGGCTCCCCTTGAAAATGAAATCGCGCTGGTACAAAGCAACGGCATTGCCCAATGGCTCAAGCTTGCGCTGGCTGAAGACCCGGAAGACGATGATTCCGGCGGCTGCGGTATTGCGGCTGCCATTGATGTGCAACTGCCGGGCAGTTTCATGTGGCAACTTTATCGAGCGGTCTTGGGACGCGACGAAATTCCGGCCAAATCCCTGCTGGATAAGGCTCCGTTAACCTGGCGCCTGATGCGTCTACTGCCGCAGTTGATCGAGCAGCCTCATTTCGAACCTCTGCGACGATTCCTTACCCAAGACACCGACTTGCGCAAACGCTATCAGCTGTCCGAACGTCTTGCCGATCTGTTCGATCAGTACCAGGTGTACCGGGCTGACTGGCTTGAGGATTGGGCTGAAGGTCGACACCAGACAAGAACTGTCCGAGGCGAAACCAAGCCGCTCGCGCCGGCAAATTGCTGGCAAGCGGAACTGTGGCGCGCCTTGTTGCTGGACGTGGGAGAGCAGGGCATGGCGCAAAGCCGTGCAGGCGTTCATCAGCGTTACATCGAACGTATCAACAGCCTGGAAGTCGCTCCGAAAGGCCTGCCCGCACGGGTCATCGTGTTTGGTATTTCGTCTTTGCCTGCCCAAGTCCTCGAGGCGCTCGCCGGCCTTTCCCGGTTCAGCCAGGTTCTGCTCTGTGTGCATAACCCGTGTCGTCATCATTGGGCGGACATCGTCGCCGACAAGGACTTGTTGCGTCACCAATACAAGCGCCAGGCACGCAAGGCCGGCATGCCCGTCGTCCTCGATCCGCAAACTTTGCATCAACATGCCCATCCGTTATTGGCCGCCTGGGGCAAGCAAGGGCGCGACTACATTAACTTGCTCGACAGCTACGATGACCCCAACAGCTATCGCACGGTATTTCGCGATGGGCGAATTGACCTGTTCACTGATGGAAGCCCCACGACCCTTCTCAGCCAGTTGCAGGACGACATCCTGGAACTGCGCCCCCTGAACGAAACCCGGGAACACTGGCCTTTCGTCGATACAGAGCGAGACGGCTCGATCCGTTTTCATGTGGCCCACGGCGCTCAGCGTGAAGTCGAAATTCTTCACGACCAATTGCTCGCCCACTTCAGTGCGGATCCGACCCTGCGCCCACGGAATATCATCGTCATGGTCCCGGACATCGACAGTTATGCACCGCACATTCGCGCAGTGTTCGGTCAGCTCGACAGGAGCGACCCGCGGTTCATTCCCTTCACGTTGACCGACCAGGGCCAGCGTGGACGGGATCCACTGCTGATCGCCGTCGAGCATTTGCTCAAGCTGCCAGACAGTCGTTTCCCGGTCAGCGAAATCCTCGATCTGCTGGATGTTCCGGCGTTGCGCGAACGCTTTGGCATCGATGAGGCCGACCTGCCGACACTGCACCGCTGGATCGAAGGCGCCGGCATTCGCTGGGGGATGAGCGCCGAACACCGTGCCGGGTTGGGCCTGCCCGCGGAGCTTGAGCAGAACAGCTGGCATTTTGGTTTGCGTCGTATGTTGCTGGGGTATGCCGTCGGCAGTTCGAACGCTTATGAGGGCATTGAGCCCTATGACGAAATCGGTGGCCTGGATGCGGCGTTGATCGGTCCCTTGGTTGCTTTGCTGGATGCCCTGGAAGTGGCCCATCAGGAACTCACCCGACCGGCATCGCCGCAGCAATGGGGTTCACGCCTGCAAGATCTGATGCAGCTGTTTTTCCAGGCAAGCAACGAACATGACGACTATTTGCTGGCCCAACTCGAAGACTTGCGTGAAACCTGGCTGGAAACCTGTGAGTCGGTGGGGCTGTACGATGAATTGCCGCTGACGGTGGTGCGTGAGGCGTGGTTGGCCGGACTGGATCAGGGGCGACTGTCCCAGCGTTTCCTGGCCGGTGCAGTCAACTTCTGTACCTTGATGCCGATGCGCGCGATCCCCTTCAAGCTGGTGTGCCTGCTGGGGATGAATGACGGTGATTACCCGCGCGCCCAGCCCCCCTTGGACTTCGACCTGATGGGCGGCGATTATCGCCCGGGTGATCGTTCCCGCCGTGAGGACGACCGTTACCTGCTATTGGAAGCGCTGCTTTCTGCCCGGGAAAAGCTGTACATCAGTTGGGTGGGTCGCAGTATTCGCGACAACAGCGAGCGCCCGGCATCGGTGTTGATCGGCCAACTGCGCGATCATCTCGCCAGTGGCTGGCGGTTGGCAGATGACAGCAAGACTCTTCTTGATGCCCTGACCCAGGAGCATCCGTTGCAACCGTTCAGCGCACGTTATTTCCATCAAGGTGACGAGCTGTTCAGTTACGCCAGCGAATGGCGGATGCTCCATGACGCTTGCGATCACACCGATAAAAATCAGATGCTGGAACCCTACGTCCAGGAAGAGCCCTTGGGCCTCGGTCAGTTGCAGGATTTCCTGCGCAATCCCGTCCGCCATTTCTTCAGCCAGCGGCTGAAAGTGTTCTTCGAGGCCATTGAAGCGCCTCTGGCCGATGACGAACCTTTTGTGCTCGATGCGCTGCAACGCTACAGCCTGAGTGACAGCTTGCTCGAGGCCGCCCTGGTACGCCTGGACCAGCCGGATCTTGCCCTCACCGCCCATGCCCAGCGGCTGCAGAACAGTGGTCTGTTACCCATGGCCGGTTTCGGTGAATGCATGCAGCGTGAATTGATCGAACCCCTGCCGGATCTGCTCCAGCGTTACCAACAGCTTCTGGCGCTATGGCCGACACCGTCGCTCAGCGCTGTGCCAGTCAGCCTGCAATTGCAGGGCGTGAATGTCGAAGGATGGCTCAGTGGCTTGCACCAGCGCTCCGACGGTGCGGTCCTCGCCATCACGGCCATACCTAACAGTATTGGCTCCATCAAGACCCGTAAGTGGCATCGGCTGATACGGCCTTGGGTCAACCATCTTGTGGCCTGCGCTAATGGCTTGTCGTTGACGACAGCACTGGTGGCCAGTGATGACAGCTTGCAACTGGCACCTTTTGAAGAACCTGTCGCTCAAAGGCTACTGGGCGACATGTTGCTGGCCTGGCAGACCGGTATGCGCCAGCCGCTACCGATCGCCGTGAAGACGGCTTTCGCCTGGCTCGGCCAGACTGATCCGGTCAAGGCCGAAGCGGCGGCTCGCAAAGCCTATGAAGGCGATGGACAGACGTTTGAGGGCGAACGGGGGGAAAGTCCGGCGTTGGCTCGACAGTTTCCTGATTTCGAAGCCTTGATGGCTGACGAAACATTTCCCGATTGGTGCGATGCGCTCTACCGACCATTGCTCGAAGCCCCATGGCGTTCGTTGGTCGGCGAGGAGGCCCGTTCATGAGTCGGCAGACACCATTGGCCCTGGCTTTCCCGCTACGGGGCAGCCAACTGATCGAGGCCAGCGCCGGTACCGGCAAGACCTTCACCATTTCGGCGCTGTACCTGCGCCTGGTGCTGGGGCATGGCGGTACGGCGTCCGGTTTTGGCCGCGAGTTGCTTCCACCGCAAATCCTGGTAGTGACCTTCACGGACGCTGCCACCAAGGAGTTGCGTGAACGAATTCGCACCCGTCTGGCCGAAGCTGCACGTTTCTTGCGCGACGAAATTCCCGCCCCGGATTCGCTGATCGCTGCGTTGCGCGATGAGTTCAACGCTGACCAATGGCCTGGCTGCGCGAACCGGCTGGACATCGCTGCGCAGTGGATGGACGAAGCGGCCGTCTCGACCATCCACAGTTGGTGCCAGCGCATGTTGCGTGAGCATGCCTTCGACAGCGGTAGCCTGTTCACCCAAACCCTGGAAACCGACCACAGCGAATTGCTGGGCGAGGTACTGCGCGATTATTGGCGGTTGTTCTGCTATTCGATGCAGGGCGAGGCACTGAACTGGGTGCGTACCCATTGGGGAGGGCCTGCTGCGCTGTTGCCGCGGGTGAGAGCTTTGTTTTCCAGCGAGCGTGGCGACGGTGACGGGCTTGAGCCTGCCGAACTCATCGCCGCGGCCTTGCAGGAGCGCAGTGCCGCCTTGCTCGATCTCAAGGCGCCGTGGCGGCAATGGGCGGTGGAGCTGTTGGAGATCTGCCAGCAAGGCGTCGCCAGCAAATCTGTCGACGGGCGCAAGATGCAGGCGCGTTACTTCGAGCCGTGGTTTCAGAAAATCACTGCCTGGGTGGACGACGAAAGCCTTGAGCTGTTGGACATTGGCACCGGATTCACGCGGCTGACGCCCGAGGGCATGGCCGAAGCCTGGAAAGGTGAAGTGCCCAACCATCCCGGGCTGGATGCCATGGCCGCTCTCAAGGCCAGCCTGGACGCGTTGCCCACGCCCGATGCCGCCGTCTTGCAGCATGCCGCACAATGGGTCGGGGGGCGCTTCGAAGCAGAGAAACGTCGCCGCGCCGAGATGGGCTTCGATGACATGCTACTGCGTCTCGATGCGGCCCTGCAGGCCGACGGAGGCGAGCGTCTGGCGAGCCTGATCCGCGAACAGTTTCCGGTGGCGCTGATCGATGAGTTCCAGGACACCGACCCGGTTCAATACCGGATATTCGAAAGCATCTACCGTATCGAAGACAACGACCCTGAGACCGGACTTTTCCTGATTGGCGATCCTAAGCAGGCGATCTACGCTTTTCGCGGTGCCGACATCTATACCTATCTGCGCGCTCGCGAAGCCACTGCTGGCAGACTGCACACGCTGGGCACGAATTTCCGTTCCAGCCATGCCATGGTGGGTGCGGTAAACCATGTTTTCCAGAATGCCGAGTCCCGTCCGAAGGGGCGTGGGGCCTTTCTGTTCCGTGGGTCTACGGGAGAGAATCCGGTGCCGTTCCTGTCCGTTGAGTCCCAGGGGCGCAAGGAGTCCTTGCAGGTCGCAGGGCAGGCGGTCGCGGCGCTGAACATCTGGCACCTGTCGTCGGAGCAGCCGCTTTCCGGTGCGGTGTATCGACAATCGATGGCGGCCGTCTGCGCCAGTGAGATCACGGCGTTGCTCAACGGCGGTCAGTCGGGACGCGCTGGCTTCACGATCGATGGAAAAGTGCTGCGAGGCGTGCGTCCGGCAGATATCGCCATCCTGGTGCGCGATGGTAAAGAAGCGCAGGCGGTGCGAGACGCGCTGTCCGCGCGGGGCGTGCGCAGTGTTTATCTGTCCGACAAGGATTCGGTCTTTGCCTCGCAGGAAGCGCGGGATTTGCTGATCTGGCTCAGGGCCTGTGCCGAGCCGGATGCCGAACGACCGCTACGGGCGGCCCTGGCCAGTATCACGTTGAACCTGTCGCTGATGGAGCTGGAGCGTCTCAATCAGGATGAGTTGGCCTGGGAAGCCCGGGTCATGCAATTTCGCGGTTATCGTACGGTCTGGCGCAGCCAGGGCGTGCTGCCGATGTTGCGGCGTCTGCTGCATGATTTCGAACTGCCCCAGGCCCTGATGGCGCGCAGTGATGGCGAGCGGGTGCTGACCAACTTGCTGCACCTATGCGAACTGTTGCAGCAAGCCGCCGGTGAGCTGGATGGCGAACAAGCTTTGATCCGGCATTTGTCCGAGCACCTGGCCTTGTCCGGACAAGCGGGAGAAGAGCAGATCCTGCGCCTGGAAAGTGATGAGCAACTGGTTAAGGTGGTCACGATCCACAAGTCCAAGGGCCTCGAATATCCGTTGGTCTTCTTGCCCTTCATCTGCTCGACGAAACCGGTGGACGGCAGCCGATTGCCGTTGCATTACCACGATGAGGCCAACAAGGCGCAGATCAGCCTCAAGCCCACTGCCGAATTGATCGCCAAGGCCGATGACGAGCGTCTGGCCGAGGATTTGCGGCTTCTCTACGTAGCACTGACCCGTGCACAACATGCCTGCTGGCTAGGTGTCGCGGATCTCAAGCGGGGCAGCAACAATCGCTCGATCCTCCACGTGTCCGCGCTGGGGTATCTATTGGGCGGTGGTGCACCGCTCACCGAGTCGGTGGAACTGAGGCGCTGGCTGGACGACCTGCAACAAGGCAGCGACGCGGTGAACTGCCAGCCTATGCCCGAAGCTACCGACGAGCACTACCGGCCTCCGCGCAACGAAGCCGTGTTGCTTGAACCCTTGGTGCCCTTGCGAAAAGCCAGCGAGAACTGGTGGATCGCGTCCTACAGTGCCTTGCGCATCAGCGACAGCCTGAGCGAAGGCAGCGATACCGCGCCAGAGAATCCCCAGGCCCAGAAACTGTTCGACGATGAGCGACTGGATCCGGATGCTCCCAGGGAGACTATCGCTGTTGGTGGCGACATCCACCGCTTTCCCCGTGGCCCCAACCCCGGCACTTTCCTGCATGGTTTGCTGGAGTGGGCCGCCGGGGAGGGCTTTTCATCGACACCAGCGGATATCGAGGATGCCATTGCCCGACGCTGCAATCGCCGAGGTTGGAAAGGCTGGATCACCACGCTGAGCGATTGGCTGCAGCACCTGATCAAGATGCCCATGCACGTCGGCAACGACCAGGCACCGGTAGTGCTCGAGCAACTGAGCCGATTCCAGGTCGAGATGGAGTTCTGGTTCGCCAGCCACAAGGTTGATGTGCAAAAGCTTGACCAACTGGTTTGCCGGTTCACCCATGGCGGTGTGGCCCGCATCGCGGCGGAGCCGGTGCTGCTCAACGGCATGTTCAAGGGCTTCATCGATTTGACGTTCGAGCACGACGGTCGGTACTACGTGGTCGATTACAAATCCAACTGGCTGGGTGTCGATGACATGGCCTACACCGTACAGGCGATGGAACAGTCAATCCTGGACCATCGCTACGACCTGCAATACGTGCTGTACCTGTTGGCCCTGCATCGCCAGCTCAAGGCACGGCTCCCCGATTACGACTACGACCGGCATGTCGGCGGCGCGTTGTACCTGTTCCTCCGCGGAACTCGCTCCACCAGTCAGGGTGTTTATTTCACCAAGCCGCCACGGGCATTGATCGAGCAACTGGATCGCTTGTTCCAGGGGGCGCCCGAACCCAAGGCTGAGCCGGCGTGGGTACAAGGAGAATTGCTATGAGTCGTTCTTTTGCCGACCTGCTGCCCAAATCGTCCGATGGCGAACACCTGGTGGAGTTGGCGCCCTTGAGTCGTGCGCAGGACCTGCTGTTGTTGCTGACGCGCTGGGTCGAGCGCGGCTGGTTGCGTGCCCTGGACAAGGCATTCGTGGCGTTCCTCCATGAACTGGCACCTGACGATGATCCATTGGTCCTGCTCGCCGCTGCGCTGACCAGCCATCAACTGGGTCACGGGCATGTTTGCCTGGATCTGTTCGAGACCCTCAAGGAACCGGATTTTGCGCTGTCTCTGCCTCCCGAGGGTGACCTGGAGACTGGCGTGATGCTGCTGCCATCGCAAATATTGGCGACACTGGACGGCGGCCATTGGTGCAAGGTCTTGGCGTCCAGTCGCCTGGTAGCCCTGGCCGTGGATGGGAGCGATGAGGCGCAGCAGCGTCCGTTGGTGCTGTCTGGCAAGCGTCTTTATCTGCGCCGCTACTGGGGTTACGAACGGCGGATCGATGAAGCGTTGCGTCAACGGCTTATCGAGCATGAAGCGGCGCCCGGCGATCTGCGCGAGCGTTTGGGCGGGTTGTTCGGGCCGGCCAATGCCAGCGGCCCGATCGATTGGCAGAAACTGGCCTGCGCACTGGCGACCCGCGGGGCCTTCAGCATCGTGACCGGCGGCCCGGGCACCGGTAAGACCACGACCGTTGTGCGCCTGCTGGCCCTGCTCCAGGCACCGGCGGTCGAAGCCGGGAAACCGCTACGGATTCGCCTGGCCGCGCCCACTGGCAAGGCGGCGGCGCGTTTGACCGAGTCCATCAGCCAGCAGGTCCGGACCCTGGATGTGGACGCCGCTGTGCGCGAACGGATTCCTTGCGATGTGACGACGGTCCATCGATTGTTGGGCAGTCGCCCAGGCACCCGACATTTTCGCCACCACGGCGGCAATCGATTGCCACTGGATGTGCTGGTGGTCGATGAAGCGTCGATGATCGACCTGGAGATGATGGCCAATCTGTTGGATGCACTGCCGGCCCATGCACGGTTGGTGTTGCTGGGGGACAAGGACCAGTTGGCCTCTGTAGAAGCCGGTGCGGTGCTGGGGGATTTGTGTCGAGACGCCGAGGACGGCTGGTACAGCCCCCAGACCCGAGCCTGGCTTGAGTCGGTCAGTGGTGAAAACCTGGCGGCCAGTGATCTGCAGCAGGATCTGGACGCTACTCATCCCCTGGCACAGCAAGTGGTCATGCTCAGGCATTCCCGGCGTTTCGGCGAGGGCAGCGGGATCGGTCAACTGGCTCGCTGGGTCAACCAGCAGCAGCCTGAAAAAGCCCGTCAATTGCTGGAGCAAGGGCAGCATGCCGATCTGTCTTCCCTGAAATTGGCGAGCGAGCACGATACGAAACTGGAAACGCTGTTACTCGACGGCAAGCCAGAAGGACCCCAAGGGTATCGGCATTACCTGAGCCTGCTCCGGCAGCACCGCCCGGCCGCTTCTCGCCCGCTGGAAGACCGCTGCTGGGCCGACTGGGCCCGGGGAGTCCTGGCGGCCTTCGACGAATTCCAATTGCTCTGCGCGGTGCGCAGAGGCCCGTGGGGCGTCGAAGGACTGAACCTGCGAATCACCGCCGCATTGCTCAAGGCCCGTCTTATCGATAGCGATCACCAGTGGTACGAAGGACGCCCGGTGCTGATGACCCGTAACGACTATGGGCTGGGGTTGATGAACGGCGATATCGGTATTGCCCTCAAGTTGCCCGAGCGTGACGGCCCCGATGCCGGCAAACAGGTCCTGCGGGTCGCTTTCCCGCGCAACGACGGCCAGGGCGGTGTGCGTTTCGTCCTGCCCAGCCGCCTGAATGACGTGGAAACCGTGTATGCCATGACCGTGCACAAATCCCAGGGCTCGGAATTCACCCATACCGCGTTGATTCTTCCGGATGCGCTGAACCCGGTCTTGACCAAGGAACTGGTGTACACCGCCATTACCCGGGGCAAGCAATGGTTCAGTCTGATTGAGCCGCGAGCGGGGGTATTCGAGGAGGCGGTCCGGCGCAAGGTCAAGCGCTTGAGCGGGTTGATGCTGGAGTTGGAGCAGCCTGACTGAATCATCAGCTTTTAATGATTCATGCCCCCGTTGTGATTTCACCTGTTTCGTTTCGAAGCCTACGTAACACCCTGTCTCGCCGGCTTTTTGGCACTGTGCTATCGTTCCGGCACTAATCGCTTGTATCAAGAGATTTTCCATGACAGTGCCTGTACGGGACGCGGTGCGCAGCAAGGGCTGGAGGCATTTTCTGCTTGCCAGCCTTATGTGTTTGCTGGTGCCTGTCGGGGCTGCTCAGGAGCAGGCAGCCACGACCCAGGCCGAGCAGCGGTCCGAAGCCGTGACCCAGGTTGTATTGGGAATTCTCAGCTACGCCCGTTGGCCTGTGGAGCCAACCGAACTGCAACTGTGCATCGTCGGACCCACCCAATACACCGACGATCTGGTCAACGGCACCACCCAGGCCACGGGGCGGCCGGTGAATGTGCAGCGGTTACTGGCCGATCATCCTGACATCGCCACTGGCTGCAACGCGGTCTACATCGGCCGGCTGACCAACGATGAGCACACCCGTCTGTTTGCGTCCTTGATTGGCAGGCCGGTGTTGAGCATCAGCGAGGGTGGCGACCAGTGCACTGTGGGGAGTCTGTTCTGCCTGCGGGTCGGCGATGAACAAGTGTCTTTCGAGGTCAACCTCGACTCGGTGGCACGCAGTGGCGTGCGCATACATCCGAGTGTGCTGCAGCTTTCCCGCCGCAGGCCCGCAGCGCCATGAAACAGGGCAAACCAAAGGTCCGTCCCACCCTGGGCGCGGTCATCGGGCGCGGCCACCTGATTGTCGCGTTGGTGGCAATCACCATGGCCAGTGTTTCCCTGACCTTGCTCGGCCTGCTGGCGTTGCGGGTCTATGCCGATCACAACCTGCACCTGATCGCCCGTTCGATCAACTACACCGTGGAAGCGGCCGTGGTATTCGATGACGCGGCGGCGGCCACCGAGGTACTGGCTTTGATTGCCTCCACCGAGGAGGTTGCCGATGCCCAAGTGTTCAATGAGCGCGGCCGCCTGTTGGCGCGCTGGAAACGTCCGGACACCGGTTTATTGTCGGAACTGGAAATGCACATTGCCAAGGCGTTTTTGGAAAAGCCCATCAGCCTGCCAATCGTTCACCAAGGAAAGAACATTGGCAGCGTTCTATTGGCGGGGCATGGTGGCAGCCTGTTGCGCTTTTTACTCAGCGGTCTGACGGGGATCATTTTGTGCACGGCGGTGAGTGCCTGGGTGGCGTTGTACCTGGCGCGGCGTCAGTTGCGGGCGATCACCGGACCATTGCGCAGCCTGGCCGAAGTGGCCCACGCGGCACGCAGCGAGCGCGCCCTGGACCGACGCGTGCCGCCGGCCGCTATCGCCGAACTGGATAACCTGGCCAATGACTTCAATGCACTGCTCGACGAACTGGAGTCCTGGCAGACCCACCTGCAAAGCGAAAACGAAACCCTGGCACACCAGGCCAGCCACGACAGCTTGACTGGCTTGCCGAACCGGGCGTTTTTCGAGGGCCGGCTGATCCGCGCCTTGCGCAACGCCAGCAAGCTCAACGAGCAAGTGGCCGTGTTGTACCTGGACAGCGACCGGTTCAAAGGCATCAATGACAATTTCGGCCACGCCGCTGGTGACGCGGTGCTGACGGCCGTGGCGACCCGGGTCCGGGCACAGTTGCGTGAAGACGACTTGGTCGCGCGCCTGGGAGGCGATGAATTCGCCGTGCTGCTGGCCCCCCTGCACAAGGCCGAGGACGCCGAGCGGATCGCCGAAAAAATCATCGCCAGCATGGAAATGCCGATTCAATTGCCCGGTAATGCTTCAGTGCTGACGTCCCTCAGTATCGGCATTGCCGTTTACCCCGATCATGGTGCCACGCCGGGCACCTTACTCCACGCCGCCGATGCGGCAATGTACCAAGCCAAACGCCTCGCTCGAGGCGGTCAACATACGACGGGGTCGGATCACCCCGTCGCTGATTTTCAAACCAGGAGCTGACTCGTGCGTTCATACCCTTCATTTTCCCTGCGCTGGTTCGCGGCGTTTTTGTTGCTGGCCGTCCTGGCCATGAGCGGTTGCCAGACGGCACCGCAGAAGGGCCTGACCCCCGCGCAAATCGCCGTACTCAAGCAACAAGGCTTCGAACTGACTGACGATGGCTGGGCGTTCGGTCTGTCAGGCAAAGTCCTGTTCGGCAGTGACGTGGAAAACCTCAACCAGGCCAGTACCGAAATCGTCGAACGCATTGGCAAGGCGCTGCTGGAGGCGGGAATCCAGCGGGTGCGCATCGATGGTCATACCGACGCATCGGGCTCCCAGGCCTATAACGAACAACTGTCGATGCGTCGGGCCGTCAGCGTGAGCAAGGTGCTGACAAGCGTTGGCATGCGCGAAGAGAACGTCCAACTGCGCGGCCTGGGCAGCAGCAAACCGGTCGCTTCCAACGACACCGCCAGCGGCCGCACCGAAAACCGCCGCGTCGCCATCGTGGTCATCGCCGGCTAGTCGGCGAACACCATCTCCCGGCTGTCGCCCATCAGCAGTGGCTGGTTCTGTTCAGTCACTTGGCGAATGTAATCCCACAACAACGTAATCCGCTTCAGCTTCCTCAAGTCCTCCCGGCAGTACATCCAGAATTGTCGGGTGATACAGGTTAACCCAATGAATACGGGGCTTAACCGAGATGAACCTCACTTTACCGCGACCTGCTGTCACAACCACTGTCACAAGTCTCCTCGCATCTCAGAGGCCTGCCACAAGGCTCGCTATGCCATATCACTACAGGCGCAACGGTATCTACTACCTGCGTTTGAGGGCGACAGGTAGCACCACTGAGTCCACTTCTGTTTCCCTCAGGACCAGCAACAGAAGGGCCGCACTGGGTGCTTCAGATCAGCTATCGGGCTTAATCAGGGAATTCCACTTGGAGAACCCACAGGCTCTATGGTCTGAGCTGAGGGAGCATTTCTTGTCGGTCTCGGCAGAGGTACTTGGCTCTAAACGCGTAGGGGAGTCATCGCATGCTTGGGGGGCGCTGCACGCAGGTGGTGAGTGTCGTTCTTCGAACCTTGAGGCTTTCCCTTCCAGCTCGTTGCAACTGGTGGGCGGCATCTCTGCGTCTCAACCTATAAGGGGGCCTTCGATGACCTTTGAGGTTCTGTCTGGTCTCTACATGGCCGATCGGGCAAGCGAGCAGAAAGCCAATACGCTGAGTAGCACGAAGTTCACGCATGGAGTTCTCTGCTCCGCATTAGGGGCATTGGACTTTCGGACTCACTCACGGGCAGACCTCGTTTCCTTGAGGGACCAGCTTGCTACTACGCGTAAGCCGTCAACGGTCAATCAGATGCTAATGAAGCTCTCGGCTGTCCTGAATTGGGCGGTTGCAAACGGCCACCTCGAAAAGTCCTTCGATAAGAAACTCAAATTCACCAAGGGCCTAGAGTCGAGCCGTAAGGCGCTCAGCCAGGAGCAGGTAGGTAAGCTGATGCAATACGCCAACAATCTGCCTGAGACCTCATGGAAGCGCTGGCTGTTGAGTCTGGGCATCATCACTGGCGGGCGTCTCAACGAAATCTCCCAGCTATCCACGGGGGACATTCATACCTTTGCATCAGGGATTACAGGCATTCATATCAATGAGGCCGGTGAAGGGAAATCCATCAAGAATAAGCGCAGTGAACGGGTGGTGCCTTTGACGGATGGTGCCTATGGTTTCGACCTTGCAGCTTTCCTGAGGTATGTCGAAGCGCGCAAGCTCAGCGAGTCCGAGTCATTGGCGCAAATTGGTTACAGACCGGCAGGCGAGTGGGCTAATCAACAGGCCATCCCAGCGGCTCTTGGAGATTCTTATGAGCGTGGTTTGGTGTTCCACTCATTGCGTCATTCTCTGGCTTCCCTAATGCAGGTCCGAGGGGTTCCAACAACTTATGCCCAGGCGGTGATGGGGCATGCTTCTGGCACGATTACTTTTGACACATACGGCTCTGGGGTTCCCGTTGAAACCATGGCTGAGGTGCTCAGGGGACTTTTTATCAGCAGCAACCACCGGGCCCGAATCGAAAATGGTTTGCACCCGTGAGGCATATCTCGCGCTCGCGGCGGCTGGGCGTTCCCCCATAGGGGGGCTGGACGTGTGCCTGCTGGGCTGGCGAGTCGAGGGGTGCCCCTCATCTGCTGGCTGGCCGGGGCTGTCGTCGTCTCTCGTTGGAAACGGGCATGCCTCTTACACAATCCTAGGGCAGGGCCTCTCTCAATACATGCGGCCTCTCAGGGGCTTGAGGGCTGGTCAGGTCCAGAGTGGAATATTCCATTTTGCAAACTCTCAGGGCTGCGCTGGCCGTGGTGCTCTGTACTGCTGTTTGCCGGTCGATGCGTCGAGTTGGGGCTAGTGCCGATCCTCTTGCTCTATCGTTGGCTGTGCATGCGTTGGTCGTGCAATGGCTGCTGTCTGGGGCTGGGCGCTGGCCGGTCGGTCTGGTTTGTAGGTGGTGACATCAAACGATCAATTGTCATCACCCTAAAAACATGTCGCGAAGTGGTGACATCAAAATAGGCTTTGACACTTGTTGGCACCACTTGTATTGTTGTCACCATTACTTGGCACCATAGGCCAGCTAGACACACCAGAGGTGACACCATGACCGCACGTACATACGCCTACTGTCGGGTATCCACTACCGAGCAGACCACTGACAACCAGATGCACGCCATCAAGGAACGTGGATACATCATCCCTGCGAACCGGGTACACAGTGAGACTATCAGCGGCTCAGTGCCAGCCTCAGAACGTCCAGTCTTTGCAAGGTTGGTAGATCGTCTAGAGAGTGGTGACACGCTGGTAGTGCTGAAGCTTGACCGCCTTGGTCGTGACAGCATCGACGTGCAGGCCACCATCGATAAACTGATGGCTCTGGGCATTCGGGTTATCTCGCTCGACCTGCCAGCCTCAGACCTGACCAGCGTAGAGGGTAGGTTTATCATGCAGGTAATGGCGGCGCTGGCTGAGATGGAGCGTGGCCGTATCCGGGAGCGTACCAGTGAGGGTCTCGCCCGTGCCAAGGCTGCTGGTGTGAAGCTGGGTCGTCCTGTAGCTGATGACGTCACGTCTCAGGTGCGCGAGCTGCGTGCCAAGGGTATGAGTCAATCTGAGGTTGCCGAGGCTCTAGGGCTGTCCCTGCGGACCGTGAAGCGCCATTGCGCCAAGGAGTCTGTCTGAGTCGTAACGCGGGGAGCTTGAGCTTGAGACCCAGCATTTACACGCGGGCATGCGATCACTTGCATCACCGGTTATTCCAGTTGCAAGCCGCCTAGCGGGTATGTCTTGATCAATCCTATGTTGACCGTGGAAGGCCACCAGAGCGCGCAGACGCTACGTCGATCCACGGGGGAGGCCAATACCTATCACCGGCCTTCACGGTTGCGGTATCCCACCTGACAGCGGCTGTCCCACTGGTCGAGGGCTGAGGTTCAGGGCAAGCGCCGGGATGGTTATGCGCGATGTGCTGCTAAAGCTCCGGGTAATTAGATGTCTGCTTCGCTTGCGGCTGTCACAGGAAACCCCAGGACGATGTGACGGGTACGGGTAAACGTGCCTCAGGCGCGCTCTCAGGGCCTCACGGGTTCAAAGCTGGTTTAGGCTTTGAATTGCATTATAGGATCGCCGATAGCTTAGATTTGCTGAGTCTCACAGTGCTAGACACTTGAAATCCCACAGTTTCGAATTCTAGAGCGGCCAGCGGCAAGCGTGACCGGATTGCCAATTCTGGTCACAAAGTCTCACACTGTTAGACTTCTGGAGGCTGGTTATTATTTAATCAAAACCGCTGGAGGCCACGGAATACGGGGCCTGTAGCCCGATTGCCCTTTAAGTTGCATTATAGAGAGAACCCCAGTAGCAACAGTAGTGTAGTAGTGATGGTAGTGTTAGTAGCACTCAGTATTGTCTATTAGGGAGAGTAGGTTAAGTAGTCTACAGTGGGAGATGTAGAGTAGTAGCCCAGTATTGTCTAGTTGCTCAAGTAGTGATAGTTGTTCCTCCCTTCTTCTCCTTATGAAGAGGGGGGGAGAGCTTATAGACGTTACGAGGTATCCAGCCCAGCAGGCCCCACACCGCGCATAGACAGCAATGGGGTAGAGCACTGACCTACGCGTCCCCCAAAAGCCTCAGGCGCTCACAGCGAGCCTCAGGGGCTTTCTCGTTTTGGCCGGGAGTCCCAGAAAGTCTCACACCGATAGACCCGGTAATTAAGTTGCATTATAGAATAGCGAGTCGAGTATTCGTCCTATCGCGATATATACAAACGGTCAAGCGTTGTTTCAATTGCACAGGTCGATGCTCTAAATGAGAATTATTATTAGGTTCATCGGTCTGCGATCCCAATGGAATTGGTAGGACAAGAAGAACAGTAGCAACAGTAGCAATTCTCCTTTTCTCTTATGAGAAAAGACCCGCTAGGGAAAGTGACAGTGGCAACCATTAGCAGCCCGTTTCTTTAGTGGGCGGTTAGTTGTTCTATCCTCACTACACACATCCTAGTAATCACAGAGAGGTAACAGACCATGGCAACTCCAATTACCGGCGACTTCGGCGCATTCAAGGCGACCAAGAGGCAAGGCGTAACTCTGCACAATATGCCAGTGTATCCAAGCACTGATGTGAGCAACAAAGCTTCCTCTATTAACCAAGAGCACGAGAGTGGCAAGCGTTACGGCGCCATGATTACTGTCAGTGGCTACGCTAAGCCTGTGCTGTATATGGCCGCTGGCAATAAGCCAAGTGACGCATGGATAGCTATCACCAACGATGGCGCGGATATTGTTCCAGCATAAGGAGGGTGGCAATGCTTAATCGCAACGTTCAGACAGAGCAGCAGTACATGCTGAGTCAGATAACCATTTTCAAGACTGGCCAGCAAAAACGGGCATCACCTGAGCCTGAGCCTGTGGCGCTGTCACCGCAGTCGAAAAAGCTGATGCAGGCAGACCTTAAGCGCAACGCTTCGGGGTTTTAAGTTGCTGTATAGATAAGGCTGTGGGGACTCTCTCTGTAGCCACAGCTTCCCAGCCAACCTTATTAAGCTGTGCAATTTTGCATATTTAGCTTTCGTAGTGCATAGCTGTCAGTCTTCTGGTTCCGGGGTTCTCCGGTTTGGTCGCCGTCTATATCGGCTCAAGAAGGCTGTCCGCTATCCATTAACGAGAGCAATCCACCCACATATATAGAGATGACCATGAACCCAGAACCTAGTAAGGCGCTGCCTATTACCCTGCGTGATGCAAAAGGCAATAGCCACACCTTTATCCCTGATACTCAGGGTATGTTTAACCTCACCGAGATGCACTGTCGTCTAGGGCTAGCAAACTCCAAACGTCCAGCCCAATGGCGTACATCCATTTCCCGCGACTTGGCAGCTTGTGCAAATTTGCACAGCTTGGTTGGTAGCGAGACTTTGGGCACCGAGGTGGCCACTATCGCCTACGCTATGTGGGTCAGTAACGACTTCTACAAGATGGTTGTTTCTGTCTTCATCGCTGTTCGCAGTGATGCACTGTTATCAGCTCAGGTATATGAGCGTTTGGCAATGGCGCATCAGGAATTATTTGCCGATAACTGCTACAAGCTCAGGGCATATTCCCGCATCGATAATAAGAACTCGATGACGTGGACAGTTGCTTGTGACATGTATGGCATCGAACGTCCGCTACTTGCCAAGCAATATATTTACGAGACTCACGGCTTCTGGCGCATTGTCTGCGGCGAAGTGGCGGAAACTGGCAAGGGTAGAGCTACCGGGTTCTATGTCCGCAACCGTGGCAACAATGGTCCCGAGTTGGATCTGGCTCCTGGCGCCCGTGATTGGCTGCTACACAACGTAGGTGCCATCAACTTTGCGACGAAGCCAAACAAACGCTACCGCAAATGACTCGCGCACCATATCTCCTGCCCCTAATCTCAGACGTTGTGTCTTGCTTTACTCCCGGTCGGCCTCCTCAGTTGCATACAACGCAAGTTGATCCTGTTACTGGCAAAAGAGTGCGGCCAGAGAAGCACGCTAATAAAAATAATAAGAAATAACTAACCCAAACTAACTAATACCCAAGAGGTGACACAATGACTTCCCTGAATTACAACTCCGCGCTGACCATCAACGAAATGAAGGTGCGCCCTGCACTGGAACTGCTCAAGCAATACGGCACCGACCGTGCCAAGGATGAGCTGTCCCGCAACCCTGTATCCCGTGTAGCCGATGGCATCACCGCCAGTTTCCGCGCCTACCGTTCCTACCTGATCCCCGGTCGTGACTCTCACGATGCCAAGTTGCGAGACATGGCGATGGTAGGCGCCGAAGTGGTCAAGCATCTGGAATGCCTCAAGGTACATGGTCGGTACATTGGCGAACTGCCAGCCAACTTGCCACGTCCTGAGGACTACCAGAACGCCTTTACCTTCCTGCTGGAGCTGATGAACAGCATTGAAACCCAAGCCCCTGACAGCGACCTGTTCAGGAACAAGTACCGCTCGCCAGACTTCGCGTATGGCGAATGGCAAGCACTGCTAGCCGATCGTTTCTCACCTACCCTACCTGCCTTCATTGGTGCCCTTGCGGGGGCACGTCGAGATAGCAACGGTGGGCGACGTAAGATCATGGCCCCGACCTATTACAAAGGCTGGGCTTCGGTAGGTGCTGAGGTGTACAGCCTCGTGTTCGATGATGGCTCCCGTTCCCGTGCATTGGCTAAGTCCCTTCGGGCTAAGCTGTCTGTATTGGCCTGCCCGTTCAATGGTCATCAGCACGCACGCTCTCTAGTCGAAGACCTTTCCTGCACTTTGCTCAGTGAAGACGATGCGCTGGCTCTGGCTGGTGCTGGCTGGAACGAGCTGCACTCAGACAAGATCCTGAAAGCCCTGACTTATGACCCGATGTTCAAGGTGGCTGGCCCGCGTCCTGGTACTGTCCGCACCTGTGCTGTCGAGTTCAACCTGTCGCGTCTACTCAAGGCAGAGGCTGCTGTAAATGCAGAAGGTAAGGCTGAGGCAGCCCGTATCCGTGATGAAGAGGCTAAGGCTCAGGCTCTGGCTGATCGTACCCGTGATGCCAAGGCACAGCTTGAGCTGCTAGAGAAGATCAAGGCCGGTACTGTCACAGCCGAAGAACTGGATGCAGCCGGTTACTGAGGTCGTTTATCACTGGCACCTTAGGAGCAATCCCTAGGTGCTAGGAGTAAGTGCAACCCTCTGTGTACTTAGTTCGTTTGAGTCGCCTTTCCCCGATGGCCCTAGTGGCTGTTGGGGGTTTTTAAAGTCGATTGTTATATTGTAACTATTGGTGTGAGGCGCTCTGTGCTGCACTGTGCTATGCGCATCCCCGCCCCCCTGACTGACCCCCTCCCTAGGCCACAGCGCACAGGAGAAATGCCAGTGGCTACCGTGCCTGAGGGGGACAGACCTTGGCCGAGCCCTTACTTAGCGGCATCTGTCTTTTTGCAACCGGCCCGCGCTCTGTATTCGCTACAACCCTTAGCCGTTGATGGTGAGGTGGTACTCGAATGTCTCTTAACCTCGACCCATCCTGTGCGAGCAATCTGCGACTGGCCGAAACCTCGTTGATATTTCGTCTCGGATTCAAGGGTGATGTTTGATCCTTGGCAGGTGCAGATTTTTTGAAAGGCTTGGATATCAGCGGATTCCAAAGGGAGTCTGGGATTCACTTTTCCCTATAAATGGCTACCTGGTTACGGCCACGGCCCTTCGCCAGATATAGCCCCTTGTCAGCGAGTTCGATCAGCAGTTTGCTGCTTCCCAAGCTTATCGGTGCAAAAGTAGCGAGCCCAATGCTAACTGTAACTACAGAATCAGTATTTGGTGAGCAGTGCGGTATGTTTAGTAACTCCACATTCTCGAGTAGTTTTTCCGCAATGACTTTGGCTTCATCTGACGACGCTCCAGGCAAGATTGCTGCGAATTCTTCTCCCCCGTATCGTGCTGGCAAATAATTCTCGTTGGTTATCGTATCCCGCACTGCAGATGCAACACTTTTTAGCGCCTCGTCGCCAGCCAAATGCCCAAAGCGATCGTTGAACAGCTTAAAGAAGTCGACGTCAATCATCAATAAAGATATCTCTAAATGTTCATTTCCCACGCGCCGCCACTCGGTCTCTAAGAATTCGTCAAAATGCCTACGATTTGAAAGTCCAGTCAAGCCATCGGAATTTATTAGCTGTTGCAGCTTATTGTTTGCGCGTTGCAAAAATAGATTTGTATCTAATAGTTGTTGCTGACTAGCTCTTAAGGCGTGATATGCCCGATCTAGTTGTGTTGTGGTATTAAAGGATCGGGAATGATATCGAAGGCGAGCTGCAAGTTCTATGGGGTCCGGCAATTTAACTATATAGTCGCTATAGCCAACTTCAAAGGCGTGACTCTTTATTTTTGGATCTTCTTTGGTTGATAGGGCAATTATAGGTATGTTTCGAGTATTTTGGTTCTCTTTATAATTTTTTATTAGTGAGAAACCGTCAACCCCTGGCATGACTAGATCTTGAAGAATTACCGTGGGTTTTATTTTCTCGGCTTCAATAACGGCTTGCATCGCATCCACACAGTAATGAAGCTCTATATCGCTTTCACCGGCTAGGTTACGGCGTACGGCCTCGCCAATCATTGGTTGATCATCAACTACTAGAACGATGACGGTGTCGATATCGGTATTCAATAACAGTTGAGCAGGTATTTCATCCATGTCGCGCCTCGCTTGATATTTCACGGCCTGCCTGAAAAACGATGTACCGTTCACTCGCTATGAATCGACCACAGTTTAGTAGATATTTTGAATATCCGCTTATGGCAAACTCCTGCCTGTAGTCACTCCCGGTTTTGGGGCATAGGGCGCCACTCGCGTAGAAAGTTGTACCGCTTATATTACCGGCAGGCGGGTACAAAGTGGCCGAGAACAGGTCGCTTTCGGCCAAAAGCAGGCAGTCAAGATCGGCTGCTTGTGGCCGGTTTCGGCCTGTCCTAGTCAGATGCTGGCGATTGACCATAAGCCAAGCACTACGTAAGCGATCCACCAAGCACACCTACAATCAGGTACGGTTTCCGTTTACCGTGGCATTTCCGGTGAGCAGTTCCACGGTAACAACGCTTCGTAGTCTTCTGCCGTGGATGCATGCGGCAACCGCTCAAGTACGTGGCGCAGCCACGTATAGGGCTCCTGGCCGTTGACCTTGGCGGTCTCGACCAAGCTATAGATCTGCGCACTGGCGGTGGCGCCTTTGGGCGTATCGCTGAACAGCCATGCCTTGCGCCCTATGACAAACGGCTTTATTGCGCGCTCGGCTTTATTGTTGTCTATCGGTAAAAACCCAGCCTCCACGTAACGCTCCAGCCGGCTCCAGTTGCTGGCCAGATAATTAACGGCCTTGCCCAGCGCACTTTGCGGCGTCACTTGGGACTGGGTTTTCTCCAGCCAGCTTTTCAGTTGGGCAAGCACCGGTAAGCTCTGTGCCTGGCGACCGACAAAACGCTGATCACCCGTGACCTCTTTGAGTTCACGTTCGATACCATACAGCTTGTTAATCATGGCCAGCGCGATATCGGTACGGCCCGTCTTGCCTTTGGGTTGCACTTTTTGCGCATCGACGAACTTGCGCCGCGCATGCGCCCAGCAGCCCAGACGCTCGACACCCGGTTGCGCACCCACGGCGTTATAGCCAGCGTAATCGTCGCTCATCAGGTAGCCACGATAATCGGCGAGCAGACGCAGTGGCACCTCCTGCGCGCGGCTGGTGGTGTAGTTAAAAAGAATAACTGGGCGCTCAGGCGGGCCGCTGGCCTGCACCCACATCCAGGACTGGCTGGTCGGGTCTCGATCCGGTTCCTTCAGCACTTGTACCCGCGTTTCATCGCAGTGGATCACCGGACTTTCCAGCAACCGGTCGCGCATCAGATTCAGCAGCGGCTGAAAGTGTTCGCAGCACTGGATCACCCAGCGCGCCAGGGTTTGGCGTGGGATGTCGACGCCGTGTCGGCCAAGGACTTTTTCGAACCGATACAGTGGCAGACCGTCGACGTATTTGGTGGTCAGCAGCATCGCCAGGACGCTGGGGCTGGCCATGCTTTTTTCGATCAATTGGGCCGGTTTGTCGGCGGTGATTGGCGCGGCTTCACAACCACGGCAGCCGTAGACCTTGCGGACGTGTTTGATCACCCGGATCTGCATCGGCACGATTTCAAGCTGTTCGCTGGTTTCTTCACCGATGGTGTGTTTGCGGCAGCCGCACGCGCAGGTCAGTTCATGTTCGGGCAGTTCGTGAATGACTTCGATGCGTGGTAGATCGGCTGACAGTGGTTTGCGTTTGCCTCGGCGTTGGGTCGGGGCAACGACTTCTTCGTCAGACTCATCGGAGACCGGAACCGCGAGACTTTCGGGTTCATTAAAGAGCGCGAGCTGTGGCGTCTGCGGATCGACGGTTTGCTCTGATTTGCGCCCGAAAAAACGTTGACGCCATAGTTTGATCTGTTCTTTCAGGTCAACAATCTGGTCTTTGTCCACCTGACGCTCACTGAACATCTGCACAAGCATTTGCTTGAGCAGAACCGGATCATCAGGGAGGTTGTCGGGCATGGAAATCATGGCCCGGATTATACCCAATCAAGCGACGAATCGCGGCGTCAAAACCTGATGCGGACGGTTGCGCCAGAGATCAAAACCGTCGAGCAGCCAGTTCAGTTCCTGAACCGTCAGGACAATGGCTTCATCCGTATCGTCAGGGGACGTTTTGAATCGTTCGGATTCGAGGCGCTTGAGCCAAAGGCAGAAGCCGTTGCGCTCCCAATAAAGTATTTTCACCCGATTACGGGGGCGATTCAGAAAAACAAAAAGCACGGGGTCGAACACCGCCACTTTGATATCCAATTCGACCAAGGCGGCGAGGCCGTCGATGGATTTTCGGAAGTCGACAGGCTTGGGGTAGAGGTAGACTTTTTCAACTTTGGCGTCGGGGCGCATCATAACTGCGGGCTCCTGATGGGAATCGGGAGCACAGCATCAGGCTTCAACGGGCAGTTTTGAATGTGTACATGGTGGATCGCTTACAGCACTACGAGTAAATTAGAGGCCGTAACCGTGGCGACAGCGTCTGGTGCCCCAACGCGGCACATGCATGTACCGATAGCTATCAGCCATGATAAAGCGATATAGTATATGTATACATTACACCAGTATTCTTTTTATAGTTTTATATTTTGCAAGGGCAGCATATGACCACCATAGTAATTGCTGACGTTTTTAATGGGGGCAAAGCCTCTAGTGAAACCTATGTCCAACGTGAAAAAGGGAGGTACGAAGCAGAGCTTAAACAGGGGATTTTAGAAAATGGAATTCTTTGTTTAATCACCGGATCCTCAAAAACAGGAAAGACGACCCTTTATCAAAAGGTATTATCGGAACTTGATAAGGAACCTCTTCGTGTACGATGCAGTGCATCCCTTAAAGCTGATGATTTCTGGAGCTATCCATTAGAGAACTTGGATTTTTCTCGCCTAAAGACCTTGGAGGATGGGCGCACCCGAACAATTAGCGGAACAGGTAGCGTAAGCGGGACCTTAGGTTGGGGATGGCTTGCGAGTTTAAAGGGAACAGTAGGGGTAGGTATCACCGATGCTAAAGCTGAAAAGGAAGTAAAGGACGCCATACTCGCGAAGCCGTCTCCAACTCATCTGGTTCCTTTGCTAAAAAAATCAAATGCAGTACTAGTAGTTGAGGATTTTCATTACTTAACTGAAGTGGTGCAGCGAGAAGTTTTTCAGCAGTGGAAAATCTTCACGGATAATGAAGTTTCAGTGATAGTTGTTGGCACTACGCACCATGGTGTTGATTTGGCAACCGCGAACTCGGATCTAATTGGGAGGATCACGCACATTGACCTGGGTCGATGGTCGGACAGTGATCTAAAGGCCATCGCCAATAAAGGCCTGACATTGTTAAATGTTGCTGATAAATCCCTAGTAGTGAATCCAATATCGGAAGAAAGTGCAGGGTTGCCAATTCTTACTCAACAAATATGCGCTCAGCTTTTTATCGACAAAGGCATTACTGAGTGGGATCCCGAAAACAGTATCTCCTTTACTAAGGGCGATGCTCAAAAAGCGATGCACAAGGTTGCTAAGACCCGTTATTCAAATTTCGAATCGTGGTATGCCCAGCTCGTACAAGGGCCTAGGAAGCAGGCCAGAAAATACGATACATATAAAATAATTCTTGCACTTTTTGCTCAGGATCCGCCAACGTTTAGTTTTACCAGGCACGAAATTGATATCCGCCTGAAAGCTGCTGGATTAGCCGCTTCTGAACTACCTCCCGCAGCATCTATCAACAGCACTCTGGCATCTCTAAAGAACTTTCAAGATAAAAGAAATTTTGAGCTGCTAGAATGGAGTAAGTGTGATAGGACGGTATATATATTGGAGCCAAGTTTTTTGTTCTATCTTCGCTGGCGCGAAAATAGAACTATCGTAGCATCTGTATTTGAAATGCTTCTGAGCATGGCGGCGGGACAACTCTCTGTACATTTTAAATCTAAATTTGGTGGATGATTAGCTTTATAGTCACTAGCGCACAGAGGCGGCGAGCATCAGAATAGCTGCTTTGGAAACGCTGGACACGAATGCCCGAGGGATTACTGACGCCATTATGCGACTACGGCAGTCGTGAGTTGGGCATGGAGTGCGGCGGGACGGTATTGGTCCCAGTGTGAGGCGATTTTTGGTCGATCAGAGGGGAACCACCAAATCAGCGAAAACTTGGTGGCTTGTCACTACGCCTTAACGAGGCGGACTACGATGGTGATGGCAAACATCCTCCCATTCGCCGAAACGGAACCGGCGATACTGACGGACAGGGATGGTTTTCTTGCCGACGTTGTTGCGTTCGAAGTTAAACATGGTGGTCATCTCTCTTGCATAGGATTAAGGGTTTTGAGGCTTAATCGCACCATTCAAGAACCGACCACCGATCAATCACCAATTGACGTAGTGGCATCAATTGGCTTTAATGGCGTCCTTCTCTTGACCGTGCTAACGCATGTGAAAGAGGGTGCGAGTGGTCACGTATCGTTTTTGCGGACAGAAACGCGACTACTCGTAGACATCTTTAACGGAACCGCCCTCATGGGCGGTTTTGTGCGTCTGGTCACATCATAATCGATTTCAAGAAGGGGCGGAAGCCTCTATGGTGCTTTCCAGGCAGTTTTCTTTCCGCCCCCCTCCCATAGACCGTTATTAACGCTTTAACGCTTCCTGTGGCCCTCAAGAGGCCCTAATGAGGCCCTCAAAAGTATCCTTCCAGACGAAGTAGTACTCTCCGATAAAAGAGCTTTTTCGCTAATTCTGGGGGCGTTCGTCACGACAAACCCTACATGTAGGGCTTTTTGGGGAGGCGACATACAAGATAATGCGTTTTTGGGGGTGCTGCAACGTGCTACCTGTGGATAACCCTGTGCGTAAATTGTTTGTGAAAGCGCGAATCGGCGGCGTTGGCCGCGATGCCGCTGCCCTAAACCGTCTGACGACTATGTCTGTATCGCGCGCTTAGGCCGAGCGATATTTCATGGGGCGACACGCATCACAGGTTTCTTCTATATATAGCCACGCATTAATCCGTCTCGACAGCACCATTCGTTCGACCTGGCCCCAGAGTTTTTTGTGTTGTGAGTAGTCGCCGTACTGGTAGCCCTACTGCGTCGTTCCCTGTTCCCTGTTCCCTGTTCCCTGTTCCCGCTCACGCCTATACATGTCAGTCAGCGTCCAATGCAGCCAGTTCGGTCGAGCTATCCCGGTACTTAACGATCAGTCCGGCATGTTCTTGTGGGCCGTCCTCATATCCCGGCGTGTCGTCTCCAGCTCAGCACACAGCAAATCACACTGGTGCTTGAGCATTTCCTCGCGTGAGGGCAATCCCAGTTCAAACCCGCTGTCATCGATCAAATCGTCTTTCATCCCGCGCGCACCATGTGCTGTATGTGCGTACAGTGTGTGGCCGGGCGTCGGTGTTCAATCAGTCTGCGATGGGTGGCCTCGCGTGGTCCTTATTGAGTGACTGTGCGTCTCCGAATGTCGACGTCGAGGTGTTACAAGTCGTGTACCAACCGCTGTTACAAACCGTTGGCAAAGGCGTGTTGAGCCCGTTACGATTCCGCTACCTGATTCCTTGAAAATCTACTAGTCGGCGAACACCATCTCCCGGCTGTCGCCCATCAGCAGTGGCTGGTTCTGTTCAGTCACTTGGCGAATGTAATCCCACAACAACGTAATCCGCTTCAGCTTCCTCAAGTCCTCCCGGCAGTACATCCAGAATTGCCGGGTGACGGTGATTTCCTCCGGCAGCACCGGCAACAGCCGTGGGTCCTGGGCGGCGAGGAAGCAGGGCAGGATTGCCAGCGAGCGGCCTTGCTGCGCTGCCACGAATTGCGCGATCACGCTGGTGCTGCGCAGGTGGGCGCTGGCGCCGGGCAGTACGTTAGCCAGGTAGAGCAATTCGGAACTGAACGCCAGGTCATCCACGTAGCTGATGAATGAGTGCTTGCCCAGGTCTGCCGGGCGCTGGATGGGTGGGTGGTTGTCCAGGTATTGCTGGGTGGCGTAGAGCTGCAACCGGTAGTCGCACAATTTGCAGCACACATAGGGGCCATGTTCGGGGCGTTCGAGGGCGATGACGATGTCGGCTTCGCGCTTGGAGAGGCTGATGAAGTGCGGCAGCGGGAGGATGTCCACCGAAATGGCCGGGTAGGCGTCGACGAAGTGACTCAGTTGCGGGGTGATGAAGAAGCTGCCGAAGCCTTCGGTGCAGCCCATGCGCACGTGGCCGGACAGCGCGACGCCAGAGCCTGAGACCTGTTCGCAGGCCATGTGCAGGGTGCTTTCGATCGATTCGGCGTAACCCAGCAGGCGCTGGCCTTCGGCCGTCAGGACAAAACCGTTGGTCCGGGACTTCTCGAACAGCAGCGTGCCCAACGAGGCTTCCAGCGAGCTGATGCGCCGCGACACCGTGGTGTAGTCGACGGCCAGGCGCTTGGCGGCCGTGCTGGCCTTGCGGGTGCGGGCCACTTCGAGGAAAAACTTGAGGTCGTCCCAATTCAGCGACCCCAGGGAGGTGATGTTTTTTTGCATGTTGGACCGGTTTTTATGTGCGTTCTTATTAGAAGTTTGCACATCTATACTCCAAAAACAGTCTCATCACCAAGCGTGTCCTATGCACCTTGGTTTTTGCTGAACCAACGCTCTCTATAAGAACAATCCCGGAGGCCAGCATGAACGTTTCCCTTACGCCCAGCGATACCACCCTGCAAACCGTCAGACTGCTGATCAATGGCGAGTGGGTTGAATCCCAATCCAGCGAGTGGCACGACATCGTCAACCCGGCCACCCAGCAGGTGTTGGCAAAGGTTCCGTTCGCCACGGCCTCGGAAGTCGATGCCGCCATCGCCGCTGCCCAGCGTGCGTTCCAGACCTGGAAGCTGACGCCCATCGGCGCGCGGATGCGCATCATGCTCAAGCTCCAGGCGTTGATCCGCGAGCACTCCAAGCGCATCGCCGCGGTGCTCAGCGCCGAGCAGGGCAAGACCATCGCTGACGCCGAGGGCGATATTTTCCGTGGCCTGGAAGTGGTCGAGCACGCCTGTTCCATTGGCACCCTGCAGATGGGCGAGTTCGCCGAGAACGTCGCCGGTGGCGTTGACACCTACACGCTGCGCCAGCCGATCGGCGTGTGCGCGGGCATTACCCCGTTCAACTTCCCGGCAATGATTCCGCTGTGGATGTTCCCGATGGCCATCGCCTGCGGTAACACCTTTGTGCTCAAGCCATCGGAACAGGACCCGCTGTCGACCATGCTCCTGGTGGAGTTGGCCATCGAGGCCGGCGTGCCGGCGGGCGTGCTCAATGTGGTGCACGGCGGCAAGGACGTGGTGGACGCGCTCTGCACCCACAAGGATATCAAGGCGGTTTCATTCGTCGGCTCGACGGCGGTCGGTACTCACGTGTATGACCTGGCGGGTCGCCACGGCAAGCGCGTGCAGTCGATGATGGGCGCCAAGAACCACGCGGTGGTGTTGCCCGATGCCAATCGAGAGCAGACCCTCAACGCCTTGGTCGGCGCCGGTTTCGGCGCGGCGGGCCAGCGTTGCATGGCCACTTCCGCGGTGGTGCTGGTGGGGGCGGCCAAGCAGTGGTTGCCGGAGCTCAAGGCCCTGGCACAGAAGCTCAAGGTCAACGCTGGCAGCGAGCCGGGCACTGACGTCGGTCCGGTAATTTCCAAGCGCGCCAAGGCGCGGATCCTCGAATTGATCGAGAGTGGTGTGCAGCAAGGGGCGAAGCTGGAGCTCGATGGTCGTGGCATCAGCGTGCCGGGTTTCGAACAGGGCAATTTCGTCGGTCCGACCCTGTTTTCCGGCGTGACCACCGACATGCGCATCTACACCGAAGAAATCTTCGGCCCGGTGCTGGTGGTGCTGGAAGTCGACACCCTGGATCAGGCGATTGCCCTGGTCAACGCCAACCCATTCGGCAACGGCACCGGCCTGTTCACCCAAAGCGGTGCGGCGGCGCGCAAATTCCAGAGCGAAATCGACGTCGGCCAGGTCGGCATCAACATTCCGATCCCGGTGCCAGTGCCGTTCTTCAGTTTCACCGGTTCCCGCGGTTCGAAACTTGGCGACCTCGGTCCGTACGGCAAACAGGTGGTGCAGTTCTACACTCAAACCAAGACCGTGACCGCGCGCTGGTTCGATGATGACAGCGTCAATGACGGTGTGAACACCACCATCAATTTGCGTTAAGGAGCCGGACATGAACATCGCATTTATCGGCCTGGGCAACATGGGCGCCCCCATGGCGCGCAACCTGCTCAAGGCTGGCCATTCGCTGAACCTGTTCGACCTGAACCAGACGGTGCTGGCTGAACTGGCGGCGTTGGGCGGCACTATCAGCGCTTCGCCTCGCGACGCGACCCAGGGCGCTGCGCTGGTGATTACCATGCTGCCGGCCGCCGCCCATGTGCGCAGTGTCTGGCTGGGTGACGACGGCGTGCTGGCCGGCATCGCTGCCGGCACACCGGCGGTGGATTGCAGCACCATCGATCCACAAACCGCCCGCGACGTGGCGGCTGCCGCGGCGAAACAGGGGGTGGCAATGGCCGATGCGCCGGTCTCGGGTGGCACCGGCGGTGCGGCGGCGGGCACGTTGACCTTCATGGTCGGCGCCACGGCTGAGTTGTTCGCCACCTTGCAACCGGTGCTGGCGCAAATGGGCCGTAATATCGTGCACTGTGGCGAAGTCGGCACCGGGCAGATCGCCAAGATCTGCAACAACCTGCTGCTGGGGATTTCCATGGTCGGCGTCAGCGAAGCCATGGCGTTGGGCGATGCCTTGGGGATCGACACCCAGGTGTTGGCCGGCATCATCAACAGTTCAACGGGCCGTTGCTGGAGTTCGGACACCTACAACCCATGGCCGGGCGTGATCGAAACGGCACCGGCGTCCCGTGGCTACACGGGCGGCTTTGGCGCCGACCTGATGCTCAAGGACCTGGGCCTAGCGACCGAAGCCGCGCGGCAGGCCCATCAGCCGGTGGTGCTGGGGGCGGTGGCGCAGCAGTTGTACCAGGCGATGAGCCAACGGGGCGAGGGTGGCAAGGACTTTTCGGCGATTGTGAACAGCTATCGTAAGCCGCAATAAACGCGGCGATATCAAGTGAGCTTCTATGGCCGGGGAGCTTTTTCTACGGGAGCAAGGCCCCCTACAGATACTTTCCTCGCCATAGAGGTGGTACAGAACGTTGTTTTCCGAGAGACCACGTCGGGTGGTCCCTCGGTTTTTTGTTTCAGGCAAAGACGAAATATTTGCGCACGGTCTCGACCACTTCCCAAGTGCCTTTCATGCCTGGCTCGACGACGAAGATATCACCGGCGCGCAGATGGATCGGCTCCATGCCTTCCGGGGTGATGATGCAGTAGCCTTCCTGGAAATGGCAGTACTCCCACTTCACATATTCCACATACCATTTGCCAGGTGTGCAGATCCAGGTGCCCATGATCTTGCTGCCGTCTTCGCTGGTGTAGGCGTTGAGGTTGACGGTGTGCGGGTCGCCTTCGAGTTTTTCCCATTTGCAGGCGTCGAGTACGGGCAGCGGATGGGTGTCGCGCAGGACGGTGATGGGTGCGGTCATGTGAGCTCCGAAAGGGGCAGAAGGGAACGGGCACCCTAACGCGCGGCATGAGCGGGTAGATGTCTGTGGTCGACACCGAGCTATCCAGAAACGCGCATCATCCCGGCGACCCTGACCAACGTCTGGCAATGGGTGTTTGGCGGTCATCTGCAAGCCCTGATCTGGCACCTGTGGCCGCGGTTGCTGGTGATTTTCATTGGCACCGGTCTGGGCGTGCTCGGCGACCATCTGCTGATCAGCGGCTAGCCGAGGACGGGCTGAGCATGTCGACGCGGCGGATTTCGAAGTCACGCTCCAGATAATCCATGCGTTGCTCGAAGAACTGCTGCATGTGCGGCAGGTTCGAGTGCACCTCCAGGTGCGCCTGGGAGGCCCTGATCTCATAGAAGATGAACAGCGTCGGATCCTGCTGGTCCCGCAGCATGTGGTATTCGATGCATCCAGGCTCGGCACGGCTTGGCTCGACGTAGGCGCGGAATAGCGCTTCGAAAGCTTCGGCTTTTTCCGGACGGGTCTTGGCGTGCAGGATGAAACCGTGCAGTTCGCTCATCGAGGTGGCTCCTGAGATAAAAGAGGTCTCGGAGTTTAAGGCAATAATCAGTCGTTCATTCGTGCGTGTAGGTCAAATCAGTTTTGCCGTTGCACTGCTTATTCCCTGTGAAGTCCGTCGCTATTGTGCCGCCATCATTTTCAACCTTTCCATGCTGCGGCCCTTTGACGGTCCACGCCGTGGAACCCGATGAGGCTCCCCATGAAAAAAGTCCTGTTGCTCAATGGCGGCAAACAATTCGCTCACTCCGCCGGTCGCTACAACGCCACCCTCCACGACACGGCGGTCAGCGTGTTGGACCGCGGCGGTTTTGATGTGAAAACCACCTTCATCGACGGTGGCTACGACATCAAGGAAGAAGTCGCCAAGTTCCTTTGGGCCGACGTGATCATTTACCAGATGCCGGGTTGGTGGATGGGTGCCCCCTGGACCGTGAAGAAATACATCGACGAAGTCTTCACCGAAGGCCACGGCAGCCTTTACGCCAGCGACGGCCGGACCCGTTCCGATGCCGCGCAGAAATACGGCAGTGGTGGTCTGATCCAGGGCAAGCAGTACATGTTGTCCCTGACTTGGAACGCCCCGCGGCAAGCCTTCGACGACCCGACCGACTTCTTCGAGGCCAAGGGCGTGGACGCGGTGTACTTCCCGTTCCACAAGGCCAACCAGTTCCTCGGCATGAGCGGCCTGCCGACCTTCCTGTGCGTGGACGTGATGAAGCGCCCGAACATCGAAGAAGATGTGGCGCGGTATGAGCAGCATTTGGTTGAGGTGTTCGGTTTGAAGGCGTGACCTTTCTTTTGCTGCGCATCCCGATACTATCCTGTGGCGGGCGGGTGAACCTGCACGGTGGGAGCAAGCTTTGCTCCCACCTAGCGAGGATAAATCCCCTTGCCACAAGAGAGATCAGTCGACAGGGGGATACGTGAAAGCCAGATCCGACGAATTGCAGATTTTCGTCTGCGTGATCGAGTGCGGATCCATCTCCGCCGCCGCCGAGCAGGTCGGACAGACGCCGTCGGCGGTCAGCCGCACGTTGTCGCGGCTGGAGGCCAAGCTCGACACCACGCTGATCAACCGCACCACGCGGCGCATGGACCTGACTGAGGAGGGCAAGTATTTCTTCAAGCAGGCCAAAGGCATCCTCGACCAGATGGATGAGCTGGAAGAGCGGCTGTCATCCCGCCAGAAGAACCCAGCAGGCCGCTTGCGGATCAACGCGGCCTCACCGTTCATGCTGCATGCCATCGTCCCGCACATCGAAGAGTTCCGCCGGCTCTACCCGGATATCCAGCTCGAACTCAACAGCAACGACCTGATCATCGACCTGCTGGAGCAAAGCACCGACATCGCCATCCGCATCGGCACCCTCACCGACTCGACCCTCCACGCCCGCGCCCTGGGCTGCAGCCCGTTGCACATACTGGCCAGCCCCGCTTATCTGAAGCAGCACGGCACGCCGTCAAGCGTCGCCGAGCTGGCAGGTCATGCGCTGTTGGGGTTTGCCCAGAACGAGGGCCTCAACCAGTGGCCACTGCGCCACGTACACGGTGATCGTTGGCCGATCCAGCCGGCCATCAGTGCGTCCAGCGGCGAAACCGTGCGCCACCTGGCACTGCAAGGGCAGGGCATTGCCTGCCTGTCGGACTTCATGACCCGCGAAGACATCCGTGCCGGTCGGCTGAAAGTGCTGCTGGCCGAGGCCAACAGCGGATATCGCCAGCCGATCAATGCCGTGTACTACCGCAACTCGCAACTGGCCTTGCGGATCCAGTGCTTCCTGGACTTCATCCAAGGCAAGCTCGCCGGATACGCCTCGCGGGAATTCAAGGGCTGATAACCCCTTTCCCCTATGGGAGCGAGTGATCGCAGTATCTCAGTCCACCACCTGCCCCTGTGGCAGCGAGCCTGCTCGCGATGGCGCCGGGTCAGTCGATATTGAAGTTGGCTGATCCAGCACTATCGCGAGCAAGCTCCCACAGGTTTTTGTTGGGTGTTGCTTCAGTCGTGGTGCTCGCCCGCGCGCTTGAGCATTTGCTTGCAACGCTCGGACAGGTGGAACACACGCAGGTGCTTACCGACTTTGCTGTAGCGTTCGCGCAGGGTCTTGAGTGCGGCAATGGCCGAGTAGTCGACGAAGCTCAGATGTCGGCAGTCCAGGGTGACCTGGGCCGGGTCGTTGGCCGGGTCGAACTGGTTGAGGAACGGCGTCGTCGAGGCGAAGAACAGCGTGCCGTGCAAGCGATAGAGTTTGCTGCCGTCGGCTTCCTGGTGCGCGTCGGCGTACAGCTCCCGGGCCTGTTGCCAGGCGAAGTTGAGCGCCGCGATGACGATACCGCAGAGCACGGCCACCGCCAGGTCGGTGAACACGGTAATGACGGTCACCGCGATGATCACCAACACATCATTCTTCGGCACCTTGTTGATCACCCGTAGCGAGGCCCAGGCGAAGGTCTGCTGTGCAACCACGAACATCACGCCCACCAGTGCAGCCAGCGGGATGCGCTCGATCAACGGCGACAGGAACAATACGAACAGCAACACCATCACCCCGGCCACCACGCCTGATAACCGTCCGCGTCCACCCGAGCTGAGGTTGATCACCGTCTGACCGATCATGGCGCACCCCCCCATGCCGCCGAACAGTCCGGAGGCGATGTTGGCTGCGCCCAGCGCCACGCATTCACGGTCCGGATAACCGCGGCTCTGGGTGATTTCATCCGTCAGGTTCAGGGTCAGCAGGGTTTCCAGCAAACCGACCATCGCCATGATCACCGCGTAGGGCGCGACGATCTGCAGGGTCTCCAGGTTCCAGGGAAGGTCGGGCCAGGCGAGGGTGGGTAAGCCGCCGGCGATATGGGCCATGTCGCCCAGCGTGCGGGTGGGCAGGCCGAGCAAATAGACCCCCAGGCCGATGCCGAGGATCGCCACCAGGGCCGGCGGCACGCTGCGGGTCAGGCGTGGCAGCAGGTAGACGATGGCCATGGTCAGCGCGACCAGGCCGGCCATCAGATACAGCGGGGTGCCGCTGAGCCAGGTCTCACCCTGCTTGAAATGCTCCAGTTGGGCCAGCGCAATGACAATCGCCAGGCCGTTGACGAAGCCGAGCATCACCGGGTGCGGGACCATGCGCACCAGCTTGCCCAACCGCAGCAGCCCGAACGCCGTCATGATCAGCCCGCCCAGCAGCACAGTGGCCAACAGGTATTGCACGCCGTGCTGCACCACCAGCGCGATGATGACCACGGCCATCGACCCCGCCGCACCCGACACCATGCCTGGCCGGCCGCCGAACAGCGCGGTCAGTGTGCAGATGATAAAGGCGCCGTAGAGCCCCATCAGCGGGTTGAGGTGGGCCACCAGGGCAAAGGCTATGCACTCGGGGAGCAAGGCGAAAGAGGTGGTGAGGCCGGCGAGGACGTCGGCGCGAAGACGTGCTGATTTCATGATTTACCTGACTGGGCGCCGGTGGAGAGTCGGCTGCCGGGGAGTGGTGCAAAAACAGGGGGCGATGGTACTGAATTGAGGGCTGCACGGCCAGTCATTGGGCGGCCAGGGGGCTGCTAACGGTCCTGCGGGAGCAGGCGTGCTCGCCTCAGGGGTATGAACGTTCAGTGCTGGATTTTCATGATTGTTGCGTTGCGATGTCCGTCAGCGACATGCAACGGGGAGAAATTCGTGAAGGCGATTGGGCGGACCTGGTGTTGTTCAATCCACAGACGATTCGCGACGTGGCCGACTTCAACGCGCCGCGAAGGCATCGACGGGGTGTGGGTCAATGGTGTCCTGAGTTTATTGCGACGGCCAAGCGAATGGACGCAGGGAAGGGCGGTTCCTGGCTCGCGAAGGCGATCTGGGCCAGGAATTCAGCCCATCAGACGGCGTTTGATGGTGTGCAAGTGGCCGAAATAACGTGAATTGGCGCCACAATAATGGCACTTGGGAACTAAAGAAGCCGGGCTTAAAGCCGAAGCATTGTGGGTCAACCCATCTACACTGGGTCTTTTCAGCCAGGGAGCAACCCATGAGCTTCGGTAAAACCACCCCGATCCTGCGGATATTCGATGAAGCCAAGGCGTTGGCGTTTTATGTCGACTTCCTGGGCTTTACCGTCGACTGGCAACATCGCTTCGGTGACGACTTCCCGCTGTACCTGCAAGTCTCCCGCGGCGACTGCGTGCTGCACCTGTCCGAGCACCATGGCGATTGTACGCCAGGCTCGGCGTTGCGGATCGAGACCGATGAATTGGAAGCGTTCCAACAGCAATTGCTGGCCAAGCAATACCGCTACGCCCACCCACAGATCCAGGCCATGCCCTGGGGTAGCCAGGACATGGCTATCAGTGATCCGTTTGGAAATCGGTTGGTGTTTACCAATGCGATTAACGTGTGAACCGTCTGGCAACTCCCCGAGTCCTGATGACGTAAGGCTTGTTAGCGGCAATCAATGATTTCATTGATTGCAGGAGCCCGACACTAGAGTGCTGACGGGATGTGCTTGTTCAAGCGAAAACCGTACAGGCGCGTGCAGAGAACGGCGGTAGGGCAGGGGGTGGGAGATTTGTACGAAAGAGCGATTCGTGGGCTGCGTTTATGAGCGTCCTGTGGGAGCGAGCAAGCCCGCTCCCACAGTGCGTAGGGCGTTAGACGCGGAAGTGGCTGACCATCATCTGCAACTGATTACCCAACCGCGCCAACTCAACACTGGACGCTGCGGTCTCCTCGCTGGCGGCGGCGGTCTGTTCGGACACGTCGCGCACGTTGATGATGCTGCGGCTGATCTCCTCGGCCACGGTGCTTTGCTGCTCCGCGGCAGCGGCGATTTGCTGGTTCATCGACTGGATGTTCGACACCGTGCGGGTGATGTTTTCCAGTGACGCGCCGGCTTTGCGGGTCAGGGCCACGCTGCTGTCGGTGAGGCTGCGGCTGTTGTTCATCACGGCCGCCACTTGTTGGGTGCCGTTCTGCAGGCCGGCCACCAGGCCTTCGATTTCTTCGGTGGATTTCTGCGTGCGCTGGGCCAGGCCACGGACTTCGTCGGCCACCACGGCAAAACCACGCCCGGCTTCACCGGCGCGTGCCGCTTCGATCGCCGCGTTGAGCGCCAGCAGGTTGGTCTGCTCGGCCACGGCCTTGATCACATCCATGACGCTGCCGATCTTGTCGCTTTCCTGTTGCAGCACGGTCATGGCGTCGGTGGAACGCCCCACCTCGCTGGCCAGGCGTTCGATCTGGACGATGGCTTCGCTGACCACCTGATCGCCGGCACGGGCTTCGCCATCAGCGGCGGCTGCGGCCCGGGAGGCCTCTTCGGCGTTGCGGGCCACTTCCTGGACCGTGGCGGTCATTTCGTGCATGGCGGTCGCGACCTGATCGGTCTCGACTTTCTGGCTGTTGACCCCGGCGCTGGTCTGCTCGGTCACGGCGGACAGTTCTTCGGCGGCGCTGGCGATCTGGGTCACGCCATCGCGGATGCCGCTGATCAGGTCGCGCAGGGTCACGCCCATGCGCGCGATGCCTTGTTGCAGCACGCCCAGTTCATCGCGACGGGTGACGATGACCGTGTGCGAGAGGTCGCCGCTGGCGATCCGCTCGACCACGGCCAGGGTGTCGCGCAGCGGGCCGGTGATCTGGCGAGTGATGATCACGGCTGCAATGACCCCAACCAGCAACGCCAGCAGGGTGCTGACCAGTTGCAGGGTGCGGGCCTGGGCACTTTCGGCGTCGCGGCGCTCGAGTTGGATGTGGTACAGCTGTTCGCTCAACGTCACGATTGACGCGCCCTGGTCGGTCATTTCCTTGCGCGCCTGTACCGCGTCGGCGGTGGCCAGCTTGAAGGCCTGCACGGCGCTGCGGTATTGGGCCAGGGCGTTTTCCAGTTGGCGCAGTTCATCCTGACGGGTGCTGGAGAAATGCTCGTTCAGCGGCTTGAGCGACGCGATGGCGGCGTCCAGTTGGGCGGCGGCTTTGCGTTCGGTGTCGGCGTTGCTGTTGGTCGTGTAGCCGCGCACTTCATAGCGGGCCAGCATGAAGTCCTGCTTGGCCTGGGTGATGGCCTGGAACTGGGCGAAACGCTCATCGCCGGGGCCCATTTTCCGCACGTCCGAATCCAGGGTCTCAATCAGCTTGTAGGCGATCTCTGCGTCCGTCCCCATGGCATCGCGGGCGGTGTTGCCCGTGCGGTAGGCGCTGCGCATTTTGTTCAGGGACACCTGGTAGGCGCTGATGACTGCGCTCTGCTCCTTGAGCAACTTGACGTTTTCCGGGCTCTTTAAGCTGCTGAGCAGGGCGTTCTGTTGTGCCACGAAACCATCGAGGGTGGTCTGCACGTTTTGGGCGGCGGTCTCGTTACCGTTGGTCAGCATGTATTGCAGGCGCGTGACCCGAAGTTTGGTCAGGCCGGCGTTGAGCTGGGTGATGTCGCTCATCCAGTTGCTGCGTTTGATCAGCCCGTCCAGGCTGGTCCAACTGGTCAGGGCCAGTAGGCAAGTCAATACCAGCACCAGACCAAAGCCCAGGCCCAATTTCATGTTGACGCTAATGTTGCCAAACCAGCTGTTCATCAAATTCCTCCAGGAACGTTGTGCTGCTTGATCGTCGGTACGCTGGAAGATTGTTGTTGTTAAGAGCCAGCAGAGCATGTAACAGGGCTGTATCGGCGGTGGGTTCAAGATCTGTAAGTTTTTTTCCGGGTATCTGTGTGAGCAAGCGTTGCTCGCACCCCAAGCTTTTTTCACTTCTGTTTCACCGCCCGCCCACGTCGGTTTCTCTACTGTCGCGCCATCGAATGACTGGGTGGATGCCGTTGGGGCGGCTTGATGTGGAACGGAGACTGAGCCTTTTCGGCCTGAGGCGCTCGATCGATACGCGCCGCTTTGCCCGTTACCAAAACGCCGTGGTGGTGTTCTTGCTGTTCGACATGACTCGCATCGACATCGCCTTCAGCAATTTACTCTACGACCCGCTGCACCAGGTCTTTCCGTTGGAGCACGTGCGGCTGTTCGAGAAAATCACCCATAAGTGGGCCAGGATCATTCCGAACTGGACCGGTGAGGCGGCCACTATCTGTGTGCTGTTGTCGTTTGTCTGGCCGATCTTCAAGCCGAAAAAGTGCCTGGGGTTACTGCGCCTGTTGGAGAAAATCCGGTTCGCCGCGCCGTTGCGTTTTGCCCACAAACATCGGCGCGACTTTCTCTATGTGGTCTTCGCCTTTTTCCTCAGCACCGGGGTGGTCCATTACCTCAAGGGCCACACCAGCGTGTACTGCCCGGTGGAAACCACCCAATACGCCGGCAAGATCGAGCACAAGGAATGGTTCCAGAATTTCGACCTGCTGAAAATTACGTGTCCCACACGTTCTGGGCGGGGATTTTCGTCTGGTTGAGTTGTTGGCTGATGGCGTTGCTGTTTTATGGGCGCACGGCCTTGGAGCAACCTGTGTTGAAATCAGCGCGAGTGACGGCGGCGGCTGTCTTGCCTGCGTCGGGCAACGCGTCAGCCTGAATGCCAGGCAAAAAAAAGCCCGCTGGGAGTGCGGGCTAAAACCTTAGTTTCTTGAATGAGCGAGGCGACTGTACCCAATCACGCGGGGGTGTGGGGTGAAGAAAAGTTCATGAGGTCGCTTCCTTGCCAGACCTCATGTCCTCGGACGCTGCTCACCTGAGATCAAACCGATCCAGGTTCATCACCTTGACCCACGCCGCGATGAAGTCCTTGACGAACTGCCCCTGCGCATCCGGGCTGGCATAGACTTCGGCCAAGGCCCGTAGCTGAGCATTGGAGCCGAAGACCAGGTCGACACGGGTGCCGGTCCATTTGACCTGGCCGCTCTTGCGGTCTCGGGCCTCGAAGGTTTCCTGGGTGTCGGAAAGGGCTTTCCACTCCACGCCCATGTCGAGCAGGTTGACGAAAAAGTCGTTGGTCAACGTCCCGGGCCGTTGGGTAAAGACACCGTGCGCCGTGTGGCCGACGTTGGTGTCCAGCACCCGCAGACCGCCGATCAATGCCGTCATTTGCGGGGCGCTGAGGGTCAGCAGTTGGGCCTTGTCGATCAGCAACGCCTCGGCAGACACGCGGTACCGGCCCTTGAGGTAGTTGCGAAAGCCATCGGCGATGGGTTCGAGAAAACCGAACGACTCGACGTCCGTCTGCTCCTGATTCGCGTCCATGCGTCCCGGCGCGAACGGTACCGTCACGCTGAGCCCGGCATTTTTCGCGGCTTGTTCAATACCGGCGCTGCCGGCCAGCACGATCAGGTCTGCCAGGGAGATTTTCTTGCCGCCGGATTGGGCGGCGTTGAACTCATTCCGGACCCCTTCGAGGGTCGCCAGCACCTTGGCCAGTTGTTCGGGCTGGTTGGCCGGCCAATCTTTCTGCGGGGCCAGGCGCAGGCGGCCACCGTTGGCGCCGCCGCGTTTGTCGGAGCCACGGAAGGTGGAAGCCGCGGCCCATGCCGTAGACACAAGCTGTGAAACCGACAGGCCCGAGGCCAGTAGCTTGCCTTTGAGGGCGGCGATGTCGCTGTCGTTGACCAGCGGATGGTCGACCGCCGGGATAGGGTCCTGCCACAGCAGTTCTTCGCTGGGCAGTTCCGGGCCAAGGTAGCGTGAGAGCGGGCCCATGTCGCGGTGGATCAGCTTGAACCAGGCGCGGGCAAAGGCGTCGGACAACTGGTCGGGGTTGGCCAGGAAGCGCCGGGAGATTTTTTCGTAGATCGGGTCGAAGCGCAGCGCCAGGTCGGTGGTCAGCATCGTGGGGTTACGCCGTTTGGACGGGTCGTGGGCATCGGGGATGATGCCTGCGCCGGCACCGTTTTTCGGCGTCCATTGGTGTGCGCCTGCCGGGCTCTTGGTCAGTTCCCACTCGAAGCCGAACAGGTTCTCCAGGTAGTTATTGCTCCAGCGGGTGGGCGTGGTGGTCCAGGTGACTTCCAGGCCGCTGGTGATGGTGTCGGCGCCTTTACCGGTGCCGAAGGTGCTTTTCCAGCCCAGGCCTTGCAGTTCCAGGCCAGCAGCCTCGGGCTCGGCGCCGACGTTGTCCGCAGGCCCGGCGCCGTGGGTCTTGCCGAAGGCGTGGCCGCCGGCAATCAATGCCACGGTTTCTTCATCGTTCATGGCCATGCGGGCGAAGGTTTCGCGGATGTCCACCCCGGCGGCGACCGGGTCTGGTTGGCCCTCGGGGCCTTCCGGGTTGACGTAGATCAGCCCCATCTGCACGGCGGCCAGCGGGTTCTCCAGGTTGCGTCCCTCGTCGGTGCGGCTTTCTTCGTTGCCTGGCTCGGCCACCAATTGGCCTTCGCCGGGGTCTTGCATGGCGGCTTTGTCGGGCTTGGCGTAGCGAACATCGCCCCCCAGCCATGTGTTTTCGCAACCCCAGTAGACGTCTTCATCCGGCTCCCAGACATCGGCGCGGCCTCCGGAAAAACCGAAGGTCTTGAAGCCCATGGACTCCAGCGCGACGTTGCCGGTGAGGACGATCAGGTCGGCCCAGGAGATATTGCGACCATACTTTTGCTTGATCGGCCACAGCAGCCGACGCGCCTTGTCGAGGCTGACGTTGTCTGGCCAGCTGTTGAGCGGTGCAAATCGCTGCTGGCCGGAACCGGCCCCACCGCGCCCGTCACCAGTGCGGTAGGTGCCTGCACTGTGCCAGGCCATGCGAATAAAGAGCGGCCCATAGTGGCCGAAATCCGCCGGCCACCAGTCTTGCGAGTCGGTCATCAGTGCATTCAGGTCTTGTTTCAGGGACTGGAAGTCCAGGCGCTTGAACGCTTCGGCATAGTTGAAATCCTCGCCCATGGGATCGGACAGCGAGGAGTGTTGATGCAGGATCTTCAGATTCAGCTGGTTCGGCCACCAGTCGCGGTTCGTCGTGCCACCGCCAGCGGCGTGATTGAACGGACATTTCGATTCGTTTGCCATGAGAAGCTACCTTTGGTCGTATTCATCCAGCTATCCAGCCCAGTCGGGCTCCGAATAGCGACAGGCGAAATAAATGACGCAGGGCGCAGGGCTTACCGTTCGCTCAAGTGATCGTGTGCGGCCACACGGTAACGCGCGAGACGAGTTACCCGTGCGGTGGCCCACGGCAAGCCCAATACGTTTCTGAACGCTTCGTATCTCTTTGTCAGGTTTCACGGGCCAGATTGCACCAGCCTGAATTCAGGCTAGTCTCCCGTTGCCAGATAGCTAATAGGCGCAGTGTTAACGGTCGATAGGGATAATCTTTTATCGGGGCCCGGCGCAGAGACAGATGATATGAACAGCGCCTGCCGTGACGGACCCAATAATGAACAAATGCCCGCGCAGCACGGCCTTCCACGAAGCGGGTCATGCCCTGGCCTTTTGGTGGAACGGTCAACCGATAAAACGCATCACCGTGCGTACCAAGGCTGAAGCCCGCGCGGGGCCTCTGTTCGACCTGCGCGGTAACCCGCAATACGCAGAAGGGTTGGTCGAAGCTGACTACCTTGTCTCGCACCCGGCCTTCGACGCCCCGGGGATCGCTGAATACCTGCCCTCGATGGTCGATGCCATTGAGCGGGACCTGCTCCATTGCTTCGCGGGGCCAGTGGCCGAAGCGATCTACCGGCACCGCCGGTCCGACCAGTTGATCAGGGGCAGCGGTCGCGGTGACCTGGACCGCGGGCACGAATTGATCAGCCTGTTACCACCGCGCAAGCTGATTGATGCCCAATCCCTGGCCATCGCCCGTTGCAGTTGCCTGGTGCACCGTTACTGGCCAGCTGTCAGCGCCGTGGCGGCCTTTGTGCAAACGCACGGTACGGTTGAGGGGAATGCCGTCACGGCGCTGCTGTGCGAGATGACCGGGGAGCAGCCGATGTTGCTTGGTCATCAAGTGGCAAGCCTCGACCTGTGATCAAGGCTTGCCACTGGCCTTATCCGACTCGGCTCAAAGCCATTACTTGCTAGCGCTTCACCGTTTCCTCAAGAGAGAAGCGCCCCAGTGGGTTTTGTTGGAAGTGCTCGATGTTCTTGCGAGAAATATTGATGTACGGGCTGTAGTAGAGATCGATCCAGTTGACGTCCTGCTTGGCGATCGCCTGGAGGTCGGTGTACATCTGCTTGCGCTTGGTCGGGTCCACTTCTACCCGTGCGGCCGCGACCAGATCCTTGACCTTGTCGTTCTTGTAGCGGGTCATGTAGTTCATGTTGGTGTCGTGTCCCAGCACGAAGGTGGTCTTTTGGTCCGGGTCGAGGATGTCGTTGGTCCAGTACATCACGGACAGATCGTAATCGCCGTCGATCAGCATCTGCCAGCTCTGGGTCGGATCGACTTTCTGCAAGGTGGCTGTCACGCCAACTGCGGCGAGCTGTTGCTGGACCAGCACGGCGATCTGTTCGTCAGCTTCATTGCCTGCATTGACCACATAGTTGAGCTTCAGGCCTGACGCGCCTGCATCCGCCAGCATTTTCTTGGCTTTTTCCGGGTCATACGGGCGTTGCAGGTTATCGGCATTGTGATAAAGCGCGCCTTTAGGAATGTAGGAATACGCCACCTGACCATGGCCGAACGTCACGGTATCGACCAGCGATTTTTTGTTGATCGCAAGGTCCAGCGCCTGACGTACTTCAGGCTTGCCCAGCAGTCCGTGCTCATGGTTGATCAGCAGATGATCCTCACGGGTGGAGGGGTCCATGTGTACGACCAGGTTGGGATCTTTCTTCAGGGTTTCGACGCGCGAGAAGGGCACGAAGATCGCCGAATCCAGTTCGCCGGCCTGTACCTTCAACATCCGCGTATTGTCATCCGGGATGGAGATCCATTCCACGCCATCCAGGCTGACCGTGTCGGCCTGCCAGAAGTGGGGGTTCTTCTCCAGCACCACGCGATCACCGCGTAGCCACTCCTTGACGATAAAGGCGCCAGAGGCGACGGGGTCCTGGGCATAGGCATCCTCACCCATTTTTTCCATGGCCTTTTGCGACAGGATGGAGACGTTGGGCAACGCCAGCTGCGCGAGGAAGGGCACTGAAGGGCTTGTGAGTGTTACCACCAGTGTCTGCGGGTCGGGTGCTTGGGCCTTGTCGATAATCTTGTAGGAGTCGCTCCACAGCGACCCTTTGTTGTCGCGAATGCGCAACAGACTGAACGCTGCATCGCTGGCGGTAATCGGTGAACCGTCGGAGAACTTGGCCGAGCGCAGTTTGAAGGTATAGGTCAGGCCATCGTCGGAAACCTGCCAGCTTTCGGCCAGCCCCGGTACCAGCTTGGTGCCGGTGTTGTCGACGCGCACCAATACGTCGTAAACATTGGAGAACACCCAGTTGTCGCGGTTCTGAGCGCTTTTGATCGGGTCGAACGTCGTACTTTCTTCACGGCAACCGATGGTCAGCACGCCTGCTGCCTGGGCGACACCTGCCGCCAGTGTGCAAACGGTCAACGTCGCGGCGGTCAGCAACTTCAAATGTTTCGATCGCATGGTCAAACTCCCTATTGATGAATGTTTTTTAGAGCAATGGCTCTCCGAGCACACAGCTATAACGATGTCCATTGATGTCACGGATGGGGGGCGGCGCTTTCGCGCAGATGGGTTGTGCATGCCGGCAGCGCGGGTGAAAAGCGCAGCCGGATGGAAGATTCAGGGGGCTGGGCGGCTCGCCAGGCAGGGGGGCGCCCAGCAATGGTCGAGTCGGGTCGATGTGTGGAATGGACTCGATCAGCGCGACGGTATAGGGATGCCGCGGGCTGCTGAACACGGCCTCCGTGGGGCCTTGCTCGACGATCTCGCCGAGGTACATCACGGCGACCCGATCACATATCCGTCGAACGATCGCCAGGTCGTGGGCAATGAACAGAATCGCCAGGTTCATGCGCTGGCGCAGTTCCAGCAGCAGGTTGATGATCTGTCCCTGGATGGAAACGTCCAGCGCGGCCACGCATTCATCGGCAATGATCAACCGTGGCTCGATGGCCAGTGCCCGAGCGATCCCCACGCGTTGGCATTGACCGCCACTCAACGAGCCCGGCTTGCGGTTGGCCAGCTGCGGCCGCAGGCCGACCAGGGTCAGCAACTCATCGACCCGATGGCGAATCAGCGATGCTGGGGTCGCACATCGCACGCGCAGCACTTCAGCCAGGGTATCGCCAATGCTCATTCGCGGATTGAGGGCGGTATAAGGATCCTGGAAAATCATCGCGGTTTCGTGGCGCAGTCGCTCGATGTCGATCCGCTTGCCTTGCGCCATATCCACGCCATCGAACAGGATTTGTCCGGCGCTGACCTCATTGAGGCGCAAGATGGCCCGACCCAGGGTGCTCTTGCCACTGCCCGACTCACCCACCAGCCCAAGCACCTCCCCGGTGGCCAGGCTCAGCGACACACCGTTGACGGCTTTGACCCATTGCCTGTTGATCCCGAACGGACCACTGCCAGGGGCGGCGAAGCGCACCTGTAGATCCTTCACGTGCAACAGGGTCATGACGAAGCTCCCACAGGCAGCGGGTAATGGCAGGCCACCCGGTGTGCCTGTGCCGTGACTTGCATCTGTGGCAACAGCTGCGTGCACTGGCTGCCCTGCTGAAGGCAGCGTGGATTGAAGCGGCAACCGGTGGGCAGCGCATCCAGCAGAGGAGGCTGGCCGGCGATGGTTTTGAGCATGGCATGGCCGGCGCTGGTAGCCGGTTGGCAGTCGATCAGGGCCGCCGTATAGGGATGTCGTGGGTGAGCCAGCAGATCTAGCTTGTTGCCGTGCTCGCAGAGCCGACCGGCGTACATTACCGCGATGGAATCACAGGTCTGGGCGACGACCCCCAGGTCGTGGGTGATCATGATGATTGACAGCCCACGTTGATCGCGCAAATCCAGGAGCAGGCGCAGGATCTGTGCCTGTACGGTGACATCCAGGGCAGTGGTCGGCTCATCGGCGATCAGCACCTGGGGGTTGCAACCCAATGCCACGGCAATCATGGCGCGTTGACGCATGCCACCGGAAAACTCATGGGGGTAACTGTCGACCCGCCTTAGCGGATCGGGAATGCCCACCTGGCGTAACACATCAATGGCCTTGGCCCGTGCTTCACGTTTGGACGCCCCCTGATGCAGGCGTATGCCCTCGCCGATCTGTTCGCCGATACGCATCAGCGGGTCAAGATGACTGCCAGGATTCTGAAAAATCATCCCCAGCCGCCGACCCCGTATGCGCCGCATGTCGGCTTCATCCAGCGGCAGCAGGTCCTCACCGGCAAGGCGCACGGCCTTGCCCTGGACCCGTAGGTTCGAAGAGGGTAGCAAGCGCATCAAGGCCCGGCAGGCCATCGTCTTGCCTGAGCCGCTTTCACCCACCAGACCGAGGATTTCACCTTCCGCCAGGTCAAATGACACACGATCCACCAGCGTGACTTCGCGCTCACCGTGGCCGGCGATCACGCTGAGGTCCTCGACGTGCAACACCGGTGTGCTCATGGACGCTCTCCGAGGTGCTCGGCGACACCGTCGGCCAACAGACTGAAGCCCATGGCCAGGGTGACGATCGCCAGTCCCGGGAAGGTGCAGATCCACCAGGCATTGGTGATAAAACTCTGGCCCTCGGCGACCATCGTGCCCCACTCGGCGGTGGGTGGCTGAACCCCCAGGCCGAGGTAGCTGACCGCCGCCCCATTGAGCAGTACCAGCACCGCGTCGGACATGGAAAACACGATCGAGCCGAACATGGCATTGGGCAACAGGTGCCGAAACAGAATGCGTCCATGACCAAAGCCCAGGCTTTTCGCCGCCAAGGCGAAATCGCTCTCCTTGAGCACCAGAATCTGCGAGCGGATCAGCCGTGCATAGGACACCCAACCCACCAGGGCCATCGCAATATAAAAGCTGCTCAGGCCGGGGCCGAGGATGGCCATGATTGCCAACATCAGCACCAGGAAAGGGAAGGCCAGAATAATATCGATCAGGCGCATGCAGATCGTGTCGAACCGGCCACCGATATAGCCGGCCAAGGCGCCGACGCAAGTGCCGATCAAGAACGGGAAAATCACCCCGATCACGGAAATCTGCAAGTCGATGCGCGCGCCCCAGATCACTCGGGAAAGAACGTCGCGGCCGAAATTGTCCGTGCCGAACGGATGGGCCAGGCTCGGCCCCAGCAGGCGGATATCGGTGTTCTGGGCAATCGGATCGAAGGGTGCGACCCAGGGTGCGAAGAGTGCGAGCAACAGCCAGCCAAACAGAATCGCCAGGCCCAGCACGGTGGCCAGGCGACGGTTGCGCAAGCCCAAACGCAGCGCAAGACGCCAGGCGGGACTGAGGGTCTGGCCGCTCATCGCATGTTCACCCGCGGGTCGATCATCACGGTCAGCACATCGGCGAGGAAATTGACCGTGACGGTGGCGAGGGCCAGCACCATGGCCACGCCTTGGACCACCATGTAGTCGCGGGTAAAGATACCGCGTACCAGCAATTGGCCGATGCCGGGAATGGCAAACAGACTTTCGATGACCACCGTGCCGCTGATCAACCAGCCGATGTTCACCGCCAGCAGGTTGACCGCCGGCACCAGGGAGTTGGGCAGCACATGCCGCCGAAATATCGCCCGCTCGGACAAGCCCCGGGCCCGTGCAGCGGTGGCATGATCGGCGTGTAGCTCCATGAGCATGTTGGCGCGCAGATTGCGCACCAGAACGGCGCAGAGGGCCAAGGCAATGGTCAGGCACGGCAAACCATGTGATGCAGTTTGTCCCAGGCTGTACGTCCATAGCCTGAGACCGGAAATAGCCCCAACTGCACACTGAACAGCAGGATCAACATGATGCCCAGCCAAAACGCCGGCATGCCGAGCCCTGCGGTGGTGAACAGGCGAATCAGGTGATCCTGCCAGCCGCCCTTGTTGCGCGCCGCCACCGTTGCCAGCGGCACGGCAATCAGCAGCGCCAGCAGTACGCTGCCGAGCACCAGGAACAGGGTTGGCTCAATGCGGGTACTGATCAGCTTCAAGGCATCGACTTTGTAGAGCAGCGATTGGCCGAGATCGCCTTTGAGCAGGTTCTTGAGAAAGTAGAAGTACTGCATCCACAACGGCTGGTCGAGACCGTACTGGGCACGAATCCGGATCAGCGCCTCCGGTGTGCTGCGCGAGCCCAGCAGCGCCCGGGCGGGGTCCCCGGGGATTGAGCGCACGAGCACAAAGGTGATCATGCTGATGCCAAACAGCACCGGCAATAGCTGTAGCGGGCGCGACAGTATGAAACGGTAGCGCGCCAGGTTCATGGGCTAGTTCCGATGGCGGCGCAGAAAATCCAGCAGGACTGGGAAGTAGGCGTGGGGCTCTTCGTAGAACGGCATGTGGCTGCTGTTGGGGAACACATTCAGTTGTACATCCTTGAGCGCCATTTTCATGCGCATAGCACAGGCGGGCGTCAGTTCATCATGTTGACCGGTGGTGATCAGCACAGGCATTTCGAAGCCGGCCATCTGCTCGATGCGATTCCAGTCCTTGAGATTACCGGTATAGAGAAATTCGTTGGGGCCCTGCATGGTCATGTAGGGCCCCATGTTCCAGTCACCCAGGGAACGTGTCACCGGTGCTGGCCACTCGTCCAGACGGCAGACATGGCGATAGTTGAGCAGGGTGATGGCCGCCTGGTATTGCGGATGATCCAGGGTGCCCAAGGCTTCATGGCGCTGCATCATCGCGACGGTCTCACTGCCCAGGGCAGCCCGCAGACGCTCGAGCTCCAGGGACAGGTGGGGGATATCGCCGGCGGTATTTTCCAGAATCAGGGTTTTCAGCGCTTGGGGGTGATGAATGGCGTACTCGATCGCCAGCCAGCCACCCCAGGAGTGCCCTAGCAGGTGCACTTTGCCCAGGTCGAGGGCTTGGCGGACGGTCTCGACCTCCGCCACATAGCGGGTGATGTCCCACAGGGATTCGTCAGTAGGCCTGGCCGAGGCACCGGTACCCAATTGATCGAAGGCGATGACCCGCAAGCCCTTTTCCTTGAGCCAGCCATGGCTGTCACGCAGATAATCGCAAGGCAATCCCGGGCCGCCATTGAGGCACAACAGCACCTCGTCGCCGTCGCCAAAGCCATAGGCCACCAGGTGATGACCATCGACTTCCACGTCGTACCGCTGGTCTGACTCGATCTCACGCCACATCATTGCTCTCCTGCTCGGGTGCCGCTCGTTGGCTAAACCTTACCGAGGAAACTACGCGCCCATAAGCTAGCAATTCTTATAGGTTTGATCTGGCATTCCCTCGCCCAGGCATGGCATTCTACTTGCACGATTTCAGGATTGAAATTAATAAGGGAGCTGAATGGATGCAGGCCAAGCTGTCTGACTTCAATACTCGTCTTTTATCTGGCAGGAGCCTGGACGAACAGATGGATAACGCCTTGGGGATGGTCCAGGCGTTAGGCTTTGAAGCGTTGGTGTACGACTACAGTCCGGTGCCGCTGGATCATGAAGGGGCGCTGATCACCCCGGCTGTGCTGAAGTTGCGCAATACCCCCCGTGATTGGCACTCGCTCTGGTGTGAAGAAGGTTATTACCAGATCGACCCTGTCCAGCATCTGGCAATCAATACCATTTCCCCTTTTGTCTGGTCCTATCGACCGGAGGCCGACACGGTGCTGCAGTCGTTCATCGGCCAGTGTCATGCACCGGTCGTGAGCTATCTGCAGGATTCGCGCATGACCTGTGGCGTGACGGTGCCGATGCATTTGCCCAAAGGCGGCTTTGCGACATTGACCGGGCTGCGCGCCGATACGAAGGGGAGCTCCCTGCCGGATATCCGGCAAACGCTGGGCGACTTCAGCTTGATTTCCCATGCCCTGCAAGAGGCGGCTTTTCCGCTGCTCGGCAAGGAAGCCCGCGCATGCCCGGTTCGCCTGACCAAACGCGAGCGTGAGTGCTTGAGATTAGCCGCTGAAGGGTTGACGGCGGGGGACATCGCCAGGCAACTGAATCGTTCCTTGGCCACCATCACCCTCCACCTGACGTCTGCAATGCACAAGCTTGGCGCCAAAAATCGGGTCCAGGCCGTGGTCAGGGCGGTGCATTATCGGTTGCTCGATAGCTGAAATCGGGCAAAAACCTATCTGTTTCTCTAGTTATTCCGCCGGCCAGTCCCCGGTATCGTGTGCCGCAGGATTTCTAGAGAGCGGAACGAAATGGATCTTCCCCTAACACACGAAGGCTTTGCGCCTTTTGGTTCGTATCAGACCTGGTATCGCATCACGGGCGATTTCAGTAGTGGCCGTACGCCGCTGCTGGTCCTGCACGGCGGCCCAGGCTGCACACACGATTATGTCGATGCCTTCAAGGATATTGCCAACAGTGGCTATCCGGTGATTCATTACGACCAACTGGGCAATGGGCGTTCCACCCATCTTCCGGAAAAAGACCCCTCGTTCTGGAACGTGGCGCTCTTTCTTGATGAGTTGGCGAACCTGCTGGATCATCTGGGCATTGGCGACAACTATGCACTGTTGGGGCAATCCTGGGGCGGCATGTTGGCCAGCGAGCATGCGGTGCTCCAGCCCACGGGCTTGCGCGCGTTGATTATCGCCAACTCCCCGGCGGACATGTCCACCTGGCTCCTTGAAGTCAATCGCTTGCGCCAGCTTCTACCCATTGAGGTGCAGCAAACACTGCTCAAGCACGAGCGGGCGGGGACCTTGACGTCTACCGAGTATTTTGAGGCCGCTCGGGTTTTCTACGACCGTCATGTCTGTCGTGTCACGCCCTGGCCCGATGACGTCGCCCGTACCTTTGCCCAGATCGATGCTGATCCTACTGTTTATCACGCCATGAATGGCCCCACCGAATTCCATGTGATCGGCAGCATGAAGGACTGGTCCATCACCGATCGCTTGCCTCGGATCAAGGTGCCGACACTGCTGATTTCAGGCCGATACGATGAAGCGACGCCGTTGGTGGTCAAACCCTATGTGGATCATGTTCCCGACATTCGCTGGGCGTTGTTCGAACACTCCAGCCATATGCCCCATATCGAGGAGCGGATGGCTTGTATGGGAACGGTGGTGAGTTTCCTGGATGGGTGTTTGTAGGCGTCTGCGCAATCTGAATCGTCGTTTTTGTTGTGTTTTTCGACGCGTCTTGTGAGACGCGTCTCTTTTTTACGTAGAAAGTTTCCGCTCTCTTGAACCGAAAACGATATGCAGGGTCTGGTGTGCGCGCATTGCTATGCACACCTGCTCGCAAGCCTGCTGTCATTTCTGTATCGAGGGATTGAACATGTCCGTATTTGCCTTAGGGACGAGGCTAGTCGTTGCTTCGCTGTGTTTTCTGGCGATGAGCAGTGCCGTCGCCGCACCAACCCCCGGTGACACGGACCTGATCCGTGAACGTCAGGATCGCCTGCTCCAAGAGCAGCGCCGACGCCTTGAAGAGCTCAAGGACCTGCCCGGCAAGGAAGCGAAGCCGACCCAGCCGACGGCACCTGTCGATACCCGTTGCTTCCCGATCAAGACCATCGAGCTCAAGGGCGCCGATGCTTTGTCCGATGTGGCGCGCGAACGCCTGCTCAAGCCTTACATCGGCCAATGCCTGGGCGTGCCGCAGCTCAACGAGCTGCTCAAAGTCATTACTGACCATTATCTCGACAAAGGCCTGGTCACCAGTCGCGCCTACTTGCCCCAACAGGACCTGTCCAGCGGCCACCTGCAAGTGCTGGTCGTCGAGGGCCGCCTGGAAGGCTTGAAAGGTGCCGAGAACAGCAAGCTGTCGGATCGCGAGTTGACGATGGCGTTTCCCGGCAAGACCGGCGATCTGCTCAACCTGCGTGAGATCGAGCAGATGGTCGATCAACTGAACCGTTTGCCGTCCAACCGTGCACAAATGGAACTGACGCCGGGACAGAACATCGGTGGCAGTGAAGTGCGGGTCAATAACACCCCGCAAAAACCTTGGCGCACCGGCCTGTCACGGCATAACGACGGCCAAAAAAGCACTGGCGAGCAGCAATGGGGCGCCTCCCTGGACTGGGACAGTCCCCTGGGCCTGGCTGACCAACTGGCCTTGCGCGGCGGCCACGATGCCGTCAGCGATCACCAGAAAACCTCGCGCAACGGCATGCTCTATTACAACCTGCCGTTTGGCTGGTGGAACCTGAGCTACACCTACAGCCAAAGCGAGTACCGCGCCGTGGGCCAGGCCAACGGCTTCAATTTCAAGCAGAGCGGCGACAGCCAGAACCATCAGGTGCGCCTGGAGCGTGTGGTCCATCGCGACGCGGTGAGCAAGACCTCCCTCAATACTGGCCTGGCGTACTTGCGTACCAACAACTTCATCGAAGACAGCAAACTCGCCGAGAGCAGCAATCGCATCAGCGAGGCGCAGTTCGGCATCAACCATGGACGGCGAGTGGGCAATGCCTTCGTCAACCTCGACCTGGGCATGCAAGAGGGCATCGGCGCCCTCGATGCCCAGGGCGATGACGACCCTGGCCCCGGGCTGCCGGATGCGCGCTACCGCAAATACACCGCCACCCTCAGCTACCTGCAACCCTTTGTACTGGGCGGCGAATCCTTCAGCTTCAGCAGCCTGATGACCGGCCAGCGCAGCGAGGATGCGTTGTTCGCCTCGCAGCGCATGAGCCTGGGCGGCCTGTCGTCGATTCGCGGCTACAAGGATCAGACACTGTCCGGCGACAGCGGCGGCTACTGGCGCAACGACCTGCGTTGGAGCCGCCCGGTGACCCTGGAATGGCTACGCCCGGTATTCGCCGAATACGGCACCAGCCTCGGTTATGACCAGGGCGTGATTCGTGGCAATCGCTACAACGGCGACCAGCACGGGCGCATGTCGAGCAACTCGCTGGAGTTGTTCGCCCGCGGTGAACACCTGAGCGCCAGCGTCACCTTCGCCCACTCCCTGGAACGTCCGGATGCCCTGACCGAGCGCGAAGCGCCGATCTACTTCCGCGTGGATGTATCCATCTAATTTCTGCTGCAACGAGACCTGATCATGGACGACCGCCAACACGCCTTCCTGGCCCGCCAGCCCTCTGCTGCCCTGCAAACCCGCGACGCCTTCTGGGGCATGCCCAAGCGTGGCCTGGCGTTCCTGTTGGCCAACGTCATGTTCTGGCAGCCGATGTGGGCCCAGGCGGGCGGCATCGTGGTCAGCGCGCCGGGCACCAGCCTCGGCCAGGCCGGCAACGGCGTGCCGGTGGTCAACATCGCCAAGCCCAACGGCAGCGGCCTGTCTCACAACCAGTTCAAGGACTACAACGTCGGCAGCAACGGCGTGATCCTCAACAACGCCACCAACGCCGCCCAGTCCACGCAACTGGGTGGGATCATCCTCGGCAACCCGAACCTCAAGGGCACGGCCGCCAAAGTCATCCTCAACGAAGTCAACGGCGGCAACCCCAGCCAACTGCGCGGCTACACCGAAGTGGCGGGGCAGTCGGCCCACGTCATCGTTGCCAACCCCTATGGCATCACCTGCAATGGCTGCGGGTTTATCAATACCCCGAAGGCGACCCTGACCACGGGCAAGCCGATCATCGAAAACGGCCAGGTGGGTCGCTATCAGGTGGACCAGGGCAGCGTCGCCATTGAAGGCGCGGGCCTGAACGCGAACAACGTCGACCGCTTCGAAATCATCACTCGCAGCGCCAAGATCAACGCCGAGATCCAGGCGAAGAACCTGACCATCGTGGCTGGGCGCAATGACGTCAACGCCAATACCCTGAACGCCACTGCCCGTGCTGATGACGGCAGTGCGAAACCAGAACTGGCTATCGACTCTTCGGCGTTGGGTGGTATGTACGCCGGCGCGATCAAGCTGGTGGGCACCGAGGCCGGGGTTGGTGTGAAGCTGGACGGCAAGATGGTTGCCAGTGGGGGGGATATTCAGCTGGATGCCAATGGTCATTTGAGCATGGCGCAGACGGCTGCTGCCGGCGCCATCGTCATCGACGCCAAAAGCCTGGAAACCCGTGGTCAGGTTTACGCCGGTAGCCGCCTGGACGTGAAGACCCAGGGCGACCTGATCAGCCAGAACAACCTGGTAGCGCGCGACAACGTTCATCTGGACAGCGGTGGCACACTGAGCAACAACGGCATTATCGAAGCCGGGGTCAACGCCGATAACAGCCGCAATACCACGGGTGATGTCACCCTCACCGCCAAGCAGTTGAACAACGCCGGCAAAACCGTCATCGCCAGTCGCGACCTGAATGTCACGACCACCGCAGCGCTGAACAACCAGGGCGGCACGCTCAGTGGGCAGGGCAAGACCACCGTCACCGGCAACGTTGTGGATAACCGCAATAAAGGCCGGATCCTGGGTAACACCGAACTGCACCTGAGCGCCGATCAAGTCCTCAACAGCCAGGGCGGCCTGATCAATAGCCAGGGCCTGCTGACGGCCGACCTGGGCCATTTGGAAAACAATGCAGGTGAACTGTCGAGCCTGAACAGCGCGACCCTGGTCCTCGGCAGCCTGGACAACCTGACCGGCCTGGTCATGGCCGGCAAAAATCTCGACATCACTAACACCGGCGCGATCAATAACCGGGGCGGCGAGCTATCCAGCCAAGGCGTCATGACCGTGCACACCGCCAGCCTGGACAACAGCAACAAAGGCACCGTCGCCGCCAATGGCAAGTTGCTGGTCAGCGCCACCGGCGCGGTCAACAACGCCGAAAAAGGCCTGCTCGCCAGCCGTGCTGCCGAGGTCGAGTTCGATGCTGCCAGTCTGAATAACGCCAAGGGCACGCTGCAAGGCGAGGGCCTGGTCACCGTGGATGTATCCGGCGACATCGATAACCAGGGCGGCAGCATCATCGCCAAGGACGCCAAGCTGAGTGTCTTCGCCACCAACCTGGACAACCGTGGCGGCGTGCTGTCCAGCGTCAAGGCGGCGCTGGAGGCACGCACCACCGGTGTGCTGAAAAACGGCCATGACGTGAACCGCCAGGGCGGCACGATCCAGGCTCAAGGACTCAACATCCGAGCCTTGGCTGGGCTGTTCAACGACGGCGGACGCATCGCTGCACAAGCCGGCGATGTCGTGGTCACCAACGCGGCGGCGGATATCAACAATCGCAACGGCGGGATATACGCCACGGGCAAGGTCTGGGTCACTGGCCGGGGCATGGACAACAGCGGCGGCGGGCAGGTCAGCGCCAGTGGTATCGACTTTGACCTTTCGGGTGCGCTGAACAACAACGCCGGCATCATCGAAAGCCAGGACAGCCTGGACATTCTGGCCGCCAGCTTGAGCAACCAGAAAGGCCAACTGCGCACCCTGGGCCAGAACAGCACCACGGTGTTCAACATCGGTGACCTGTTCGATAACAACGACGGCACCCTGGAAACCGCCAGCCAAAATGTCGGCCTGGACACCGGCAGCATTCAGAACGTGGGTGGCAAGCTGTTGCACACTGGCCTGGGAGTGTTCGGCATCAGCCAGGCCAACCTGGGGCAGGCCGGCGGACAGCTGGTGACCTACGGCAACCTGACGGTGACGGCTGATCGCTGGACCAACAGCACGGCGATCCAGGCCGGGAACCTGGTCGTGGATGTCGACCAGTTGACCCAGACCGCCACCGGCCAGTTGCTCAGTACCGACAGCATGGTGGGCCGTGGCAGCAACTGGCGCGTCGACGGCCTGATCGGCAGCGATGGGGCGATCGACCTGCAACTGACCGGCGCCTATACAGGCAACGGTCGCTTGAGCAGTCTCGGCACCTTGGGCCTCAAGGCCGCGCTGATCAGTCTGGAGCAAAACGGCAGTATCGCTGGCGGTGGCAACACAACCGTCGTGGTCGATGGCGTCCTCAACAGCTACGGTCGGCTGACCTCGGCGGCGGACCTGAGCGTCACGGCCGCCACGCTCAACAACTACGGCACGTTGGGCAGTGCCGGCGCGCTCGGTGTCACAACCGGCGACCTGCTCAACGAACACGGATTGATCTTCAGCGGCGGCAATACCAGCCTGCGCGTCAATAGCCTGACCAACCGCTATGCCGATATCTACAGCCTGGGTGATCTGAGCATCGATCGCGACGGCCTCGGCACCCGTGCCAGCCGCATCCTCAACAGCTCCGGCACGCTGCAAAGCGGCGGCAACATGCGCCTGGCGGCCAGCACCATCGACAACGTCCGTGAGGTCTTGGCCACCAACGATGCTGGCATCTACACCGCCTCAATCAGGGAAGTGGCTTGTATCGAAGGGGTCAACGCCGGTGATTGCAGCGGAGGCAAGGAAAACCACGTCTGGCAGATCGTCCAGCGCGACAAGTTCGAAGTCACCGCGGCCAGCGCTGCCTCCAGCATCACCACCGGCGGCAACCTGAATATCCAGGGCGACACGCTGACCAACCGGAGCAGCAGCATCGGCGTCGGCGGTGCATTGACCGCCAACCTCGTCAGCCTGGACAACATCGGCATCGAGCCCGGCGAGATTGAAACCTCGCGCACCTTCAGGTCCCAACGCACGCGCCGCCCGGGTAGCTGGCGCACCGCCGCCAATAACTTCACCAAAAAATACTGGTTGCAGAGCCCAGGCTACAACGCCAATGACCTGAGCGGTCTTGAAGCGGCGATGAGCCGCTTCATTGGTATGACCGAGCGTGAGCTGCTGGAGTTTCGCACCCAAACCAGTACTACCGATAACCAGACCTATGCCGCGATTATCCAGGCCGGTGGTGCCGTCGACATTCCTACCCAGGGCGACCTCAACAGCGGCGTCGTGCGTGGCGGCTACAACTACGTTGGCGCCGGCCCGCGCACCGACACCCAGGCCGACAACGCCTTCTCGACCCGTATCAGCGTCAATCGGCAGCTACCCCCGAACCTGACCCAGCAACAGGTCGATCCGCTGACCTTGCCGGGTTTTGACTTGCCCACCGGGCAAAACGGCCTGTTCCGCATGAGCGGCGACGGCTCGGCCACGCCGACCCAGAGCACGGGCCTGACGCAAGTGCGTGGCCTGCCGGACCGTTCGTTCCAGGCCAACCCGCAAAAGTACCTGATCGAGACCAACCCGGCGCTGACCGACATGCGCCGGTTCATGAGCTCCGATTACCTGCTGACAAACCTGGGCTACGACCCGGACACCGCCGCCAAGCGCCTGGGCGACGGTTTCTACGAACAACGCCTGATCCAACAGGCGGTGATCGCCCGCACCGGCCAACGCTTCCTCGACGGCCAGAACTCCGACGACGGCATGTTCAAGTACCTGATGAACAACGCCATCGCCAGCAAGGACAGTCTCAACCTGTCCCTGGGCGTCAGCCTGACCGCCGAACAGGTTACGGCCCTGACCCATGACATCGTCTGGATGGAAAACCGGACGGTGAATAATCAACAGGTGCTGGTGCCGGTGCTTTATCTGGCCCAGGCCAATAATCGCCTGGCGCCGAATGGTGCGCTGATTCAGGGCTCAGACGTCAGCCTGATTGCGGGTAAGAACCTGAACAATGCGGGCACCTTGCGCGCGTCCAGCAACCTGAGGGCGACGGCGGGCGACAGCTTGGTCAACAGTGGGTTGATGGAAGCGGGTGGTCGGCTTGATGCGTTGGCGAGTAATAACCTGACTAACAGGGCGGGTGGGGTTATTGCTGGGCGGGATGTCAGTGTTGTTGCCGTCGCTGGTGATTTGACCAATGAGCGAACCATTACCCGGCATGCCAGCGGCACTGGTTACAAGACTGAGCAACGCGAATTTGCTGACAGCGCGGCGCGGATTGAGGCGAGTCATGACCTGAGCGCGGGCGCTGGGCGGGATATCGCCAATGTTGGTGGTGTGCTCAAGAGTGGTAACGACACCACATTGCGCGCAGCCCGAAATATGAACATCACCGCCGCCGAGCAGGTGGACAGCCATACGCAGGGCAGCAAACATCGAGACCAGACCATTACCCAGAATGGTTCTAGCGTTACGGTTGGGCGTGATCTTCAGGCCGCTGCGGGCGGTGACCTCAACGTGATCGCCAGCCAGGTCGAAGCCAAGCGGAACTTGGCCATTGTCGCTACCAAGAACTTGACCTTGGGGCCCGCGGCGAATGAACAGCATTCGTATGGCCAGAGCAAGAAGGTCAAGAGCATCGAGGATCATGTCCAGCAGGTGTCCACCACGCTCAAGGCGGGCGGGGATGCGACGCTGAGCGCGGGGCAGGATCTCACGTTGGTAGCGAGTACGGTCAACGCGGGGAATGAGGCGTACCTGGTGGCGGGTAACAACCTCGCCCTGAAGGCTGCTGCGGATCAGGACTACAGCTTCTACAGCAAGACCAAGAAGTCTTCTTCCGGGAAGAAATTCCGGCTGGATGAAACGGACAGCACCACCCAGGTGGGCAGCCTGGTCAGTTCCGGTGGCGACAGTACGCTGGTGGCGGGTGAAAACCTGCTGTTGGCAGGTAGCGCCGTGACTTCCGAGAAAGGCGCGACGAAATTGGTCGCAAGCAAGGACGTACAGATTCTTGCCGTGACCGACTCCGACAGCGCTCGCCATGAGCGCAAGGAAAGCAAAAGCAGTTGGGGCGGGTTCAAGTCGAGCAAAGTCCAGGACAAGGTCGACGAGAAACGCACGACTGCCGTGGGCAGCATGGTCTCAGGCGAGACGGTCACCGTCGCGGGCGGCCAAGATGTGAAAGTGACGGGCTCGTACCTGGTCAGTACCGGTGATTTGGCGGTCCAGGCCGGGCGCGACCTGACCATCGATGCGGCGCAGAACACCTTTTCGCGCACCGATATGCACAAGGAAAAGAATCGCGACCTGACAGGTGTGCTGACCGGTAACAAGCTGGGCCTGGATGACATGACGGGCAATCAGCATCTGTTTATCAACAGTCAGAAGCACAACGGCACGGCTACAGAGACCACGCTTACCGGCAGCACAGTTGGCTCCAGTGCCGGCAATGTAACGCTTACGGCTGGGCGTGAGTTGAGTGTGGTGGCTAGTGATTTGGTCAGTACCAAGGACATGGCGCTTACCGGTTCCAACGTGACCATCACCGCGGGTGATGAAACCGCGCGGCAAACCACTGAGGACAGCTCTAAAAGCTTGGCAGTGGGTAGGGTCATCGGTGGTGCGCTCGTCGACACCGCAAGGACTATTCGCGACGCGTCCAAAGCTGCGAAGAATGCCGATGACCCTCGACTCAAGGCGGTAAAAATCGCCCAGGCCGCCCTCGCGTTTTACAACCTGGGTGGCCAGGCCTCGGACGCAAACGGGCAAAGCTCCGGATTCAAAAACAAGCAAGGCGGCACTCCCAGCAATGGCTCACTGATCAAGATCGGTACCGAGCTGGCCAATACGCGCAGCAAAAGCAGCAGTGAGTACAACAGCCTGACGGCGAAGCAAAGCACCCTTAATGCCGGTCAAGAGCTATCGATTGTTGCCACGGGGGACGCGGCGGGAACCCTGGGTGATATCCAGATAACCGGCAGCAGCCTGAAGGCTGAAAACACCTTGTTGCTGGCTAAAAATGATGTGCTGCTGAAAAGTGCACAAGACTCCGTTGATCGCAAAAATGACGGCTCCAGCAACAAAACGGCCATTGGTGCCAGCTTCAATATTGGGGAGCAAAACGGCTTCACCCTCGATCTGGGGGCTCAAGGTGCAAAAAACCTGGGTAACGGCAAGTCCGTCACCCAGGTCAATACCACGTTGGAAACCGGATCGCTGTTGTTGCAAAGCGGTCGCGACACAACCCTCGAAGGCGCCCAGGTCCGGGCGGACACCATCAAGGCGTCGATTGGCGGCAACCTGAATATTGTTTCTCGTCAAGACACCGAATCGTCGAAAAGCAAGCAAAGCAGCGGGGGGATCGGAGCGAGCATCTGCGTTCCGCCGTTCTGCTACGGCTCCATGGTCGCGGGTTCGGCGAATATTGCCGCCGCCAACATGAACAGTGACTACAAGGCTGTGACCGACCAGAGCGGATTGTTCGCTGGTGCCGGTGGTTACGACATCCATGTGGGTAAAACCACAACCCTGCAGGGCGCTGTGATCGCCAGCGAAGCGTCCGCGGATAAAAACCGCCTCAGCACGGATCGCTTGCTCGTCAGCGATATCAAGAACAGCAGCAATATCGAGAGCCAATCGGCGGGAATTTCCATCTCGGGCAGCAATGTTGGCGGCTCCTCATTCGGCGGCAGCATTCCAGTAGCCCTTAAGGACAAAGATCACAGCTACACCCGCAGTGCTGTCAGCGAAGGCACGATCGTTGTCCGTAACCCCGAGGGTGCGACTGACCTGGTGGGGCTGAACCGCGATACCGCCAACGCCAATCAGAAGCTGGACAGGCCTGATGAAAAGGCCATGCAGGAGCGTATCGACCTGATTCAAAGCTCGGCGCAATTGGCCAGTGGAATTATCAGTACGGTGGCGAAGGCAAAGGCGGATGAGGCCAAGAGGCTTGGGCAGGAGGCAAAGGATCAAGCCCATGCCGGTTCGCCAGCTGCCGAGTCAACCGCCCGGGCGGCGGAGGCGGCCAGTTTGGAAGCCGCCCGCTGGCAGGTAGGCGGTGATAAGAAACTGATGGCTGATATCGCCTCTGGCTTGATTGCCGCAGGTCTTGGCGGAGCCACGGGCGGCACAGCTGTTGGCATCGTCGCCAATACAACGTCCAGTGACATATTCAACAGAATTGGCAGCTTTGCCGACGAACAGAAGAACCGTAAAGACATCGATAGCGTGACCAAAGCTGCCTGGGCGGAAGGCGGCGCGGCGCGTGTCATGTTGCATGCCTTGGCGGGAGCGGCGATGGGGCTTTCCAGTGGTAGCGTGCAGAGTGGGGCATTGGGTGCGGGCGCCTCAGCTCTATTGCCATCCGTCATGCAAGCTTTGGCTGGCAGCAAGCTGACAGAAACGGAGCAAAAGACCGTAGCTTCGCTAATAGCTGCAGGCGTCGGTACGACGGTTGGATCCGGTAGTGGCGTGATCGGTTCGGTCGTGGCCGGTGGCACTGCGCTGGGAGTGGAGAAGTACAACCGGCAGTTGCATCCAGACGAAATAACGTTCGCCTCCGACAATGATCGAGTCAGTCGTTACGCGAAGGAAAAGGGCATCACTGATGAACAGGCGCGAATGGAGCTCTTGCGAACCGCAGCAGCGATGGTTGACCGAGGATGGAATGCTGTACTGGATGTGAAGGATGGCAAGACGGCAGATGCCGCCAACTTCCTTCGAACGGAGCTTTCGCAGCTGAAAAGCACCGATCTGTTTCAGGTGAGCCTGGCTGACTACAACAATGAGCGTCTGGGCTTGGCAGAGCTGATGAAAGACCGGAAGTCAGTTGAAAATCTGGTCAAGTACATTGAGCTGGTTGACCCTTACCATTACATGCGTGACCCAAAGAATCAGGTCGCAATACTTAATGCAAAGGGCCAAGGCAGCGCCGAAGGTTTTGCTAACGCTGTGGAGAACTTGGCGAGTTTCGGATCCAAGACGGCACTTTTGGCGATGAGTACGGTGAATTGTCCGAGTTGTGGAGGACGGCAATTTGCCGCTGCCGTGGAGGCTGTCCAAAGTTTGCCTGAAGACTTAAGACTCAAGGGGTATCTGGACACCCTGCATATCATGCAAGGGTATGGCGCTGATGTGCTGAGGCAGAATGAGGCAATTGCGACTTCTGCGGGAGTGGGTATCGGTCTGGGCGGTGCGGGGGCCGGTAGCGCAGGGTTGGCGACGACACGCCTGACAGGTGAGCTTGCAGAGGCAGTGGGGAAACGCTTCACTGGAATACTTAACGAAGCGTCCGAGCAGGCGCTGATCAAAAGTGGCGGTATCTTTGGTCCCGATGGCCAGCCGATGATGGATCTGGCAGTTTTAACCAAGCAGCAGAAAAGTGTCATGGGTGATTTGTTTGGCGAGCGTTCTGTTCAGCAAATCGTTCCCGAAGGACAGAAGCTTGCACGGGTTCCGGGGATTGGGGAGACGGGGATCGATGACCTTTACAAGGTGGATCGTCCAGATGTCGACTACGTCATTATCGAGTACAAGTTTGTCAGTGATAACAAGAAGTCCGGCTCCTCGGGGCTTGGTAATCCGACGGATGGTAAGCAGGGTTCTGTTGCATGGACTCTGGGCGGTGATCGATTAGTTCGTGCGGTGGGTAGAGATCAGAGCCGGGACGTTCGGACTGCGGTCGAAACGAACCGTACTGAAACCTGGGTCGTGAGAACTCGCCCAGACGGTGCTACAGAGATTGAGGTGCTTGATGCTCGTGGAAAAGTCAAAGCCATAGACACCTCTAAAATACTGCCTTCCAAAAATTTGAATGGGGTTATTCCGTGATTCGTGCACCGTTGGGAGATAAACAATACTGGGACGACCGTGCAGTAAAAGATCAGCAATGGATTGAGCGCGCCAGTGCAATTTTGATGGAACCTTCGGCTAATCCCATATACAGGCCTCAGTTCGCGTTCGATTTTGCTAAAGATAATTTGATTTCAAGCATAAGAGTCTATTCGCAGGGCGGGGATAGCTTGGAAATGGCTACCCATTTCCCTCGCCTTTTAGATGCGTGGGAAATCTCCAACCGTCTATCCGACGAAGTCTGTGCAGAAAACAATCTCCAAACTTGCCGAGACTGGACCTTTGAACTTTCAAATTTAAACCACTATATCTGGTGTTTCTGGCTGGTGAGCCTGGCGCTCGTTCTTGAAATCCCCGACGACCAGTGGCTTCGTTTGGTTGCGTTGATAGATGAGGGCGGGCAGGACGTTCTGCTTGATCGAGTCATGGCGTCTCGTCAACCAGAGCGGCCGATTGGGGAGAACCTCCTGCATGCCAAGCCTTACGCAAGGCTGCTCAAGGCCATTGACGCGCCGCAGGCGCAGCAAGCAACGTTGTTGCTTGCTTTCGTAACACATTGGTATCCAGAGCTGAACCGGCGCGGTAAACAGCAACCGTGGTGGTACATCTATGGTGATCCAGTGAAACATCCGCTTGAGATGGGAAGCTATTTTGGTCGTTGGTGTTTCGAGGCGGTCGCCGCCGTGAAAGTCTTTAGGCTTGATGACAGTGACTGCATCGGACATGAACACTATCCGCAAGATTTACTCCATCCCAGCGAAGAAGCTGTTCCAACACCTGAGCCAGTCGCCAAGCCTGGATGGTGGGCAAGGTTGTTAGGACGTTCAGGCTAAGCGAGGTCCAAATCAGTCATCGATTACTAGAACGTGATCATCTCCATTCCGCTTTTATCGAAAGTACTTCGATGGTCTGTGGTCATTCAAATTTTGCAGGGAAGTAATCATGAAAAAAACCACCTTTTTAGTTCTAGCCATGGCCCTGGCAGGCTGTCACTCAAACGTCAGGGATTCCTCGCCAAGCCTGCTCAAGGATGGCGTGCAGTTGCAACAACCCAAGGTCGTCGCTGACGCGGAACACGCCAAGATCATCATGAAGGCGACAGGATTCACCCACCCGGTGCAATTTTCCGTGCGGCGCAGTTCCGATGCGGACCAACGTGCCGAGGTCTTGGGAACCGTGGTCGATTCCGGTCGTGGCAAGGTATTCGGTTGGATCGCCAAAGTGAACGAGGTTGCCAACAGCGCCACCGTAAAACGCTTCCCCCAACTGGAGGTGCAGGCTGATCCCGGGCAGGCGATTGAAGTGATCGGTGAATCACGGGTCTACGACTCGAACTACTACCGCTATGCCGAAAAAATTGTTTATGCATGCGGCCCTATGAGTTCCACCTTCAAGCCCGAGAAGCAAAAGGTTTACCTAGTGGAGTTCGTGATCATTGGGGCAGGTTGTGAGCAGCATGTTTACGATGTCACTCAGCCACAGGAGCGTATTCCTGTAGCGAGCGTCCAGGGGCACTGAGTCCGACCTAATAATTAGAGGACCGGTTTTCAGGACGAGGTCGCGAGTTGAAGACAGGCGAAGGGGGGACCGAAAAGGGGGATTTATTTGTTTGCATACGCGGATAGTCACCACGAGCAACCGCGTTTCACGTATGGACACGACACAGCATGCAAAAAAATATCGTATTGATCGGTCTGATGATTGCCCTCGGCGGTTGCCAGAGCATGAAAGACCTTGGGAGGAGCACCGTCGAGTACCTTGAGGAGTCCCGCACCACTCCGACGGACCGTTACCTTGCGGAGTTGCGCAATCCCTTCGTGCCGCTTGGCACCTTTGACGACGCCTTGGATGGCAACCAAGGCAAGGCATGTCGCCAAACCACCCACTACCGAACTGTTCAACCGTCCGACTTGCAGCTCGTCATATCCGCGAGCGAAGGTGGAATTCCGACTTGCCAGCATGTGCTCGGTACCTTCTATGAGCGCGGCACAGGCGTGAGCCAGAACACTGCCCGGGCCAGGTCACTCTACCTGCAAGCGGCGCCGGCCGATCCATATGCCTATGTGGAGCTCGCGCGCATGGCGCGGGATGGGATTGACGAGCCAGTTGACCCGGTGAAGGCCCGCGATTATTACACCCGCGCAGGTATAGGTGGTGTGGTGGGGTTGGGTGGGTTGATGGAGCAGGGCAAGGGCGGTGCGCAGGATGTGTCGGGTGCTTTGAAGCTGTACGTCGATGCTACCCAAAAATATGGTGACCCCGCCTGGAAGGCAATGCGGCCGCTATTGGCCCTTGGGCTGGAGCTCGATGCTGAGCAGGTGCAGAAATACAATCGAGTATGGATTGGGGGGCTTCTGCGCCAGATGCGTTTCGAGTTATGGCGCTCGTATGAGCTCGGTGGGCTCAATCACTCTGGTCAAACGCTGACAGTTAGAGTGCTTTTCAGGTTCTCGACCAGGAGTCCGAAGCCCGAGGTTTACCTGGCCGAGAGTTCCGGCGATCCAGTGATAGACACTGCTGTGGTGTCTGCGGTGTACCGCCTGACTATGAAAGATCCCTACATGCTTCCAGCGGGTCAAGAAACGTTCGACTTCGTGGCGCCGGTCGTCCTGTCCCCGAGTGCCAAACGGGGCTGACAGCTCGGTCAGTCACTTCAAGACGGCTTCGGTGCAATAAGCGCAGGGGCTTAAGGTAGTCAGTAAGCGTGTGCGCTAACGGGAGCAGATGGAAAAAGGGGGCGGATTTATTTGCTTGCTCAGTATTAAATAAATCCGTCCCGAATGGCACTTACTTAACGGCTAACTAACTGATACGGCTGCAAAAAATGAAAAAAGGCTGGCCTTGGTCTACGGTGATAGTTGCGAACACACACCGATCAAGCAAGGACACAGCCCGAGTGAATCGT
>NZ_CAXAPG010000033.1:0-60889 GCF_963970585.1 Pseudomonas sp. RL_105y_Pfl2_101
GGATAGGCCGGACGACCGCCTTCGCCCTTTGGATAGTGCGGCTCGATCAGGGCGATCAAGCCTTTCCAAGGCACTACCTGATCCATCTCGATCAGGAACAACTCCTTGCGGGTCTGCTTGCGCTTGCTGGCGTACTCGGCATCGGCGAAGGTCATCTGTTTCATCATTGAAAAGCTCGGCGACTGGTGTCCGGTGATTTTGCCAAATCAGGAAGTCTTTTTCAGAGTTTCCCTAATGGCAATGTTCCGTATCCCGGAGGCAGCTCTCGACCGATTCTGTTGAAAAAGTCGGTTCTTCCAGATCGCTTGCATACTGACCGCTGAAAATGCCTTTTTTGCGCGCCGCTACGCGAAATCAGAGCCTGGAATCCTCTGTTCAATGCAAAGATTTTAATCTCACGCGCGTACTTTTCTGCCGTGGAAACCATGGCCGACTTTTTCAACACAATCGACCCAAAGCAGGCATTCCTCATGTAGCCGTAGAGTCCAGCAGGCGCACCAGAACCAGCCAGAAACGCAATGTCATCGAATTGCTGGGCGGAGCCAAGAAGGGTATTTGCATGCACTGAGCACCGTCGCCTCACGCAAAAAGGTGAATATTCGCGAGGATAAATCCGACGACATAGGACAGGAATGCCACCGAGATACCTTGCAAGGGGCGGATGAACCAGTACAGTTTCGCCATCACAAGGTAGGCACCAAGCACGATCAAACCTGTGAATCCGAGGAAATAAGAATGAAAGAGCAGCATCGGCTGCTGAAGTGCCAGATATCCAAAAATCACTCCGAACAAAATTGCACCCAGACTGTGGCTCGCGTTGAAGCCGATCCATGCGTTCCACACGCTTGTTTGGCGGCTGATGACGGGGGAGGTCGTTTTAAGTCGTGCTAGTAAGTCGGTGTCACGCGGATGGAGTTTGTCGCCAAAGTAGGTGTAGGCCAGATGCACCAGGCCTAACAACATGATGATTCCTGCACTGATCGTTATGAGTATTTGCGCAAGCATGGCGGTTCCTACTAAATGTTCATCAGGCGTTCGGTTTCGACCCACGCGGATATCGACGCGGGAAATTCAGGCGAGGCCGGATTGAGACCCATCGCATTGCGTACGTCCGCGCTGCTCACGAAACCTTCTCTGCCGACAATCGCGCCTTTGCTGTGGCCGTGTGCCATTATCCTGCCATCCTGCAGAAACTCGAACGCCATGTAGTTCCAACGCGCGTCCCAGCATTTCATCGAAAAGCGTAAGGTATAAACCGCGAACGGCTTCAGGGCGCGACGGTACGAAATGATGCTACCGCCCAGCATGGGGCGCCATCTCTTGCGTAGCGCGACCTCGATGAATCCGGCGCGGGTGAAGTATTCGATCAGGGCCAGGTCAGTGATCGTCATGTAGCGACCGTTGTTCATGTGGCCGTTGATGTCGAGGTCATTTGGCCAGACGCGCATGACCAGCTCGATGGTTTCACCCATCTGGATCGGCGATTTAAAACGTGCTCGTAGCCAGGTCCAGAACAGCCGAAAGTAAAGACTCATGCTGATTTCTCTTTCTTCGATTTTTTTGGCGCAGCTATCGGCCGCGGTTCGATGCGTCGCTGTTTTTCGTAGGCGGCGACTAATGGGGCAATCCGTGGATCGGTACTGCCGGGGCCCGGAACCCAGTCAAGGTCGCGCAGGGTTAGCGCTTTGCCAGACCGATTGCGAGGTCGCATAGGCTCGAGCACTTCGCCCGACTCGCGCTCGACGATCTGGATCGGAATCGAATCGGGAGTTTGTAGCCAGCGGTCGCCCCACTGTAGCAATGCGATTAGGACGGGCAGGAGATCTCGTCCCTTTTCGGTTAGATGGTAGGCCTTGCGAAGCGCATCGTCGCGTACCGGCGCCTGCACCAGAATATCGGCGGCAATCATTGCATTCAGGCGCGTGGTCAGGATGTTGCGTGCGATGCCGAGGTGCAACGCAAACTCGTCGAAACGGCGCGTGCCGAATACGACTTCGCGAATCAGGAGGAGTGTCCAGCGATCGCCCAGAACCTCAAGAGCGCGGGCGGCAGAACAGAGGGACTCGTTGACTCTCAGGCGTGGCATAGGACTTCAACTGCAAGAAATGTAGTCTCGACTCTATGTTTTTTAGTTTTATTAAGCAACTATTTTAGTTTCTTAACAGAACTTAATCTGTGTTTTCCGCAATTCTTTTAAGGCCACCATGCAGGTAGAGAATGGGAGTGCCAAAGCCTTGGGAAAACCTGTTCGGCCTTGCATCCGTGAGGGATAGTCACGGTGGTGAATGGACCAAACGAGCGTTGAGACAATCAGTCGCATCAGTGCGAATGGCGGCTTTTGAACTCATGACCGAGCGTCCGGTCCTGGCCGATTCTGTTGAAAAAGTAGCTCCCCTGGCTGGCCTCCGGCAAAATCTGCGCATTGGCCAGCAGGGAAGCACGCAGCATGATGGGACAGTTATCGAGTGGGCAGGAGCGGCTGTTTTACGCGTTCAACCTTGAAGATCACATTCCAGCCAATCATCTTCTGCGCAGCATTGATCGGTGTCTTGATCTGAGCGACCTGCGCCATTACCTCGCCGATTTCTATAGCCCGATTGGGTGTCCGTCGATTGATCCAGAACTGATGATCCGTATGCTGATCGTCGGCTACTGCTATGGCATCCGCTCCGAACGGCGGTTGTGCGAAGAGGCCCATTTGAACCTGGCGTATCGCTGGTTCTGCCGGTTGAGCCTTGAAGATGAAGTCCCCAACCACTCGACCTTTTCCAAAAATCGACACGGCCGTTTTCGGGACAGCGATCTCTTTCGCTGGCTGTTCAATGAAGTGCTGCGTCGTTGCATGGACGCAGGCTTGGTCAAAGGTGAAGGTTTTGCCGTGGACGCCAGCATCATCAAAGCGGATGCCAGCCGGCAGCGCGGTGTACCGGGCGATGAACAGGTCAACTGGAGTGATCCGGCCCTGAGCACCCGAGCCGTGCGTGAGTATCTTGAAGCACTCGATGAAGAGGCTCTGGCCGAAACGCTACCCAAGCGCCTATCGCTGACTGATCCTCAAGCCCGCTGGACCGCAGCTTCAGGTGGCCCAGCGTTCTACGCTTACTCCACGAATTATCTGATCGATACCGAGCACGGCGTGATCATGGATGTGGAATCCACACCGGCTCATCGAACCGCAGAAGTCGAGAGCACCAAGACGATGATCGATCGGGTCGAAGCGCAGTTCGACATCAAGCCGGAGCGCCTCATTGGCGACACCGCTTACGGTACCGCGCCGATGCTGGCCTGGATGGTGGAGGAAAAAGACATCGAGCCGCATGTGCCGGTGTGGGACAAAACCGAGCGCAAGAACGACAGTTTTTCGAGCAACGATTTCCACTGGAATGAAGAGGCTGAGGAATACTGCTGCCCGGCCGGCAATGCATTGCGCAGTGAATGGCGAACCTTCAAGAACGAGCGTTCGCACGTCACCAAAGCCAACACCATCATCTTCCGATCCCGGCAGACCGACTGCGCTGCCTGTCCGATGAAAGCCAAGTGCTGTCCGAATACTGCGTTCCGCAAGATCGCTCGCAGCGTCCATGAAGCCGCGCGCGATGTGGCTCGGCGCATTGCAGCAACGCCGGCATATTAGCGCTCTCGCCACGAACGTAAAAAGGTCGAGATGTTGTTTGCCCACCTCAAGCGCATCCTGAAATTGGATCGCCTGCGGCTACGTGGCATGAGTGGCGCGACGGATGAATTCACGCTGGCCGCTGCGGTGCAGAACCTGCGACGGCTGGCCAAATTTGCCTCTCAAGGGCCACCTATCACGGGATAGGTGCGCCTGCACGAAGCAAAAAACCTCAAACTAACCCAATAACCGAGCAGCAAAGGTCAACGAAGGGCCGAGAAACCACTCAATGTGGTGAGTCGGTTCTTCGGTGGTGGCCGTGCCTGAGTTCAGGCGATCTGAAAATCCGACTTTTCAACAAAATCGGCCGATTTCAGTCTGTCTCGAAGGGCAGCAGCCGACCCCTTACGGATTATCAGCGTCATCAATATCGTGGTCTGTCCCCGATGCCGATGGATCGCCGCAGTGCTACAGGTCCAAGATTTTCGTCATGATGATCGTGCGCTCCGATTTGTGAAACTCATCCCTGACTTTTATAAAGCCAAGCGAAGCATAAAAGCCTTCTGCGGTGATTGAAGAGGGAACCCGTAGCAGGTTCAGACCTGCGTTTATGGCGATCGATTGAAGCCTCTCCATCAGGTGTCTCCCGAGACCCTGCCCTTGATAGCTCGGCTCGACAAACACGCTTCGGACAACGTCCTGATCAAGACTCGCCGTTGCAACAATATGATTGTCGACTATTGCTACGAGTACCTGACGTTGAGCCAACAATTGAAGAATTGCCAAGGGAGAAAAATTTTGCGCCACTTGATCGATAATTTCGGATGAGTAGTCTTGGGCATTGGACTGGCGCAGAGCATTGATGATCGTTTGACTGATGGCCGGGGCATCGGCAGCCATAGCGTTTCGAATCAGGTAACCCATCAAGGTAATTCCTTGCGCATAATGGCTGAGCATAGAAGGATTCGGCCTCACTGACCAAAACGAAAGGCGCAATGGCTGCTGTCTTCCACGATCTCTCTTTCACGAAGGGCAGCTATGGATGACAGCTCTCGTTTCGATGCGCTCATCGAACCTGGCGGTATCTCTTTTGCATTCTTGCTGACCCTTTCAAATCCACCCTCAAGGACGAACCCGTGACCGCATCCCCCGTCAAACTCATCTTCCTGCCCGGCGCCTCGGGCAACACCCAGTTCTGGCATCCGGTCGCTGAGCGCTTGGCCCACCCGGCGCAGCAAGTTCATACCGGCTGGCCCGGTTTTGGAGACACACCGCCCGTGCCTGGCGTGACCGGCATGAGTGACCTAGTGGCGCGTGTGCTGGCCGAGATCGACCGGCCCACAGCGCTGGTGGCGCAATCCATGGGCGGTATCGTCGCTGTGCTTACAGCGCTTGAACGTCCTGAACTGATCACCCACTTGGTGCTGACCGTCACCTCGGGCGGGGTGGACATGTCGGCGCTGGGCGCGCAGGACTGGCGCCCGGATTTTGCGGCGGCCAACTCGACGCTGCCGAGTTGGTTTCTCGACGACCGCACCGACCTCACGTCCCGCTTGGTCGAGTTGCGCATGCCGGTCCTGCTGCTCTGGGGCGACGCTGATCCGATCAGCCCCGTTCGCGTCGGCCAGTACCTTGCCCAACTGTTGCCCCGCGCTGAACTGCACGTTTTTTCTGGTGCCGATCACAGCCTGGGCTTTACTCACGCAGATGAGGCGGCGAGGCTGATCGAGAGACATCTGGCCAGCAAGTGAGCGGAGCACTTGTTATCGACGTGTCGGACTGATTGTGCGGCGCGGCGTGTTTCAAGACCTTCAGGACCCAATACCTTTTCGAGACATCAATGACTGACTACCGCGGCCTCATCCTCGAAGACACCCGTGAAGGCGCCACCGAGCGTGCCATCACGCAACTGGAAGCCAGCCTGGGGGCTCGCTTGCCGGACGACTATCGCCAATTCCTCAAGACCTGCAACGGCGCCTACGTGGAATACGATGTGCTGGCGACCCTGGCCAATGGCGACGAGGAACTGCTTAGTTTTTCGCTGTACGGGCTGGACCCGGACAAAGCGTATGAATCCAACCCCTTTGAACTGGAGCAACTGCGGGCCCAGCCCGGCTTCCCCGAGACGGGATTGCTGCCGATCGGTCGCGACGGCGGCGCGAGTATCTTGCTGCTGGACCTGCGGGAAGGGCGCCAGGACGTGGCGGTGATGGTGGCAGGCTTGCCCGCTTGGACTGGGCGTCGTCAGCAGGGCGATGAGTACGTGGTGCTGGCGGACTCTTTTAATGGTTACTTGGATTCGCTGCATTTATCGCAAGAGCGGATCGAGGAGCATATCAATCACTTCATGATCAGCCCTGAGAGTATCGAGGCGACGTTGGAGTGGCTGGATAAGGGGAGTCCGGGCTGGCGGGAGCGGTATCGGGAATTGTGGAACGCGAGGGTTGTGGATCGGTTGATTTGAAGGCTGATTGGGTGGGTGGGTGAATTCCGCTTTTCTGGATGTATACAGCAGGCTTCTTTGGGTCGACTCCGTCCTGTCCTGACCGGCAGCAGTCGGCCATTCAAAGGAGCTCCAAGTATTAGCCGACGGCTGGGCCTTCAGTCTCAATGGCAGTGAACACTCCCGACCTTGTTATCCATATGACAACACTGCCCTGGCGGTGAGCTTTTACGGCATCCGCCTCCGTGCTCGAGAATCTCCGCTCCGTTCTGTGACATACCGTGGCTAGAGGAGCTGACTGCCAGCGAAGGGAAGTTGAAAGCAAACAGCAGAGTAAAACCAATAGCCAAACGTTTCATGGGGAGACCTCATAATGCCATCATTGCTGATAAGCCAATAGAGCACGGAATCACACAATGATCCATCGAAATAGTCGCGTCGAGTGGCTAGGGGATTTGGGGAAAAGTCCGCCAGAAGCCATTGCCATGCATATCGCCAACACAGGGAAGCATCACGATGAATATCAGGGAACGTCTTTTTCTTGAGGTCGATGCAACTGCCAGAAACCATGGCATATCAGGTTTCAACCGCTTCATCTGCGTATTGATTATCGGCGCGGTGCTGGTGGCGGTATTGGAAACCGAGCAGTCTGTAGCCGAAACCTACCATCAGATGTTCAGGGCAGTAGAGTGGTTGTTGTTTGGGATTTTTCTGATCGAGTATTGCTTGAGGGTCTACGTTGCTCCAATGAATCCCCTGTTCTCGGGCAAATATGGCCGGCTCAAATACATTTTCAGTGTCTGGTCGATCATTGACCTCATTGCTCTACTACCTTTGCTGCTGATTGTATTCGACGGCACCACCTTCTACTTGCGCTTGGCCAGACTGCTGCGAATTCTCAGGGTGTCGAAGCTTGGGCGTTTCACAAGAGCTTGGACGCTTCTGTGGCAAGCCATCTCCAAGCGCCGTTACGAATTGATGCTGAGTGGCATGGCCGCATTGATGCTGCTTCTGGTCTCCAGCACCTTCCTCTACGTGCTTGAAGCTGCTGAGCAACCGGAAGCCTTTGGCAGCATCCCGAGAGCCTTGTGGTGGAGTGTCGCCACGCTGACAACGGTTGGTTACGGAGACGTCACTCCGATAACTGCTGCCGGTCGCTTTTTCGCCGGTATTACTGCGGTGGCTGGTATTGGGTTGGTCGCCATGCCAACCGGCATATTAGCGGCGGCTTTTAGTGACGCGTTTCAGAACCAGGAAAGCAAGAAGGCTGGAGATGGCATTTTGATTTCGGCGCCGGATCAAGAACGCACCTAGGCAGTACTTGAACATTGGACAAAAACAGGGGATCTACTTATAAGGCCCATCGGAGGCCCATCGGGGACAGATCACGATATTGATGACGCTGATAATCCGTAAGGGGTCGGCTGCTGCCCTTCGAGACAGACTAAAATCGGCCAGGAGCGGTCCCTCGCGGCCGGTTTGCGAAGCCCGCTACCGAGGCTCTATCCGACGTTCGTAGGTATGGAAAATGCAAAGACGTCGATCAAAGGTGACAAATGACGTGGTGCATCATTGCTCCGCCCCTAGGATTTAAGAGGGTGCCGCCACGACATGGAGATGCTCGACGATTGCCTGAAGCGCTTGCCGCAGTATTTCGCCGCTAACGGGATCATTCGCTATGGCGACTGGATCGGTCTGCTTGCCCAATAATTGCAGAGTGACGCAAGCATCGTGGACGAGCGTTGCGGACATCGTTTCCAAGACCAGCTTCAAAGCGGCTTGGGCAGCAGATGCTCTAGGCGAGGTGTTGAAAAGTGCGACTGGCTTTCCGGGAAAATCCAGGCTTCCTACCAGCCAATCCAGCATGTTCTTGAAGGACCCTGGTATCCCGCGAGCGTATTCCGGGCAAGAAATCAGGAGGCCGTCTGCCTGACCCACTCGAGTGCGCAAATCAACGATGCGCTGGGGAAGGTTGACTTCGAGGTCCGGATTAAAGTGGGGTAGTTCGCCAATCTCATCGTAATGTTCGACTACAACGCCCGGCGGCACCAACAGGCCTGCCGCGATGAGTGTGTGCGTATTTGACGACGCAGTGCGTAGGCTGCCAGACAGGGAAAGAAGACGAAGCATCTTGATTGAACCGTGATCGATCGGGTGCGTAGTATCCCATGCCTGGCAGATATCCGGCCCTCTGCCATTTGCGCCGTGACTGATATCCAGGAGAGGCGGCTGCTCCGCGGATCCTAAGGCGACATTCGCTGTAACGATGCGACAGTCAGAAACGGCCAAGTGCGGACTGACACACGGATTCTGTCCATTCGCGCGAACCAATGGGCACTCTGTAACAACCGCTGAACCTAACGACTTTCGTAGAGAGGTTGCCGATGCAGGACACACCAACCATGTAACCCACACGCTACGGAGAACCAAGGTATCGCTAACCTATCGCAGGACGAAGAACCTGAGAGCAGTGCAACTCCTGCTTGGCCGTACGAAGCTTGAATGTACCGTCAGATACCTGGGGATCGAGGTCGATGACGCCCTGGAAAGGGAGGAACAGACGGACGTCTGACTACCCACTACAACGGTCGAGGTTAGACCGTCGCAGTCTCTTGCCAGGCTCGAGGTCGGCCAATGCCCATATGACCAGCAGGAAGGATTTGTTCAAGCATTGCTTGGCGAGGCATCAATCGCTGCCGATCTTTCATCGTGACGCTCCAGCTTTCCAGGCGTCTATAACGTTGTAGCCAAGGTTGGCTCTCATTCTGGAAGAGGGAGAACTTTTATGATCATTAAACCGCGCGTTCGCGGCTTTGTCTGTGTGACTACCCATCCCACTGGTTGCGAAGCCAACGTCAAGAATCAGATCGATTACGTTACTACGAAAGGATTGATCACCGGAGGGCCAAAGAACGTACTCGTGATCGGTGCATCGACTGGATACGGACTTGCTGCGCGGATAACGGCAGCTTTTGGTTGTGGCGCCAGCACTCTCGGTGTGTTTTTCGAACGTGAAGGCGATGAGGGTAAGCTCGGCACTGCCGGCTGGTACAACACTGCGGCCTTTCATACGTTTGCCGAGTCCGACGGCCTCTACGCCAAGAGCATCAACGGCGATGCTTTTTCCGATGAGATCAAACAGAAGACTATCGACGTTATCAAACGCGACTTCGGCAAGGTCGACCTGGTTGTTTACAGTCTTGCCGCACCGCGCCGGACACACCCCAAGACGGGTGAAGTGTTCAGTTCTACCCTCAAGCCGCTCGACAAGGCCGTGACGTTGCGGGGCCTGGATACTGATAAGGAAGTGGTCAAGGACACCACGCTACAACCCGCGACCCAAAGCGAAATCGATGGCACGGTGGCCGTGATGGGCGGCGAAGACTGGCAGATGTGGATAGATGCCCTGCACGAAGCGGGTGTTTTGGCGGATGGGGCGAAAACGACCGCGTTCACGTACCTGGGCGAAAAGCTGACTCATGACATCTACTGGAACGGCTCCATTGGTGCGGCCAAGAAGGACCTGGATCAGAAAGTCCTTGGTATCCGTGAACGGTTGGCTGTTCTGGGGGGCGATGCGCGGGTCTCGGTATTGAAAGCGGTGGTTACTCAGGCAAGTTCAGCTATCCCGATCATGCCGCTGTACCTGTCATTGTTGTTCAAAGTCATGAAAGCGCAGGGCACACACGAGGGGTGTATCGAGCAGGTCTATGCGCTCTACAAAGACAGCTTGTACAGCCATTCTCCAGTGATGGATGAAGAGGGCCGCCTGCGCGCGGACTACAAGGAGCTGGCTCCCGAAGTCCAGGACCGCGTCAAGCAACTTTGGGATCAGGTTAGCAACGATAACCTCTACGAACTGACTGACTTTGCCGGTTACAAAGCGGAGTTTCTGCGTCTCTTCGGTTTCGGGATCGAAGGGGTTGACTACGAGGCTGAGGTAGATCCGGACGTCAAGATCTCCAACCTGTTCCAGGCTTAGGTCGCAAGTATGGATAGCTGCCTCGATGCTCCATGCAGAGGCAGCTGCTGCTCAAGAGGGGGTGTAACAGGATGTCTGCTTTTTAGCTGCTCGGCTCGGTATAGGTAGCAATGTCCCACGTCAGCATTATCTGGGTGATGGCGGCATCAATGACCCCATGTTGCGTGTTATCCCGAGCGAGGATGGAAATACCCTGCAGGAAACTGTCGAACACCGTAGCCATCGCGGGCGCGTGAATATTGCCCGGCAACTGACCGGCGCTGACCCCCCGCTCAACACACGCCAAAATCCCCGCGCGAGTGCGGGCGCGAGATTGGGTCAGGGCTTCGACCACCCGCGCACTCTCTGGGTTGGGCGCGCTCATCACCCCGAGGGCCACCATGCAGCCCTTGGGATGGCCGTCTTCACACTGCATGCGCGCCGACTGGCGCAGCGCGGTCTCGATGGCCTGGCGTGGCGGCAGGTTATCGTCCCACAGGCATTCGGTGACCTGAGCGAAGGTCGTCAGGTAACGCTGCACACACTCATCAAACAAGGCCTCCTTGGAGCCGAACGCCGCGTAAAAGCTCGGTGCGGAAATCCCGCCACCCAGTCCGGCTTTCAACTGAGCGAGGGAAGTTGCGTCGTAACCGTGTTGCCAGAACAGGTGCATGGCCTGTTCCACGGCGTGGTCGCGGTCGAAGGTGCGGGGGCGGCCCATTTGCGCCATTTCACGGCTCCTGTGGATGATGAGATAAATACTAGTCGATACATAAGTCGTTGACAACGTGCGCTGACTGCCCTCAACATTTATATCGATCAGTATTTAAGTCGAAGTCCTCACTCAAGGAATCTCCCGTGACACCCTCAATTACCTTATCGGCAGCGCCCGAGCGCTTGCCCATTGGCGCCTTGCTCGCCCTGGCCATGACCGGCTTCATCTGCATCGTCACCGAAACCCTGCCCGCCGGCTTGTTGCCGCTGATCAGCCAAGGCCTGGCGATTTCCCCCTCCATGGCCGGGCAAATGGTCACCGCCTACGCCCTGGGCTCGGTGCTGGCGGTCATCCCCATGACCATTGCCACCCGCGCCTGGCGCCGTCGCAACGTGCTGCTGCTGACCATAGTCGGTTTCTTGCTGTTCAACTCCATCACCGCGCTGTCATCCCACTATGGCTTGACCTTGGTGGCGCGCTTCTTCGCCGGCGTCGCGGCGGGGCTGGCCTGGAGCTTGCTGGCCGGCTACGCCCGGCGCATGGTCGCGCCCCATCAACAGGGCAAGGCGCTGGCACTGGCCATGGTCGGCACACCGATTGCCCTGTCTTTGGGTGTGCCTCTCGGCACCTGGCTGGGTGGCCTCGCGGGGTGGCGCACTGCCTTCGGCATCATGTCGGGCCTGACCTTGGTGCTGATTGCCTGGGTACTGGTGAAAGTCCCTGACTACTCACCCCAACTCGCGCACCAGCGCATGTCGTTATGCACTGTACTGACCACGCCCGGCGTGCGACCTGTACTGGCGGTGGTGATCAGCTGGATGCTGGCACACAACATTCTCTACACCTACATCGCCCCGTTCGTGGCGCCGGCGGGTTTGGAGGATCAAGTGGATTTGGTGCTGTTGGTGTTTGGTGTTGCGGCGTTGGTGGGGATTTGGGTGACTGCCAAATTGGTTGAGCCTTTGTTGCGCAAGACTGTGTTGGTGAGCCTGGCAGCGTTTGCGGCGGTTTGCGTGGTGCTTGGTTTTTTGGGTCGTGTGCCTGAGGTGATCTACATCGGCGTGGCGGTTTGGGGGTTGAGCTTCGGTGGGGCGGCGACGTTGCTGCAAACGGCACTGGCGGATGCGGCGGGGGATGGGGCGGATGTGGCGTTGTCGTTGAATGTGGTGGCTTGGAATAGCGCGATTGCGGGGAGTGGGGTGGTGGGTGGGGTGTTGCTGGATAGGTGGGGCGTCGCCTCTTTTCCATGGGCAATGGTGCTATTGGCGGGGGCGGGGTTTGCAATTGTCTGGAGCGCTCGGGTTCACGGCTTTAAATCGGGCCCGCGTGCGGCTGGCAGGCCTGCGGTTACGGGGCACTGAACCACATAAAAAAGCGGCTATCTGAGGGGGCGGCCTTAAATCGATAGCGGCTTTTTGATCGATTTCTGACATCTGTAAAGGGGCGTTATCGATCTATAGCTGATGGTCAGCATCGGCAGAAATCGGCCTGTGGGGCGCGCCTCGAAAACTCGGGGCAGCTCACATTTTGACTCGATACTACTTACAGACTCTCTCGGGCCGGCAGTGGTAGCGATTTTCCGACGCAGAATCATCATCCCCGCAGATACAAGGTGAGTTGCACTGCTGCTCGCGGATGGCCGCCGGCCACCCGCGAGCCCGTGCCATCAAGCCAGCAGCTTAAGCTCGTCTTTACCGTATTTGAGCGATTTCTCGTCTGGAATCATCAGGCCGGTGTGCTCGTCGCGCCCCTGTAGGACGAAGCGGGCGTCCGGCTTGCCCAGTTGGGTAGCGGCCTGCTGGCTGTCGGCGCCGATCTCGCCCTTCTTCATGCGGTTGACGATCACCCCCACCGCCGTATCGTTGAAGTCGCGCAGCATCCAGGCATCGCCATCGCTGTCGCCAGCCACCAACACCGGGCCATAGCCCTTCTGTTTAACCAGCACGTTCTTGATGCCGACGGTCTTGCCCGGACCGTAATTGAAGTGCCAGTCAGGCTGATAACGAGTGGTGTACTTGCCGCCTTCCATCGCCATGCGCAGGCCGATCACGTTCTCAGGCGGCACGCCGTATCCGTAATGAGGATTGCCCGCGAACACGCGTACCACATCGTCGATCGAGGCGGTGCTGATATAGACGTCGATGCCGTTGGCGCGCAGCGTGTGCATCAGGCCACGAATCTCCTCATGGATACGAATGCCATGGAAGTGGGTAGCGGCCACCACCCCGGCCCTGCCCGGTAATGTGCGCGAACTCTCGTACTTGACCTTGCGCAGCGCGTCGCCGATGGCGTAGTTGTTGGAAGCCTCGGCCATCGCCTGCAACTCAGCCGTGGTCATGTTCTTGTAGAAATACAGAATCCACTTGTAGCCGATCTCCACCGGGTAACTTTCGCAGATCGCGTCGTACATGAAGTAGAGCTTGGCGAGAAAATCCTTGTACTGCTCGCTGGTCTGGATCTCCTCCAGGCTCTTGTCGCCAGCGAGCCCCTTGTAGTTGGCGTGCAACCAGCGGTAATCCGCTTCCACATCGCTGGCGATGTCTTCCATCTTGACCGGCTTGCCGTCCACCGTGGTGTAGTCCTTCATGAACGCGCCGTTCGGCACGTCCTGACGCACCACAGCAGCGAACTCATCAGGCGTCAGCTTGTACTGCAAATGATTGATCTGGTAGACCAGCAGCGCTTCTTCACAGTCGTTCATGATGCAGGTGTTGTCCCAGTCGAACACCGCGTATGGGCGCTGGTCAGGACGGTAGGACGCGCTTTTGACGCCGTGCTGATTGATCACTGCTTGCAGACGCTTTTGGTTAAGCGGCGACCAGCGCGCTGGGTCCAGTGCACTCGGTGTGGCCGCAGGCGTGGCGGCTTGCGTTATGCGGGATGACAACAACAGCGGAGAGACGACGGAAACGGTGGCGAGGGTGTTCAGAAACTGGCGACGCTGCATGGCATAGCTCCTACTGCTAGACGAGAGGTTGCAACCGAGGCGATGGCGAAAGCGTGTTTCGAAATACGGACGAGGGGAAGAGACCGTCCGGCCACGAGGCTAGCTCCAAATGCACAAAAAAACAATAATGCCTCAATATTACACAAATATGCCGCGCAGAGCGTGTCAGCTCAATGATCCTGGGGCCGAGCCAAACTTGACAGCGACTGACGCCCCTCCACAATGCGTGCTCGAACAGCAGGAACACACGGTATGTGGCAAGAAGAGCGTTACCAGCGGATCCGCGCACTGCTATCGACCTTGCAGCGCGTCACCACCGACCGCATCGTCACGGACCTGAATGTTTCTCGCGAGACAGTGCGGCGCGACCTGGTCGCTCTGGAAGAACAGGGAGAGTTGAAGCGGATACACGGCGGCGCCATCCGCGTTGAGGACGAAGCACCCATTGCCGAGCGGGCGCAAAGCAACGTCAAGTTCAAGCGTGACCTCGCGCGCGCCGCGGTCAGTCTGCTGTCACATGGGCAGACAGTGTTCATCGACGCGGGCACCACCACCGTCATCCTTGCCGAAGAGTTGGCCAAGCTGGGAGGGCTGACCGTGATTACCAACTCGTTCAACGTGGCACTGCAACTGCGCAACCCCGCCGCGTCGGGCGGTCGGCACAACGAGGTGCTCGTACTGGGCGGTTCACTCGACGATCGTGCGCCGGCGACGGTCGGCAGCACCACGGTGGCGGAAATTGCCCGCTATCGGGCCGACCTGGCGCTGTTGTCGCCGGTCGGCATCGACGCCCAGCGCGGTGCCAGCAACTACGACCACCGCGAAGCCGAAGTGGCGCGCGCCATGGCCGACAATGCCGAAGGCGTAGTCATCCTCGCCGATTACAGCAAGATTGGCGTGGAGAGCCGCGTCGCTTTTTGCCCGCCAGAACGCATCGACGTGCTCATCACCAACCACAAGGCCAGTACCGAAGCGGCGTTCGCCGCACTGAACGCCAAGCTCAAACGTATTGTCCTGGTGTAGCGGTGGTTTGGCGGTTGCAACAGGCATTGACGCAGCGTGATGCTCAAGTGCAGGTAACCGGGTAGATCTTGCACGATGCGACTCTCGGCGCGGGCAAACTGACGGTAACTGTATTGGCCGCTAAAAAGAGCAGGAACGAGATAGGAGCGAGTACTTTGAGGGCCTGCTTCTCGAAGCCATGAAGCGAGTGGAGTCAGGGGAGTAAGTTATCCCTTCGCCGCTTGAATCCAGTCCTCAGTCGAGACGGCCGATGGCGCGTGCAAGATTTGCGCGTGCCTGCTGCTCGAATGCGTCGAAGTACGCTGCAGTCGTATAGATCCGCCCGCGCGTCAGGAAGCCTTCAAGGACCTGGCGTCGCTTTTGGCGGTACACCGGCAGAGGCACAAACGGGTACTCGCGGCGAATTTGTTGGTCGTATTCCTCGAACCGTTCGAACGACGCTCCAAGGATCGCCAGATCCGTGTCCACCAATACCGCTTCGTCTGCCGACGCCGGGGCGCCGTCGTGTCGTGTCACCATCACCAGGTCGTAAAGCCTGCGTCGCGTTTCATCGCCCAAGCCGCTATCACGTGCCACGTCGTCCAACCATTGCGCACTGCGTAGCTCGTTGTCGCTGCGAAGCGGGTCGTAGATCGCATCATGGAACCACAGCGCGAGGTCGATTTCGGCGCAGGCCTGGCAGGCCGTGTTGACGACTCGGCGCACGTGAAGGCATTCCTTCAGATGCTGGAGGTTGTGGTAGGCGCGGTGCGGCTCGCAGTAGTGCCGAATGAGTGCTTCGTACGCCTCTTGTGACGGGCAAACAACGCCAAGCTCCGCCCAGACGCGAGCCCAGGCGGCGAAACCCGTGTTATCCGCCGCGTCTAGGTCGCTGTGTGTGCTGGCCGGGGATAGACCGTTCTCTTCTGGCGAACTCGTCATCGTTTCTCCTGCGCTTCAAAATGAAAAAATGAAAAAATGAAGAGGGGAAAGAGGACAAATTTACTTTTGCTTCCATAAAACAAATCTGTGCCCTTTTTCGATTTTTCGCGGCGGTTCTACGCTAGGCGCTTCTCCAACACTCGACAGAAATAGTTTGGTCCGGCGGTTGGACCGCAGATAGATAACGCGACATGTCGATGGGGCCGTTGCTACAAGCTGCTTCATCTTCGCACGCGCTGATTTACGGGTAGTCCACATGAATCTGAAAAACTGCGGGAGGTTCCCTAGCTGCTCTGGGCAATCCTCTGGAAGATCGGGACGTGGGCGGCCTCGCTGGATCAACGTTCTGAGAAGCACACGCCAGAACCGAAGTGCCGATGAGCGATCAATCCATACCAAAAGATCGGCTCGGGCAATACGGTTGTTCCAAGTGGCAGAATGACCACCTTCAAAAATCCATTGATCGCGCGCCTCGACCTCGCGACAAAGCCGTGTCTTTTCGTCTGGGGTTCGCTCGATCCAACCAGGCTGCCAATGAATCGTGTCGATATGAATGACTGGCAGTCCGGTGTGTTTGCCCATTTTCCGAGCCAACGTGCTTTTTCCTGATCCAGGCTGGCCGATAATCATGACACGTTGCACGCAAGCCCCTACTTGTTGAGTATCCTGATAATGCTGGGCAGATGGGCCCCTCATCTAGCCTCCTTTATCAAGTCGATAACATCGCATTTCCGGCCTGGGCGGGCACGTGACTTTGACAGGCGCTCACGTAGGGCGAAGCGCTTACCCATGTTCCGCCGCCAACATCGACCTGAACTGAGCAGTGATCTCTGAAGATAACCCGGCAGCTTCGAACACTGCGCAGGTGAAGCTCACGGGGGCAGGGCCTGGAGCAGTGATGATGCGGTCCGCGACCACCGCGACTGGGCTGCTTCGATAAAACTCATTGCCTTCATAACCCACGGCATTCTTTTGCAAGAAGTCGGCGCTGTTCGAGGTATGAGGAACCGTGTCGAGAAGCCCGGCCCTGGCCAGTGCCAGTGTTCCTCCGCAGATCCCGGCAATAGTCGCGCCACTTGATCGACTCGCCTGAAGAAAATCGCGAATATCGGGCGCTTCTGCACGTTCCCAGACCATTCCACCAATGACGACGACAACGTCCGGTTTCCAGTCCAGGCATTCTTGCAAACGGCTATCAACCGTTATGGTCAATCCACCCTGTGAGCAGAACTGCCCCGTAGCAGGTGCGAAAAACCTGACGTCGATCCCGTAAAAAGGGGACGCAGTTCCAGCGATGAAAGCATATTCCCAGTCCGCAAAACCGGGTGTCAGTATCAATCCTACGCGTGCCATCAGTCAGAATCCTCCATGAATGCCAAATGACTGCCACGGCATTTTCGTTCAGCCGCAGCGAGTCAGTACCACCGGTTACAAACTGCCTTTTTTGTCTGCAGGTGCTTGCGCGAGAAACTCCGCTATCAGCGATGCTATTTGCTGCTGAATCACCCCCCGAGCACGACCGTCATCACCATCTCGACAAATGATCCCGTCCCCCGGCACGTCCTCTTCGAGCATCCCCTCCGCTCCCGGTTTGCACATCGACATGAAGCTGAAATGGCTTGCGTCTTTGATCTCGACATAGCGGCTTGTCGCCGAGGGCAGGCGCTTGGCCAGGTTGGCAGATTCCAACTCGGCGGGAAGCTCTCGCGACGGTACACCGGCAGCGATCACCAGGGCGGGGACAGGCAGCGCGGCCAAGCTTTTATCGGTCATGCCCCGTGAAAGGCCCAGGTCCAATGTCACCACCGCAGTAACGCGTTTATCGCGCCAATCGGCGGCCAGTTCGGCCTTTGATTCAGTGGTGCTGGCAGGGTTCATCTGTTCGTAAACGGTGCAGCTGGCTAGCTGCGGGTGGGTTTTACAGTCTTGGGCGAAGCGCTCTGGGTCGAAGCGAGCGCCGGCGATCTCCAGGGCGGTCCAGCCGCCGAGTGAATGGCCCACGGCGGCAATTCGGCCATTGGCGACCCGGCCAAATTTTTCAGGTTGGGTCGTGACGGCATCGATGGCTCGGCGCAGGTCAACGGGCCGCTGCCATAGCCGCGCCGCTGCTTGCGGGCTGCGGTCATGGGTGGTGCTGCCGGGATGGTTGATGGCGGCGACGATGTAACCCTTCTGGGCCAAAGAACTGGCCAGCCAGATCTGGTTGCTCCAGTTGCCCCGGTATCCGTGGGAGAGCACCACCAATGGATGTTCGCCGGCCGCGGGCGGCGCGTTACGAACGGCCGAAGCGCCGACAAACACCGCGTTATCGGCGATCAGTTGCGCGGTTTCGGTCGTGGCGCTGGGGTACCAAACAACCATCTCCAGTGCGCGGCCATTGTGTGAGTCCGGCAGGGTGGAGGATTGGAAACCGACGGGGTTTTCGTCAGCCAATGCGATGGTCGTCAGGCAAGCCAACAACAGGGCGCCGAAAGCTGTTTTCAATGTCGTTTCTTCCTTGATCAGACGAATGGGGTTGTCGACAAGCACGGGCATTAAAGCTCAGATTCGAACCGCTGCGCATCACTTTCATCGAGCAAAAATCCTAGCCCCTGAAAACAAAGTCCGTGGGGGCGAATCGGTCGCGGGTGTCCATACGAATATTGCGCAGCGCCACGGTTTCCAGGTGTGAGGCGTAGAGCGACTCCGAGAAATAGCCGATCAGAATGGAACGACGGCGTGCGCCGATCACGTTCAGGCTGCCGGCGTGTACCAGATCGACATCGAACACCAGGATGTCACCGGCAGAGCCTGAAAGCTGTACGGCGCGTGACTCGTCATTGAAGTCGAAGGGTGGGGCGCCCGGCTCGAGGCGATGGCTGGCGGGGACGATCCGTGTCGCGCCGTTCTCGGGGCCGTAATCGTCGAAAAACGCCAAGGCGATGGCGATGTCGCCTGGCCGTTGGGCCGACAAGTCGCGGTGTAATGGTTGGTGGCCGCTGCCGGCCAGAGGCTCGCGTCCTTCCACTTGGGAGAGGAAGAATCGCTCGCCGATCAACTCTCCCGCCACCGCCAGTAGCTGGGGTAGACGACATACAGCCTGGATCTTCGAATCATCGTCCAGCATCGAATAGCGCCAGTCCATGCCGCGTGGCACTGGCCATTGGTCCGACGGTCGCACACCTGCATCGAACACGGCACGAAGGTCGGCCAGCCACTCGGTCGGGATCGCTTGATGGAGCAGGGCGTAGCCGTCTTGGTGGAGTTGCTGGCGGTCAGGCATGGTTTTTTGACTTCCTTGTGCGGACCTTTGGAAGGCTAGTATGCAAACCAAAAGTGGGACTACCGTAATGCTACTCCCGCAAGAAAAACGATGGACCGTGGCGAGGGAGCTTGCTCCCGCTTGAGTGCGAAGCGCTCACAAAAGGGGCTGCTGCGCAGCCCAGCGGGAGCAAGCTCCCTCGCCACAGGTTGTCGGTTGGCAGGCTTATAGAGTGGAACCTGCCGGTGCCGCATCCAATCGTCGCGCAATCACATCCATCACATCGCACCCATCACGCAGTGGGATGCAGCAAAGCTGCGCCAGATCTTGCAAGGTCGCGGGGTCGATGGTCTGTCCATCGCGCATCGCCAAATTCTCCAGGAACTGGGTAGCGGCACGGATTCGGTAGGAGGCTGAGTCGAGCAGGATGTGTAGCGGGGCGGTGGTATCGACGTAGAGGGGTTGGTCGTCGGCGTTGCTGGTAAGGCCCATATATCGGTTCATAAGTAAGCTCCACTGGGAAAGTTTCACCACCTAATCGTCGCCAAACGAAAGGTGGCAACTGTACGCAGGTTGGCGAACCGGAGTGGAAGCCGGCAGACCCGGAGGTCTCCCGCGTACAGCTGCCATAACGACAACTTTACAGATGCAAGAACGCCTGCAACAAAACAAGCGTTTTTGCATCCCACTGCGGGTCGCCAAACCCGGTCGCCATTTGGGCGACGCCAAGACTATAGTCGCCTCAGCAAAAAATACGCAAGGGATTGATAGGGAAGGGGATTCCCAACCATATGTAGGATGTTGCCATCGTCGTAAGCATCCGAGCTGTACGTCTTACAACGCCGTAGGCCGTCACCTACATCTTTCGATGGGTAAATGTCATGGAAGTGGGATGGGGGTGACGAACACAACTAGGTACGGATACGTACGGATTGGGCGGGATTTCAGTATCGCTAATAGAAAGTCCCAGCGAGATTGCCGTTCTCTACGAATTCACGCGGCTCGCGTAAAACTTGCTCCAAAATTGCGGATCTCGAGCCGCTTTCCTGGCGTAGAAGGGTACCGACGAGTAAGCCTCTTTTAAACGTTGCGAGCCCAGCGCCCGCCTTTCGGCTTCCTGGATGCTCAAAACTCCACTCTGCCAAATCTTCATCCAGAAGCTGTCCGCCCGCAACGTCGCGGAAGGTTTTACTTTCGAAGTCGTAGCAAGCATTTCGTACCTCCGGCACGTAGAAGGCTAAGGATTCATATGCTGTCTCAAGCATACGTTGGATATTGCCGATAGTATCATCGTCTATCCATTTGATCGACGGGATGCCTAGCCGTTCATCACCGTCAATCTGGCGTTGATGCGGCCTGATGTGATTAGTCGTCCGTTGTTTTAGGGCTGAGGAAAGCATCGCGTCAGTCCGTCGGCGCGCAGCAATGTCTGAAAGCCCCTCAGGATCGCCAATAAATTCTCGCCTAGTATTCGCTGCAAATGCGCCTACCGCAGCGTAGATACCGTTACCGCCTCGACCGGGATCAACCAAACTGACGTCGATCCAAACCTCGCCAGGCGTCACCATCACCGAAAAATAGTGACCATTTGTTCCACCCGTACGGAATGTGTAGACCTCTGTGTCGACGTAATGTTTTTTTCGGCGACGACACTTACGAGTTTAGTGCCAAGACTCACTTCTGGCATTAACTGGCGCAGATCTGTGGCATTGCTGTTTTGGTATAGAAATAGGTCCTCGGTTACTGCCAAGCTTTGTAAGCATCTGGCTGCAAAAGCATCATCGTGTGACTTGTCTCTTGCGGCATTCTCGTCTTTCAGGCCGTCCTGAACTCCTTCAATGTTCTCCATCAACGCCAGATGCTCCGTCTATCGAGTCAGCAAACCCATTTGGCATCTGGGCAATCCCAAGACTATGAACGCCCCCACAAAAATCACGCAATAGATTGATGCGCAGGCCAATTCCCAACGATATGTAGGACCTTTCTGTAGCCCCACCCCCCATTTTCGCCTTTCATCCCCCATTTGCCCCTCGACGCATCCCACAATCCAATCGCGCATTCCCATCCGGCGCGGGATAATACGGTTCTGCTTGGGGTCACAAGCTTTCCCCCTCGTTGGTATCGGCGTATCAGAAGGATCGAACGCAATGACAGATTGGCTCCAGAGCTATGGAGAAATGGCTCGGCGGGTTCGCCGCCATCCTTGGGAGGACACGCCGCTCGGGCCGCCTGCGCAGTGGCCTGACGTATTGAAGACCACCGTGGCGCTGAGCCTCGCCTCGCATTTTCCCCAGGCCATTGTATGGGGACCGGACCTGATCACGTTGTACAACGATGCGTTCCTGCCGATCCTCGGCAACAAGCCAGAGGCGCTGGGCCGGCGGTTCGATGAGGTGTGGCAGGAGGCCTGGAGCGATATCGGGCCGATCGTGCAGGGCGCCTTCGATGGGCAAGCGACTTATATAGAGAACTTTCCCTTGGTCATCGAGCGCGGCGGCGGTCTTGAGCAGGCTTATTTCACGTTTTGCTACAGCCCCATCCGTGACCAGTTCGGCAAGGTCGTGGGCATGCTGGATACGGTCACCGAAACCACTTCCACGGTGTTCATGACCCAGCGGCTGGCGGTGCTCGATGCCATCGGCAATGCCGTGGCGAACGCCTCCGACCCGCAGAGCATCATGGCAGCCACCACACGGATCCTGGCGGCGCACCTGAACCTGTCCAATTGTGCCTACGCGGACATGGATGAGGACGAGGACGGCTTCACTATTCGTGGCGATTGGGCCAGGGTGGGTTCGCCGCATATCCTTGGGCGTTATCGGCTGACTGATTTTGGTCGACTGGCCGTCACGAATCTGCGTGCCGGCAAGCCGTTGGTGCTCAACGATAACCTCAAGGAACTGGCGCCGGAGGAAGCGGCGACGTTCCAGGCCATTGGCGTCTCGGCTACCATCTGCGTGCCGTTGATCAAGGGCGGGCGATTGACCGCGTTGATGGCGATCCATGATAAAGCGCCGCGGGTCTGGTCATCCAACGACCTGGCGCTGCTGATGGAAGTCACCGAGCGATCCTGGGCCCACATCGAGCGCGCCCGTGCCGACGCTGCCGTGCGTGAAGGTCTCGCGGCCCTGGCCGAATTGAACGCGACGCTGGAAGAACGGGTCGAGGAGCGCACCGCGCGTTTGAAACAGACCGAAGCGGCGCTGCGCCAATCGCAAAAGCTCGAAGCCATCGGCCAGCTCACCGGCGGCGTGGCCCATGATTTCAACAACCTGCTGACCATCATTCGTTCTTCGGTCGACTTCCTGCGCATGCCCAGCCTGTCCGAGGAGCGTCGGCAACGCTACATGACGGCGGTGTCCGAAACCGTGGAGCGTGCCGCCAAGTTGACCAGCCAGTTGCTCGCGTTTGCCCGACGTCAGCCGTTGACGCCGCAAGTCATCGATGTGGGCAAGCAGGTGCAGAGCCTGGGGGACATGCTGCAAACCGTCACCGGGGCACGGATCCGAGTCAACGTCGAGTTGTGCGATCAGCCTTGTTACATCCGGGCGGATTTGAGCCAGTTCGAGACCGCGCTGATCAACATGGCCCTCAATGCCCGGGATGCCATGAATGGTCAAGGCACGCTGTGGCTTCGGCTCAGTTGCGGCGGTGGCATGCCGCCCATCCGTGGTCATGCCGGGGCCGGGCAACCCTTTGCCGCCATTGCCTTGGCGGACACCGGTACCGGAATTGACTCGCCAGTGCTCGAGCACATCTTCGAACCCTTCTTCACCACCAAGGAGGTGGGCAAGGGCACGGGGTTGGGCTTGTCCCAGGTGTTTGGCTTTGCCAAGCAGTCCGGTGGCAACGTCGATATTTCGACCGTGGTGGGCGAGGGCACGGTGTTTACCTTGTACCTTCCAGAAGTGGCGCCCGAGAAAAACCATGAACCTGCCCGGGAAGAACACACCCATCAGCTACCGGAAAAGGGCACGCGTCGGGTGTTGATCGTGGAAGACAACCTGGAGGTGGGGCGTTTTGCCAACCAGATACTCCAGGACCTGGGCTACGAAACCGCCTGGGCGACCAACGCCGAAGAGGCGTTGGAAATGGTCGGCCCGGATGTGATGGCATTCGACGCGATATTTTCTGACGTGCTGATGCCGGGGATCAGCGGCATTGCCCTGGCCAGGGAACTGCGCCAGCGTCGCCCGGATTTGCCTGTGGTGCTGACCTCTGGTTACAGCGAAGAGTTGGCCCACAGCGGCCACGAGGGCTTTGAGTTCTTGTCCAAACCCTATTCGGCCGATCAGGTTTCCCGGGTTCTAAACCGGACGATACTGGGGGCCGAATGAGTGTTTCCATGTTTTTGAAACAGTGAGTTCCATTCGTCGGGCAAGGGCTTTGTTGAATCAGCAGTCTGTTGATGACCGACTAGTCTAACTGTCGTGAAGGCCGATATTGTCAGGCAACCGGTTGTTGCCGGTATGGGCCTCGATGAAAGGGGAAAGGCAATGGGTGCACCGTATAGCGAGGAGAACACAGCTGCGTATCCGATCAATGAAGGGTTGCAGTGTGGCCAGTCGACCTATCATGCGGACTTTGGTGAAGAACCGATCAAGTCCATCAAGACGAAGGTGGCCAAGGTGCAGCGAGGCGAGAAAGCCAAGTTCTTGCCCAGGGTCCCGGTCAGAAAGTGACGGCGGACGGTGGCCAGAGTTTGCTCCCACCGGACTGGTGGGAGCTGTGTAGGAGCTGTCGAGTGCAACGAGGCTGCGATCTTGTTCCAGACAATTGAATCGAGAGCGAAAGATCAAGATCAAAAGATCGCAGCCTTCGGCAGCTCCTACAGGGGCATTTCGGCTCTTGCGTAAATTTTCTCAACTGGCGTTTTCTTTCACGTTTCTTTCACAAGCAGGTACGTACTCTGAGCTCATCCGTTAGAAAGCAGTACCTGCCCGTTTCCCCAGCGGGCTTTTTTTTGCCTGTCATAAAATAAATCGCCGTTTCGTTGTCCAACCATCATGGCTGACGCTGTGTGGCGCAAACTCGCGCCCGCGTGCACCGGCCATTTTTCTCCGATGCGGCATTTTTGAGGTTTTTATCATGCGTTTGACTTTGTCCACCTTGGTACTGGGATTGGTGGTTGCCCAGGGCGCGATGGCTGCCGGCGACGGTACTGCCGCGGTCGGCGGTGGTCTGGGCGGTGTATTGGGCAACGTGGTCGGTCAGCAGATGGGCGGCAGCACCGGTGCCGCGATTGGTGCGGGCGTTGGCGGCGCAGCCGGCAGTGCGGTGGGCGCTCGCAAGGGCAGCCGCACCGAAGCGGCCATTGGCGGTGGCTTGGGTTCGGCCGGTGGTTCGATTGTCGGTAACCGTTTGGGCGGCTCCACCGGCTCGACCATCGGCGCAGGCATCGGCGGCGCGGCGGGCGGCGCGTTGGGCAGCAACCTGTCCAATGACAACGACCGTCACTCCGGAGGCAAGAAGCACAAGCACAAGAGAAAACATCGTTAAGCGCAAGCTTGGATGAATAGGTCCGGCCTTGTGCCGTGATGCTGTTTACTTGGAAAAAACGGCGCTTCTTTCAGAAATGGGAAGCGCCGTTTTTTTAGGCCTCTTTTGGTTGAAGACGCGTCGAGCTCAAGAGCCCAAAGCAAGAGCAACAGACAGATCCAGCCGCTATGCAACGGCATCACCGCTTTCGCGAGCAAGCCCGCTTCCACAGGAGAAACGCGGTCTCCACCAAGAACCAGGCCGGCTATCAGGCCGCCTCGCGGCGGACGTTGATCGCGGCGGACCCACGGAGCAATGCATTCGTTCTGGCACACCGAGCCTAAGCGAGGTGCCGAGTGGTGGGGCATAAAGCGTTTTGCTGACTTTTGACTGGGCCGGCTCCTGGGCTTCTCAAAAGTGAGCCGCCGTTAAGGGCGGAACCCTAAGCCGCCGTTACCACAAAAACGGATATACACTCCAATCCTGAGGCCCCCAAAAAAACGGCAAATCAAAATCTTCGGAACGATTGCCATCCCCCCGCTTCGAACTCATACATCCATCAACAATTGCGAGGTGTACCATGACGCCGCAAACGCAAGACAAGGAAGAGAACGACTCCTCGGGTGCACCTGTCGTCAATGATCCGGGCAATGAAGACCCCGGTTCCCTGATGGATGACGCCCAGGTTCCCTTGATCGAGGAGGATGAAACCCCGGAGTACCCGCTGCCTTCGCCCACCAACTCGCTGAGTCGCGACCAGCGTCCACCCGATGATGAGGCGGGCGTCGAGCAGGTATCGCGCGACGATGAGCATGTCGAGGCGTCCTCGGAAGATCCGGACATCGCCGGTGACGATGCCTCTGGCAAGCCGAGCTGATCGGCAGGCCCGCCTGTCGATTCAGCGGCACCATCGTCCCGCCACGCGTGCCACACATCAGGTAAGGATCTTGAAAAGGAGACTCACCATGATGAAGTCCAACATGACAGCGCTGACACTCGCCGGAATTCTTTCGCTCAGTTCACTGGCTGCCTTGGCAGAATCTTCGGGTGGTACGCCCCCCGTGGACAAGGGCGGGATGCCACCTTCCACAGAAATGCAGGCCGGCTCCAATTCCGGTGCCGACGGTAACGCCTTGCCCCCGGGCTCTGTGAGCGGTGGGAACGGCGGCGATGCCAGCGGCAGCAGCACCAGCCCCGGTACGGGCAGTGGTTCGATGAGTGGAGGCAGCACGATGGGCGGTGCCGACGCCGGCGGTGGGACCAATGGCGGAGGCGGTACCAGCGACAGCGATGGCAGCTCGGGCGGCAGTGGCTCGGGGTCGGGCGGCTCCGGCAGCTCGGGTCAATAACCGCTGCGTCCCCAATCCACCGCTGTGGCGAGAGAGCACGCTCCCTCGTCACGAGACCTCTTCCACCGATTTCCCATTGCCGCCTCAAAGCCCCCTCGTTATCCTGCTGAATCCTTTAAGGCGAACACGCTGCCCTGGCTGCACCTGAGCCATCTCTGGCATGTTGTGTTGATAACGGATCAGATGCGATGAATGCACCGCTGAAAGAGTTTGGCCCGATCAAAGCTGTGATTTTCGACATGGATGGGCTGTTGCTGGACACCGAGGGGATCTACACCGAGGTCACGTCCATCATCGCTGAGCGCTACGGGCGCACGTTCGATTGGAGCGTCAAGCAGAACATCATCGGGCGTGGGGCCACGGACCTGGCCAATTACGTCGTCCAGGCGCTGGAATTGCCGATCACCCCCGAAGAGTTCCTGGTCATCCGCGAGCCCTTGATGCGCGAGCGCTTTCCTCACGCGCTGGGGATGCCCGGCGCCGAGGAGCTGGTGCGGCATTTGAAAGCTCACAACGTTCCGATTGCGGTGGGCACCAGTTCGTCGAGCCCCACGTTCGCACTGAAAACCACCTTGCACCGGGACTGGTTCGCGCTGTTCGACTTCATCGTGACAGCGGATGACCCTGAAGTCGGTGCGGCGAAACCGGCGCCGGATATCTTCCTTACTGCTGCCCGGCGTCTGGGTGTTGCGCCGCGCGATTGCCTGGTGTTCGAGGATTCGCCGTTCGGCGTGACGGCCGCAAAAGCCGCCGGCATGACCGCCATTGCTATTCCGGATTCGGCCATGGCGGATGAAAAATACGCCCATGCCGACGGGATCATTCGCTCTTTGACAATGTTCCAGCCGAGCCTTTGCGGTTTGCCGGAATTGGAGAGGGCCTGACACAGTCACGCGGCACGGCAAAACGCCGGTCACGGTTAAAGCCATGACCGGCGTTTTTTCATGCCCGGATCAGGCGCCGAAACCACCGTCGATGGTCAGGCTGGCACCGGTGATGTAACCGGCTTCCGGCCCTGCCAGGTAAGCGACGAAGCTGGCGATTTCCTCTACGTTGCCGTAGCGCCCGACAGCCATCAACGACAGCAAGCTGGGGGCGAAATCGCTGTCGGCCGGGTTCATGTCAGTGTCCACCGGGCCGGGTTGCACGTTGTTGACGGTGATGCCGCGCGGGCCGAGGTCACGGGCCAGGCCTTTGGTCAGGCCCACCAGCGCGGCCTTGCTCATGGCGTAAGGCCCGCCGCCGGCGAAGGGCATGCGGTCGGCGTTGGTGCTGCCGATGTTGATGACCCGACCCCCTTCGCCCATGTGCCGCGCTGCCGCCTGGGTGGCGATGAACACGCTGCGCACGTTGACGGCCAGGGTCTGGTCGAAATCTTCGAGTTTGAATTCATCCAGCGGCCCCATCGCCAGCACGCCAGCATTGTTGACCAGGATGTCCAGCCGGCCAAAAGCCTCGACGGTGGACGCGACTGCGTTACGGATGGCATCGGCGTCGGCACTGTCCGCCTTGATCGCCAGGGCTTTGCCGCCTGCTGCGGTGATGCTGTTCTGCAATTCTTCAGATTTTGCGCCAGAGCTGACGTAGGTGAAGGCCACGGCGGCGCCTTCTGCTGCAAGGCGTTTGACGATGGCGGCACCAATACCGCGAGAACCGCCTTGGATCAAGGCGACTTTACCGCTCAGTGCTGGGTTACTCATGATGTTCTCCAAAAAGTGCCGGGGCGAGATACCGCGGTGATGGAGCGAGTATCAAGAAGGTACCGTGGGCTGTGTAGACCGTCATTGCTATAGTCTGTCTAAACCAAAAGTTTAGAGTGGTGCCCATGGAGACCTTCAACAGTATCGAATGCTTTGTGCGCAGCGCCGAAGTCGGCAGCTTTGCCGAGGCGGCGCGACGTCTGAGCGTAACCCCGGCAGCGGTCGGTAAAAGCGTCGCCAAGCTGGAGGCGCGAATGGGTGTACGCCTGTTCCAGCGCAGCACCCGCAGTCTGAGGCTGACCGAAGCCGGCCAGTTGTTCTTGAGGGAGGTCGGCAGCAGTTTCAACACCATCCAGAACGCCGTCGCCAACCTGGCCAGCGCCGGAGGGCAACCCACGGGGACGCTGAAGGTGAGCATGGGCACGGCGTTCGGTCGATTGTATGTCGTGCCGTTGCTGGGGGAATTTCTGCGACGCTACCCGGCGATCAACCCGGACTGGCATTTCGATAATCGCCAGGTGGACCTGATCGGTCAGGGCTTCGATGCCGCCATCGGTGGCGGTTTCGAGCTGCCCCAGGGGGTGGTGGCGCGTAAATTGACGGTGGCACATCGGGTGCTGGTTGCCTCAACCGACTACCTGCAAACCCATGCCGCGGTGACAGAACCGGAAGATCTGTCACAGCATCAAGGCATCCTGATTCGGTCACCACAAACCGGGCGCGTGCGATCCTGGCAACTGACCAACCGCAATCGGGAACACAGCCCACTGATGCTCAAGACGCGCATGACCATGAGCGATTCGGAAGCTGACTGCGCGGCCGCCGCCCAAGGGTTGGGCATCGGCCTGGTGAGCATGCCGATCGCCGTTCCCTTCCTGGAAACCGGAGTGCTGCAGCGGGTGCTGCCGCAGTGGTATGTCGACGATGGCAACATCTCCATCTACTACGCCGAACACAAACTGTTGCCGGGCAAGACCCGGGCGTTTGTGGATTTCATCATCGAGCAGTTTACCGAGCAGGGGTTGGCGCGGCGGTTCAGTGCGGTATGAGCTGGGGCTCCAGACCGAGCTGGGCCCAATCGCGAGCAGGCTCGCACATTGGATTGTGTTGATCAGAAGATTTTTGACACAGATATCCAGTGGGAGCGGGCTTGCTCGCGAAGGGGGCGATGCGGTTTGAAGCCATGAACTCATCGCCCAAACCGCCCCGGCCAGCCAATGATGGTCTTGGGCCGGGGCGTCGCGTAGGTGCGCACTTTCGACGTCGACAACCCCAGCCGCACCAGCGACTCGGCAATGGTCACCGCCGCCGTCACCCCATCGACCACCGGCACGCCGGTGCGCTGGCGGATCTGCTCATCGAGCCCGGCCATGCCGCCGCAGCCCAGGCAGATCACTTCGGCCTTGTCCTGGCTCACTGCCAGTTCGGCCTGTTGCACGATGGCTTCAACCGCCCGTTGCGGGTCTTGCTCCAGCTCCAGCACCGCCAGGCCGCTGGCCCTAACTGAGGCGCAGCGCTCGAACAGGCCGGACAGCTTGAGCCGGTCTTCGATCAGCGGCACGGTGCGGTCCAGGGTGGTGACCACCGAGTAAGCATGGCCGAGGAACATGGCGGTGCTGGCGCCGGCATCGGTGATGTCCACCACCGGCACGTTGAGCAGTTCCTGCAAGCCTTCGCGGCCATGTTCGCCGTAACCGGCCTGGATCACCGCGTCGAACGGCTGATCGTAGGACATCACCCGGTCCATCACCGCGATGGCCGCCAGGTAGCTTTCAAAATTGCCTTCGATGGAGTCAGCACCGAAATGCGGCGTGAGCCCGACGATCTCGGTGCCCGGCGCGGCGACGGCCTGGGCCTGTCGGGCGATGGCCTGGGTGATGGATTCGGTGGTGTTGACGTTGACCACAAGAATTCGCATGAACGGTCCTCCTTAACACATAAAAGTCAGCGGCCCGAACCTGGCGGGCCGTTCGCGCAATCAATGATTGACGTTATCCACCGCGATGGATTCGCCGCTGACGTCCTCGTAATGCGCTTGGCGCTTGGCGATGATCAGGTATAGCAGCCCTGCAATTGAAGCGCCAATCAGCCAGGAGAACGGTGAAACGCTGTCAAAACCAGGCACCAGCGCCAGGACAATCGCGATCAGCGCCGCCGGAATGAACGCCGCCACCGCGCGCAGGTTGATCCCATTGCTGTAGAAATACGCACCGTTTGGATTCTCGCTATACAGTTGCGGCACGTTGATGCGGCCTTTTCGCAGCAGCCAGTAGTCGACCATGATCACCCCATACAGCGGCCCGAGCAGGGCACCGAGGCCGGACAGGAAGTACACGATCACCAGCGGGCTGTTGTAGAGGTTCCACGGCAGGATCAGCACGGCAATGGCGGCGCTGATCAGCCCGGCGCGGCGGAAGGTCAGGTACTTGGGCGCCAGGTTGCTGAGCACGAAGGCCGGGGCGACGAAGTTGGCCATGATGTTCACCGCCACAGTGACGATCAGGAAGGCCAGGCAACCTAACACGAGGAAGAAAGTGTTGGGGATCGAGGCAATCACCTGGGTCGGGCTTTCAATGATTTGCCCATTGATCTGGAACTGCGCACCGCAGAGCAGGATGGTGATCCCGGCAAACACCAGGATGTTCACCGGCAGGCCCCAGAAATTGCCGATGATGATGGTTCGGCGGCATGGCGAGGAGCGGGCGAAGTCGCAGAAATTAAGGATCAGTGTGCCGTAGATCGACAGCCACAGAGCGCCACCGGCAAAGATATTGCGCCACATATCGCCACCGGTCAGCGGCTCGCGGATCGACCAAGCAATGGTGGCGTCGGCCTGGGTGTACATCCAACCGGCCAGGGCCGCGACGGTCACCAGGATCACCGGACCGGCAAAACCTTCGTAACGGCGCACCGTTTCCATGCCGTAGGCCAGGATCACCAGTTGCACGAACCAGATCGCCACGAAGCACACCCAGCCCAGGCTCGACAGGCCGAGGATCGAGTCGTGGTCGTAGTCGGCGAAGCCCGGGTGGATCGCCACCAGCAACACGCGCAACACCACCGACGCCAGGTAGGTCTGAATACCGAACCAGGCAATGGCGATGACCGCCCTGATCAAGGCAGGAATCTGCGCGCCGTGGATCCCGAAGCTGATCCGGCTGATCACCGGGAACGGCACCCCGGTTTCTGGCCCATGTAGCCGGACAGGTTCATGAAGCCATACACCAGCACCGCGCCTATCCCTAGGGACAGCAAGATCTGCCAGCCACCCAGGCCCAGCGCACACAGGCCGATAGCGAAGGAGTAGTTGGCGATGTTATGCACGTCGTTGGTCCACAGGGCAAAGATGCTGTAGCGGCCCCAGCGTCGACCTTCGGCCTTGGTCGGCGCCAGGTCCTTGTTGTGTAGTCTCGGGCTCAGGGCCAGGGGCAAGGCAGTGTTGTCATCGAGGGCAGTGGAGGAGGAGGGCAGATCCAGCGCGATGTTATTGGAGAGACTTGTACGCATTCCGGCAGGCTCCTGATTCTCGGCGCAGCGATGACTGTGCTTGAGCGCGGGGCTCGACAAATCTTCGTCGCGGCGGGCGAGCATCATTGATTACGGGGCATCTGCAGCCTGTACGGGATAGGGCGCTTCAGGCTTGCGGATCTAAAGTGTGTGTATGTTTTATATAAATTGTATACAAAACATAAGTCGACTAAAGCCAAATTTATGCCACTTACGGATCTATCCAATGAAGCACTAATTTCGTTTCGTTATGGTCTTTGGATAACTAACTGAAATACCGTGATTTAAAACTGACCGTTTAAACAGGTATTTACTTTTTGGCGAATGCCAGTGGAGTTAGGAGGGCAGGCAAGGTGGGAAGGTGTGTGTAACTTTTAGGGGCGGTAACGTGGTAATTGAACACAAAAATGCCACTTGTGGTGACATTTTTGTGTACAAAGGTGCGGCGGGCGCTTAGACGGTCTTGGATTTAGCGATGATGTTCCCGGCGTGCAGCCCGCATTCTTTCTGCGTGGCTTCTTCCCACCACCAACGGCCTTCGCGCTCGTGCTGGTTTGGCAGTACCGGGCGGGTGCAGGGCTCGCAGCCGATGCTGATGAAACCGCGTTCATGCAGGCTGTTGTAAGGCAGCTCCAGCATGCGGATGTAACCCCAGACTTCTTCGCTGGTCATCTGCGACAGGGGGTTGAACTTGTACAGGGTGCGCTCCGGGGTGGAAAACGCCGTGTCGATTTCCAATACCGCCACCTGGCTGCGGGTGCCGGGACTCTGGTCGCGGCGCTGACCGGTGGCCCAGGCGCGGACATCGGTCAGCTTGCGGCGCAGCGGCTCGATCTTGCGGATGCCGCAGCATTCGCCGTGACCGTCCTTGTAGAAGCTGAACAGGCCTTTTTCCTTCACGAAGGGTTCAAGTTTCGTGTGGTCCGGCGAAACCAGCTCGATGTCGATCTTGTAGTGCTCGCGCACCTGGTCGATGAAACGATAGGTCTCCGGGTGCAGGCGACCGGTGTCGAGGCTGAACACCTTGACGTTCTTGTTCAGTTTCCAGGCCATGTCCACCAGCACCACGTCTTCGGCGCCGCTGAAAGATATCCATAGCTCGTCGCCGAATTCGGTGAAGGCCAGTTTGAGGATGTCCTGTGGGGACTTGTTGGCATAGGTCGTGGCGAGTTCCACGACGTCAAACGATGGGCTCATCAGGGCGGTTTCCTACAGGTCGGTGGCGCTGGGCGCTCTATATGGGGCTGATGGTAACAAATGCTGTCGGGGCTGGCGCGTTCCTGTGCGTTGCGCAGGCTTCGACGAATGGCTAGAGTCGGTAAGCCTTTTATTCGCTCAACCGATAAACATCAGAAAAAATGGGAGTGTCTTGTGGAAATTGCCTGTCTCGACCTGGAAGGTGTACTGGTCCCGGAGATCTGGATCGCCTTCGCTGAAAAAACCGGGATTGACGCCCTCAGGGCAACCACTCGGGACATTCCCGACTACGACGTGCTGATGAAGCAACGGTTGCGCATCCTCGATGAACATGGCCTCAAGCTTTCCGACATCCAGGAAGTCATCGCCACCCTCAAGCCGCTGGACGGCGCCATCGAGTTCGTCGACTGGCTGCGCGAGCGCTTCCAGGTGGTGATTCTTTCCGACACGTTCTACGAATTTTCCCAACCGTTGATGCGCCAGCTGGGTTTCCCGACGTTGCTCTGTCATCGCTTGATTACCGATGATAGCGGGCGGGTGACTGGCTATCAGTTGCGTCAGAAAGATCCCAAGCGCCAGTCGGTTTTGGCTTTCAAGAGCCTGTACTACCGGGTGATTGCGGCGGGGGATTCCTACAACGACACCACGATGTTGAGTGAAGCCGACGCCGGGATTCTGTTCCATGCGCCTGAAAACGTGATCCGCGAATTCCCGCAATTCCCGGCGGTGCACAGCTTTGCAGAGTTGAAGCAGGAATTCCTCAAGGCTTCGAACCGCAATCTGAGCTTGTAAACCAGTTAGATCTGGACAGGCACAGGACCTGTGGGAGCGAGCCTGCTCGCGATAGCGTTGGTTTAGCCAGCATTGATGTTGACTGACACGACGCCATCGCGAGCAGGGGGTATAGCGTCAACCTGTGGGAGCTCGGCTTGCCCGTGATGCCTTAAAGGTTCTGCAAGGTTTCCAGCAGTACCTTCACCTTGGTAATCGACTCCTGATACTCGGCTTCCCAGTCCGAGTCCGCGACAATCCCGCCGCCGCCCCAGCAGCACACCTGCCCATCCTTGACCAGCAAACTGCGGATGGCGATGGAGCTGTCCATTTCCCCGCGCACGTCCAAGTACAGCAACGAGCCGCAATACAGGCCGCGTCGGGTCGGTTCGAGTTCGTCGATGATTTGCATGGCGCGAATTTTCGGCGCGCCGGTGATCGAGCCGCCGGGAAAGCTGCCGGCGATCAGGTCCAGGGCGTCCTTATCCATGGCCAGTTCGCCGGTCACGCTGCTGACCAGGTGATGCACGTTCGGGTAGCTTTCCAGGCTGAACAACTCCGGCACCCGCACCGAGCCGATGCGGCAGGTGCGGCCCAGGTCGTTGCGCAGCAGGTCGACGATCATCAGGTTCTCCGCCCGGTCCTTGGGGCTGGCCAGCAGCTCGGCGGCGTGGGCCGCGTCTTCGCTGGGTGTTGTCCCGCGGGGCCGGGTGCCCTTGATCGGCCGGGTTTCCACATGGCCTTCGCTGACCTTGACGAAGCGCTCGGGAGACAAACTCAGTACCGCGCCACCCTCGGGCAGGCTCTGGAAGCCGGAAAACGGTGTCGGACACGCCGCCCGCAGCGCCTGGTAAGCGGCCCAGGCATCGCCTTGGCAGGTGGCGCGGAAGCGCTGGGCAAAGTTGACCTGGTAGCAGTCGCCGGCCTGGATATACGCCTGGATACACTCGAAGGCCTGTCGATAGGCTTCGGCGCTGAGGTCGGGGGTCATCGGTCCTTCGAGGCTGAAGGCGCCAACGGATGCCGCAGTCGGCTGGCTGAACAGCGCGATCAGGCGCTGGCGTTCGCCTTCGCCACAATGGGGGTGGAAGATCAATTGGCTGGTGCCGGCCTGGTGATCGCTGATCAGCGCCCAGTCGTACACGCCAAAACGAGCGTCGGGTAGTTGCAGGTCGTCCTTGGCGTGGGATGGCAGGGCTTCAAGGTGTCGGCCGAAGTCATAACTCAAGTAGCCGATCAGGCCGCCGGCGAAGGGCAATTGCACCGTGGCCGGCAGTTCTGCGTCACCTAGCTGTGTCAGCTGAATGCGCAGGCGTTGCAGGAAATCGCTGCCGCTTTCGTCCGGCAACACTGCCAGTTGCGCCAACGGCCAGGCGCTGAGCAGGTCGTAACGGCCGCGCTCGGCACTCGGCCGGCCACTGTCGAGCAGCACGCTGCCGGGGGCATGACGGATCGCCGCGAAATATTCGGCGGGGTTGGTGCGGTAGGGCAGCGGGTGTACGGAGCAGGTTGGCATGGGCGGGGGTGGGTCAGCCGTTCAGGCGGGGGAGCGATTGTAATCCCTCTGTAGGATTTGCTCCTAGAGGGATGTCGGAGATGAGTACGTCTGTGGCTATCAAAGCTACTGGTTGTGGCGCGGGAGATCCCGCTGGGTTGTGCCCGTAGGAGCTGTCGAGTGCAACGAGGTTGCGATCTTTCCACCAGCCATTGAGTTCTAAGCGAAAGATCAAAAGATCGTCCGAGCGCGGCCCGAGCCTTCGCCAGCTCCTACAGACCCCGCGGGAGCAAGCGCCCTCGCCGCAGGGTTTTACATTTCAGCCCTCAACCCTCAACCGGCGGAATATGCCCAAACAACGCCTGGACGAATGCCACGCGCTCTTCCGCGGTTTCCACGACGCCGCGGGCCTTGAGTTCTTCCAGGTGGGCTTCCACCGCGTGGGTGCGCAAGGTCAGGCCGCAGTCGTTGGCGATCTGGATGTTCAGGCCTGGCCGGGCGTTCAGTTCCAGAATCAACGGACCCTTTTCCTGGTCCAGCACCATGTCGACGCCGATGTAGCCCAGCCCGCACAGTTCATAGCAACCGGCGGCCAGTTTCATGAAACCGTCCCAGTAGGGCAGTTGCACGCCGTCCACCGCGTTGGTGGTGTCGGGGTGTTTGGTGATGATGTTGTTCAGCCAGGTGCCGCGCAGGGTCAGGCCGGTGGCGAGGTCGACGCCCACGCCGATGGCGCCCTGGTGCAGGTTGGCCTTGCCGCCGGACTGGCGGGTCGGCAACCGCAGCATGGCCATCACCGGATAGCCCATCAGCACGATGATGCGGATGTCCGGCACGCCTTCGTAACTGATGCTCTTGAAGATCTGGTCCGGCGTCACGCGATACTCGATCAGCGCCCGGTCACGGTGCCCGCCCAAGGAGTACAGGCCGGTGAGGATGCTGGAGACATGGTGCTCGATTTCCTCGTGGCTGATGATCTTGCCGGACACCGTGCGATAACGGCCTTCGAAGCGGTCGGCGATGACGATGATGCCATCGCCGCCGGCGCCCTGGGCTGGCTTGATCACGAAGTCGGTGCGCCCGCCGATGATCTCGTCGAGTTTGTCGATTTCCTTTTCGGTGGAGATCACCCCGTACAGCTCCGGCACATGAATGCCGGCGGCGATGGCCCGCTCCTTGGTGATGATCTTGTCATCGACGATGGGGTACAGGTTGCGCTTGTTGTACTTGAGCACGTAGTCGGCGTTACGCCGATTGATGCCCATGATGCCCCGGGCCTCCAGGGCCTTCCAGGTCTTCCAGAAGCCGAACATCAGGAGTCTGCCTTGAGGAAGGCCTTGAACCGCACCAGCTCGGTCAGGCGGTAGCCGCGATAACGACCCATGGCCAGCATGAAGCCCACCAGGATCAGTAGGATCGCCGGGAAAGTGAAGACGAAGTAGATCAGTTCCGGCACGCTCATGATCAGGTGCGCCAGGGTTGCGGCGAACAGGGTGCCGATGGCGACTTTCATCGCGTGGCCGGCGCCGCGCTCTTCCCAGGTGATGGACAGGCGTTCGATGGTCATGGTCAGGATCACCATCGGGAACAACGCCACCGACAGGCCGCGTTCCAGGCCCAGCTTATGGCTGAACAGGCTGATGGCGGCGATCAGAACCACCACGAACGTCAGCACCACCGAGAGTCTCGGCAGCATTTGCAGCTTGAGGTGCTCCAGGTATGAACGCAGCGACAGGCCCAGCGCGGTGATCACCGTGAACAGGATGATGCCAAAACCCAGTTGGGTCTCGCGGAAGGCCAGGGCGATCAGCACCGGGGTGAAGGTCCCGAGGGTTTGCAGGCCGATCAGGTTGCGCAGGATCAGGATGACCAGCACGCCGATCGGGATCATCACCATGATCATGAAGGTTTGCTGGGTCTGCAGCGGCAGTCCGTAGAGCGAGTATTCGAGGAAGCTGGCGTCGGTGTTCTCGTCCGTCAGCTTGGCCAGGCGAATGGCGTTCATTTCGCTGTTGTTCATGCTGAAGGTGACGGTGGCCTTCTTGCCACCATCGACGGAGATCAGGTTTTCATCGCCTGTCCACCACAGCAGGCGGTCGCTGGGCAGCCCCTGTTCGCCAGTGTCCGGGTTGAAATACAGCCAGTCGGTGCCGTTGAAACTGCGCAGCCACAGCTCAGGTGTCTGCGGCTGCCCGGTCACCAGGCGGATGGTGTGGACCTTTTCCACCGGCACGTGGGCGATGGACAGCACCAGTTCGACGATTCGCGCCTTGTTGGCCGAGGAAGGGTCGCCGGCCAGCAACAGCTTGACGTTGTCGTCGTTGAGGTTGTTGACCCGCTTGATCGCTTCGCTGATGAACGTCTCGACGTCGGCCGAATGCTGGCGGATCGGCGCGAGCAGGGCTTCGGAGGCCAGCTTCTCCGGGCCTTCGACGGCGATGCTGTCGCGGAAGGTCGGGCCCTTGACCTTGGATTTTTCGGTGCTGTAGCGCTTGGTCAGCACCAGGCGGTAGTAAAGGGTCTGGTTGCCCTTGGCGCGACGGGCCGACCACGTCACCTTGCGGTTACCGTCGACCCGGTTCACCGATACGCCGTAATTATTGGAAATGAAACTCTCGTTGAGGCTCACGTAGTCGAGGCTCAGCGGTGGCACGAACATCTGGATCTTCACCGGATCCTTGGCATTGGGCACGAACTCGACCTTGGCGTCGATGTTCCACAAGTCGTCGGTGGCGTCTTCGTTGACCGGGATGCCGAGCACGAAAATCTGATAGGCCGTCACCGACAGGCCCACCGTCACCAGGATGGCGATCAGTATTTTCAGATGGAGGGTAAGAGAGCGCATTGGAAATTACTCTGCGGTATGAGCGGCATTGGTGCAGGCAGGTTTGCCGGCGGCGTATTTAAGGCTGGGGTCGACCAGTGCGTCGAAGCGCTTGAGCGCCTCGGAGCCGATCAGCAACGGATATTGGAAGGCGCTGCGGTCGGTCAGGTTCACTTCGATGCTGCGCAAGGCCGAGCCCATGCAGATGTCCAGTTCGATGACCGGTCGGGCCGTGTATTTCTTGCCCTCTTCCGGATCGTAGTCACCGGCGCGGCGTTTGATCTTGCTGACCCGGGCCAGCGGACGTTCGATGGGGTGCGAGTGGGCCGCGTCGATGGCCAGGTAAAAGCGCACCCAGGATTCGCCATTGCGCTTGAAGCGCTTGATGTCCCGGGCACTGAGGGAAGCGGTCTTGGCGCCGGTGTCCAGTTTGGCGGCGACCTCCAGGTCGATGCCCTGCAGGGCAGCGTATTCGTTGAGGCCGTACACGGTTTTTTCACCCGCCGCGGCAAGCCCCGGCAGGCACATGAAATATAGAACAGCGGTGAAGGGCTTGAGTGTCATAGATCCTGGTGCGCAGCGTTCCGTTTATCGGTTCAGGCCCTGGCATTGCTGCACAAGCTCCCTGGGTAGCCTTCCCTATAAAAGGAGAGTGGCAAATCGCGCGGCATTCTAGCACGGTGGTTTTCTGACGCCACCGCTGGCCGGACGCTACGACGCATTCAAACGAGCGGTTATGGTAGGTGGGCTTATTAGACGATTGTCGACAATGTTTATTTTTGTTTTGACGTTAACGCCGCTATTGGTTAGTTTTTGCCGTATTGATTTGCAAGGTGTCGACAATATGCTCGATCAGCTCGAAACCCCGGTGATGGCCCAGGACGATTCGGAGACCCTCTCCGAAAACGTCTTCCGACGTATCCAGGCCGCCATCGTCAAAGGCGAGATCGCCCCTGGCAGCAAGATCTCCGAGCCGGAGCTGGCACGTACCTACGGCATCAGCCGCGGGCCGCTGCGCGAGGCGATCCATCGCCTGGAAGGCCAGCGCCTGCTGGTGCGGGTGCCTCACGTCGGCGCCCGGGTGGTGTCGCTGAGCCATGCCGAGCTGCTGGAACTCTACGAAATCCGTGAGTCTCTCGAAGGCATGGCCTGCCGTCTGGCGGCCGAACGCATGACCCTGGAAGAAATTGACGAGCTGCGCCGGGTGCTGGAAACCCACGAACGCGATGCGGCGTTCCAGGCCGGTGTTGGTTATTACCAGCAGGAAGGCGATTTCGACTTCCATTATCGGATCATCCAGGGCAGCGGCAACCGCACCTTGACGCAAATGCTTTGCGGCGAGCTGTACCAATTGGTGCGCATGTACCGCATCCAGTTTTCCACCACGCCCAACCGTCCGCGCCAGGCCTTTGCCGAGCACCATCGGATTCTAGACGCCATCGCCGACCGTGACGGCGAGCTGGCTGAATTATTGATGCGCCGACACATCGGCGCTTCCAAACGCAACATCGCGCGTCATTTCCAGGACAGCGCCGCCACTGAACGAGGTGAGTCATGAGCAACAGCACTCCAGGCCAGCGTTTCCGCGATGCGGTCGCCAATGAGCATCCGCTGCAAGTGGTGGGCACGATCAACGCCAATCACGCGCTGCTGGCCAAACGCGCCGGTTTCAAGGCGATCTACCTGTCGGGTGGCGGCGTGGCGGCTGGCTCCCTCGGCGTGCCGGACCTGGGCATCACCGGCCTGGATGACGTGCTGACCGATGTGCGCCGTATCACCGACGTGTGCGACCTGCCGCTGCTGGTAGACGTGGACACCGGTTTTGGTTCCTCGGCGTTCAACGTGGCGCGCACGGTCAAGTCGATGATCAAGTTCGGCGCGGCGGCCATCCATATCGAGGACCAGGTCGGAGCCAAGCGTTGCGGCCATCGTCCGAACAAGGAAATCGTCTCGCAGCAAGAGATGGTCGACCGCATCAAGGCTGCCGTCGATGCCCGTACCGATGACAGTTTCGTGATCATGGCCCGTACCGATGCCCTGGCGGTGGAAGGCTTGGAATCAGCCTTGGACCGCGCCGCGGCCTGCATCGAGGCCGGTGCCGACATGATTTTTCCGGAGGCCATCACCGAGCTTGAAATGTACAAGCTGTTCGCCAGCCGCGTGAAAGCGCCGATCCTGGCCAACATCACTGAATTCGGCGCGACCCCGCTGTACACCACCGAACAGTTGGCCGGTGCCGACGTGTCCCTGGTGCTCTACCCGTTGTCGGCCTTCCGGGCCATGAACAAGGCCGCCGAGAACGTCTACACCGCGATCCGCCGCGACGGCACGCAACAAAACGTCATCGACACCATGCAGACCCGCATGGAGCTTTACGATCGCATCGACTACCACACCTTCGAGCAGAAGCTCGATGCGTTGTTCGCGGCGAAAAAATGAAAAGATCGCCGCCTCGCTTCGCTCGACAGCTCCAGAGTTGGACCGCGTAGGTGCTGTGTAGGAGCTGTCGAGTGCAACGAGGCGGCGATCGTTCCCCCCCATTCTCTACAAATCTAAAAAATGGAGACAGCAAATGGCCGAAGCAAAAGTACTCAGTGGCGCCGGGCTCCGTGGCCAGGTGGCCGGGCAAACCGCATTGTCCACCGTAGGCCAGTCGGGCGCCGGCCTGACCTATCGCGGCTACGACGTTCGCGACCTGGCGGCAGATGCGCAATTTGAAGAAGTGGCCTACCTGTTGCTATACGGCGAGCTGCCGACCCAGGCCCAGCTGGATACCTATACACGCAAGCTGAGCCAACTGCGGGACCTGCCCCAAGCCTTGAAAGAAGTGCTGGAGCTCATTCCCGCCGACGCCCACCCGATGGATGTGATGCGCACCGGCTGCTCGTTCCTGGGCAACTTGGAGCCCGAGCAGGACTTTTCCGAGCAACACGACAAGACTGACCGTCTGCTGGCCGCGTTCCCGGCGATCATGTGCTACTGGTATCGCTTCAGCCACCAAGGCCAGCGCATTGAGTGTATGACCGACGAAGTGTCCATCGGCGGCCATTTCCTGCACCTGCTGCATGGCAAGAAGCCGAGCGAGCTGCACGTCAAGGTGATGAACGTGTCGCTGATCCTCTACGCCGAGCACGAATTCAACGCCTCGACCTTCACCGCCCGGGTCTGTGCCTCCACGCTGTCGGACCTGTTCTCCTGCATCACCGCCGCCATTGGCTCGTTGCGCGGCCCGCTGCACGGCGGCGCCAACGAAGCGGCGATGGAAATGATCGAGCGCTTCAGCTCGCCGCAGGACGCCATCGAAGGCACCCTCGGCATGCTCGCGCGCAAAGACAAGATCATGGGCTTTGGCCATGCGATCTATAAGGACAACGACCCGCGCAACGAGGTGATCAAGGGCTGGTCGAAAAAACTCGCCGACGAAGTGGGCGACACCGTGCTGTTCCCGGTCTCCGAAGCCATCGACAAGACCATGTGGGAGCAGAAGAAACTGTTCCCTAACGCCGATTTCTACCATGCCTCGGCGTACCACTTCATGGGCATTGCGACCAAGCTGTTCACGCCGATCTTCGTCTGCTCGCGCCTGACCGGCTGGGCCGCCCACGTGTTCGAGCAACGCGCCAACAACCGCATCATCCGACCGAGCGCCGAATACACCGGCGTCGAACAGCGCAAGTTCGTGCCAATCGAACAACGCTGAGCTGGAGGGTTCTAGCCGCAGGCACTGGATAAACCCTGAACCCTGTGGGAGCGAGCCTGCTCGCGATAGCGTCGGGTCAGCAGCATCAATGTTGGCTGACACACCGCAATCGCGAGCAGGCTCGCTCCCACAAGGGAACATGTTCACTTCAGTAGCTGCGCCACCCTTCTGAAACCACCGTGACCCGAGTCCTGACGATGAACACAGAATTTCGCAAACCGCTGCCCGGCACTTCGCTGGATTATTTCGACGTTCGCGAGGCCGTGGATGCCATTCGCCCCGGCGCCTACGACGGCCTGCCGTACACCTCCCGCGTGCTGGCGGAGAACCTGGTGCGGCGCTGCGACCCGGCCACGCTGGGCGAGTCGCTGCTGCAACTGATCGAGCGCAAGCGCGACCTGGACTTCCCGTGGTTCCCGGCCCGCGTGGTGTGCCATGACATTCTCGGCCAGACCGCGCTGGTGGACCTGGCTGGCCTGCGCGACGCCATCGCCTTGCAGGGCGGTGACCCGGCGCAGGTCAACCCGGTGGTGCCAACCCAACTGATCGTCGACCACTCCCTGGCGGTAGAAAGCGGTGGGTCCGATCCCCAGGCCTTCGCCAAGAACCGCGCTATCGAAGACCGGCGTAACGAAGACCGTTTCCACTTCATCAACTGGACCAAGAAGGCCTTCAAGAACGTCGACGTGATTCCGCCGGGCAACGGGATCATGCACCAGATCAACCTGGAAAAAATGTCCCCGGTGATCCAACAGCGTGACGGCGTGGCGTTCCCCGACACCTGCGTGGGCACCGACAGCCACACGCCCCACGTCGATGCCCTGGGCGTGATCGCCATAGGCGTCGGTGGCCTGGAAGCTGAAAGCGTCATGCTCGGCCGCGCCTCGTGGATGCGCCTGCCGGAAATCATCGGCGTCGAGCTGACCGGCAAGCTGCAACCGGGCATCACCGCCACCGACATGGTGCTGGCGCTGACCGAGTTCCTGCGCAAGCAAAAAGTTGTCGGTGCCTGGCTGGAGTTTTTCGGCGAAGGCGCCAGTGCCCTGACCTTGGGCGACCGCGCGACCATTTCCAACATGGCCCCGGAGTACGGTGCCACGGCGGCGATGTTCTACATCGACCAGCAAACCATCGATTACCTGAAACTCACCGGTCGCGAAGACGACCAAGTGCGACTGGTCGAGACTTACGCCAAACAGGCCGGCCTGTGGGCCGACAAGCTCAAGGGCGCGCAATACGAGCGGGGTCTGACCTTCGACCTGTCGTCTGTGGTGCGCAACATGGCCGGTCCCAGCAACCCGCACGCCCGTGTCGCGGTGTCGGATCTGGCTGCCAAAGGCATTTCCGGGCAGTGGGACGATGTGCCCGGGCAAATGCCCGACGGTGCGGTGATCATCGCCGCCATCACCAGTTGCACCAACACCAGCAACCCGCGCAACGTGATCGCCGCCGGTCTGCTGGCGCGCAACGCCAACCGCCTGGGCCTAGTCCGCAAGCCGTGGGTCAAGTCGTCCCTGGCGCCGGGTTCGAAAACCGTGGCGCTGTACCTGGATGAAGCGGGCCTGACGTCCGAGCTTGAGACGCTGGGCTTCGGCGTGGTGGCGTTCGCCTGCACCACCTGCAACGGCATGTCCGGCGCGCTGGACCCGGTGATCCAACAGGAAATCATCGACCGCGACCTGTACGCCACCGCCGTGTTGTCGGGCAACCGCAACTTCGACGGGCGTATCCATCCGTACGCCAAGCAGGCGTTCCTCGCCTCGCCACCGCTGGTGGTCGCTTATGCCATCGCCGGGACCATCCGCTTCGACATCGAGAAGGATGTACTGGGCGTGGTGGACGGTCGGGAAATCCGCCTCAAGGACATCTGGCCGAGCGACGAAGAAATCGACGCGGTGGTCAAGGCCTCGGTGAAACCGGAGCAGTTCCGCCAGGTGTACATCCCGATGTTCGCCCTCCAGGAAGACACCGGGCCGAAAGTGACGCCGCTGTACGACTGGCGCCCACAAAGCACCTACATCCGTCGTCCGCCGTATTGGGAAGGCGCGCTGGCCGGTGCGCGGCCGCTCAAGGGCATGCGCCCGCTGGCGGTGCTGCCGGACAACATCACCACCGATCACCTGTCGCCGTCCAACGCCATCATGCTGGACAGCGCCGCGGGTGAATACCTGGCGAAAATGGGCCTGCCGGAAGAAGACTTCAACTCCTATGCGACTCACCGCGGTGACCACCTGACCGCGCAACGTGCCACCTTTGCCAACCCGAAACTGTTCAACGAAATGGTCCAGGAAAACGGCAAGGTCAAGCAGGGCTCCCTGGCCCGGGTCGAGCCCGAAGGCAAGGTCATGCGCATGTGGGAAGCCATCGAGACCTACATGGAGCGCAAGCAGCCGCTGATCATCATTGCCGGCGCCGACTACGGCCAGGGTTCGTCCCGGGACTGGGCGGCCAAGGGCGTGCGCCTGGCCGGTGTCGAGGCGATCGCTGCCGAAGGTTTCGAGCGCATCCACCGCACCAACCTGGTGGGCATGGGCGTGTTGCCGCTGGAGTTCAAGCCCGGCACCGATCGCAAGACCCTGGGCATCGACGGCAGCGAAATCTATGACGTGATCGGCGAGCGCACCCCGCGTGCGACGCTGACGTTGGTCATCACTCGCAAGAACGGCGAGCGCGTCGAAGTGCCAGTGACCTGCCGCCTCGATACCGCTGAAGAAGTGTCGATCTATGAAGCCGGGGGCGTGCTGCAACGCTTTGCCCAGGATTTCCTTGAATCGGCGGTTGCCGTCTAAATCACAACTGCGGACACCCGGCGTGTCCGCTTGAGGAGCATCATGGCTCACGCACCGCAAATCAAAATTCCCGCTACCTACATGCGTGGTGGCACCAGCAAAGGCGTGTTCTTCAGCCTGCAAGACCTGCCCGAAGCGGCCCGCGTCCCAGGCGCTGTCCGGGATTCCTTGCTGCTGCGGGTGATCGGCAGCCCCGACCCGTACGAGAAACAGATCGATGGCATGGGCGGCGCGACGTCCAGCACCAGCAAGACCGTGATCCTGTCCAAGAGCCCCCGGGCCGACCACGATGTCGATTATCTGTTCGGCCAGGTGTCCATCGACAAGCCGTTCGTGGACTGGAGTGGCAACTGCGGCAACCTGTCGGCGGCGGTCGGTTCATTCGCTATCAGCAGTGGTTTGGTTGACGCCGGTCGCATTCCACAAAACGGCGTGGCCGTGGTGCGGATCTGGCAGGCCAACATCGGCAAGACCATCATCGCCCATGTGCCGATCACCGACGGCGCGGTTCAGGAAACCGGTGACTTCGAACTCGACGGCGTGACCTTTCCGGCGGCCGAAGTGCAATTGGAATTCATGGACCCGGCGGCAGAAGAAGAGGGCGTTGGTGGCTCGATGTTTCCCACCGGCAATCTGGTGGACGATTTGCAAGTGCCAGGCGTTGGCACCTTCAAGGCGACGCTGATCAACGCCGGGATCCCGACGATTTTCATCAATGCCCGGGACGTCGGCTACACCGGCACCGAATTGCAGGGCGCCATCAACGGTGACCCCAAGGCGTTGGCCATGTTCGAAACCATCCGCGCCCATGGCGCCTTGCGCATGGGCTTGATCAAGCACCTGGACGAATCCGCCCAGCGCCAGCACACCCCGAAAGTGGCGTTCGTCGCGCCGCCGGCGGACTACGTTTCATCCAGCGGAAAAGCCGTCGCGGCCGGGGACGTTGACCTGTTGGTACGGGCGCTGTCCATGGGCAAGCTGCACCACGCCATGATGGGCACCGCAGCGGTGGCCATCGGCACCGCCGCGGCGATTTCCGGCACTGTGGTCAACCTCGCGGCCGGCGGCATCGAGCGCAACGCCGTGCGTTTCGGCCACCCCTCCGGCACCCTGCGCGTCGGCGCCGAGGCCAGCCAGGTCAACGGCGAATGGACCGTGAAAAAAGCCATCATGAGCCGTAGCGCGCGGGTGTTGATGGAAGGGTTTGTGCGGGTGCCGGGGGATGTTTTCTAAGTCGATGCTTCAGGAACAATACAAAACCTGTGGGAGCGAGCCTGCTCGCGATGGCGGTGTATCAGTCGACGCCAATGTTGAATGTGCCGACCTCATCGCGAGCAGGCTCGCTCCCACAGGTTGATCGTATTTCTTCCGTCAGTCTGCCGTCAGTGCGGTGACCACCAGTCCTACATTGCTTTCCAACTCCGCCACCGGATCGGTCCCATCGGTGCCCAACACCAGCAACCGGCTACCTCCCTCTGTGATGGCTGCCTTCAGCGCATCCGAAGGCTGGCGATGATGCAGCACCAGCGCCACGTCATTGTCTTTCAACGTTGTGCTCAACTGCTTGAGGGCTTCACCTGTCCATTCGGCGTCGGGCCGGGCATCGGTGCTGATTGCGTCCAGATTGAGCCCGCTGATCAGGTAGCCGAAATGCTCGCTCAGGCTGACCACGCTCAGGTTATCGGCGCTGGCGAGGCGTTTTTCGCTGTCGGCACTGAGTTTGAGCAGGCGCTGCTTGAGGGCCGCGAGGTTGGCGTCGATCTTCGGTTTGTCCGCCGGGGTCAGGCGTACCAGATCGGCGGCGATCACGTCGGCCATGCGTCCCAGGTTATGGCTGGCCATCCACGGCTGGCTCGCCAGGCCGTCGGCCATGCCCGGCTGCACGGCGATACCGGGCAGGGCGCCGTCCACCGGGCGCGCGGCATCGACTTCGACGATGCGGATATTGCTGCGTCGCGCCATGGGGTACAGCGGATCGTCCGGCCATAGCGAGCGCAGGCCGATCACCCCGTCAGCATCGCTGGCCAGTTTGCTCAAGGCCGGTGCGCCACGGCCGCTGAAGTAGGCACTTTGCCGGGTGCCTGGCAGATTGACGGGCGCCGCCCGCTCCAGGCTGACCTCGGTGCCCTTGAGCAAGGCCTCGCCCAATCCGTAGGTGACCGGCAACGATGCCAGCAGCCGGACCTTTTCGCTGGCAAATGATGAGGTGACGGCCACGCCGCACAACGCCACGGCCAGGGTCAGTTGTCGCAATGAAAAAACCATTTATCCAAGATTCCCTTTGAGGCTGGGGACGACACCGCGGGCGATGGCGCTCAGGGCGAAGGCGATGCCGGCCACCAGGATGATCGCAGCGCCTGACGGGATCGGCAGGTCGAACACGATCGGCGCGAGAATCCCGCACAAGGTGCTGGCGGTGGCGATCAGCACTGAACACCAGAAAAAGCCTTTCAATGATTGGCTGAGCAGGCGCGCCGCCGCCGCCGGAATCACCAGCAACGCACCCACCAGAATGGCGCCAATGACTTTTACCGCCGCCACGGTGATCAGCGTCACCAGCACCACGAACAAGTAGTCCAGGGTCTTGACCGCCACCCCGCGCACCGCCGCCAGTTGCGGGTTGAAGCTGGCGAGCATGATGCGGTTGTACAGCGGCAAGGCCAGGGCCATTACCAGCGAGCCGACCACCGCCAGCACCAGCAGGTCATTGCCATTGACCGTCAGCACCGAACCAAACAGTACGTTCTCCAGGATGTGCACGTTGATCTTGCCCGCCAGGATCAACAGCAGGCTGGCGCCCAGGGCCAGGGACACCGACAGGAAGACGCCGATCAGCGTGTCGGGCGCCAGGCCAGTGCGGTTGCGCAGGTAATTGAGCAGGATGCCGAACAACAGGCAGTAGCCGAACAGGCTGCCGTAAGGCCCGGTGTAGGGTTCGCCGAGCAGGATGCCGATGGCCACGCCGGTCAGCGCCGCATGGCCCACCGCCTCGGAGAAAAACGCGAAGCGCTTGACCACCACCAGCGTGCCGAGGCCGCCCAGCACAGGGCCGATCAACAACCCGGCCAGCAACGCATTGACCACGAACCCATAGGCCAGCGCTTCGGGCAGGTAACCGGCCGAAGCCCAGCCCTGGACCATCAAACGAAAGGCTTCATAGCTCATCAGGCAGCGCTCCCGTTCGTGCGCGGATGGGTGGAGAACAGCGTCAGCAGGCGTTCTGGCGTCAGGGTTTGGCGGGGCGGACCGTCGAACAGCACCCCGCGGTTCAGGCCGGTGACACGGTCGGCCAAGCGCCCGACGGCTTCCAGGTCATGTTCGATCCAGAGCACGGTGATTCCTGCTCGGCGCCAGTGCTGCAGCAACCGTTCGAACACCTGGATGCCGGCCTCGTCCAGGGCCGACATCGGTTCATCCAGCACGAGCAGTTGCGGCGAGGGAATCAACCCCTGGGCCAGCAACACGCGTTGGCGCTCACCGCCGGACAGCGCACCCATGCGCCGTTTGCGCTTGTCCTCCATGCCGACCCGTTCCAGGGCCTGACCAATGGCGCCAGCGTATTGCTTGCTCAAACCGAGAAAGGCCGGCCGCCGCTGACACATCGCCGCCATGAAATCCTCCACCGTCATGGGCAAGCCTCGGTCGAACTCCAGCGCTTGGGGCACGTAGCCGATCACACCGGGCTCGCCTGGCCATTGCAGGCTCAGACGTCCCTGGTGCGGCATCTGCCCGAGCAAGGTCTTGATCAGCGAGCTCTTGCCGCCGCCATTGGGGCCCACCAAGGCATGGATGCTGCCGGGCTCCACATGAAATGCCACGTTGTCGAGAATGGTGGTGCGGCCCAGGTTCAGGCTGACGTCGGCGAACTCAATCAAGGGGCCGACGCGGTGCAGGGTGAGGGTTTCCTGGACGGTCATGCGCCAGCCTCCTGGATTGCCCGGACCACGGTGTCGAGGTTACCGGCCATTTCCTTTTCGTACTTCTCGGGGCTGTAGGCGCCGTAGGAAATGTGCGAGAGCGGGTACAGCTTCACACCCGATTCACGCTGAATGGTGTCGACGTAGGTGGACGGGAAATCCATTTCCGAGAAGATCACCTTTACGTCGAGCTCGCGCAGTTGGTCGATGGTTTTCTTCAACTGGCTGGGGCTCGGTTCGATACCGTGGGCCGGCTCGACCACGGCGGTCACCTCCAGGCCGAATTCGCGCAACAGGTAGTCGTAGGCGGCATGCACCGTGGCGACCCGCAACTCGGCATTGGGGGCCTGGGTCAGCTTCGCCAGGGCGGCGGCTCGCATCTGCCGCAAGCGCTTGCCATAGGCGCGGGCGTTCTGGGTGTAGGCCTTGGCATTGTCCGGGTCGAGCTTGCCCAACTCCCGGGCGATGTTATTGACCTGGGCAATGGAAGCGCTGATGGACAGGAAGGTGTGTGGGTTCACGACCTTGCCCGCGCCACGGGCCGCCGTGCCGGTGGCGGCTAGCAGGGGCACGTTTTCATTGGCCTCGATCACTTTCATGTTCGGGGTTTCGCTGGCGGCGATCATGCGGTCGGCGAAGTCGTCGTGGCCCACACCGTTGAGCACGATCACGTCGAGACCGCTGATGCGCTTGATGTCCTCGGCCCGTGGTTCATAGGCATGGGGGTTGAAACCGGCCGGGATCAACGGCACGACCTCGGCCTTGTCGCCGACGATGTTGGTCACATAGCTGTAATAAGGGTGCAGGGTAATGCCGATGCGCAGGCGCTTGGCTGTTACGGCGTACGCCTGCGAGGTAAACAGGCAGGCCAGCAGGCCGATCAACAGTAGGCGCCGCAAGGGGCGGCGGGGGGATGCAATAGGCATGGGCAAACGGTCTTCTCTCGAATGAAGGCGTGGGGTCAGTGTCGGTGCTGGCGGGTTACGCCGGCATCGAATTGCGCGACGATCTGTTGCCAGCCAGCGGCGGACAAAGCAGCGTCGTCCAGCGCAGCAGGTGTCGCGAGGCCATTGCGGCGGTTGAGCCAGATGTCCGGCGCGGCGTCGGTTGCTTCGCCGATGCGCATCAGAAACGAACCGGCCACGGAAGAATTGGCACTGACGCCGAAGTAGGCCTGGTCCTGCAGTTGTTGCCAGGTGTGGCCGCCCCGGCTGACGGAGCTGGCGTCCTGGGCGAACGGCGCGAAGCCTTCTTCGGCCAGGGTTTTCGGGCCGGGCAGGGTGGGTTGGTCTTCGCGCAGCAAGCGGATTTCATCCAGGGTCACCCGCAGGTCGGCGTAGATGCCTTGCTCGGCGGCGCTGAGGTCGCGGCGGGCGTCGAGTTGGTTCGAGGCCAGCTGAGGGGGGGCTTCGGCTTTGCCATGCCAGGCCACCACAGACCCGGCGACCAGTACGATGAGCAGACACAGCAGTAACACATACAGGGTTTCATGGCCCGCGCCAGCGGGGCGGATGACTTGAGTTGTGGTGTTGGTCATGGGGCCTCGATGTCGGCTTGGTCGATTTCCACAACGTGGCCGGGGCCGGCGTCGAAGAGCACGTAGAACTCAGCGTCCGGCTTCTTGAAGGTCAGCTTCGAGTCGGCACCGAGCTTGCCCGGGACGAGGATGGTCTCGTCATAGCCGATCACGTCCAGGGTCACTCCGGGCGCGCCGCTGCCGTCGGAAAAACCGCCGGTGCATTGGATCTGCTCGGCGTCGATGGCTTTGCATTCGCACAATGGGTTGTGAGCCAAGGCGCTGGTGCTTGCACCTGCGCAGAACAGCAATGCCAGGCCGTTGGATAAAGTGCGCAAGGTCATGGTTTGGGTCCTTGGTTCTTCAGCCAGGCGACGGTGGCCGGGGAGGCCTGGCTCAGGGGAATGGAGGCCTGATGCATCGAACCGTCCCAACCCTCGAGGGTTATCCACAGTTCGGCATCGGGATGGGTCTTTGGCGGGACCGGCAACACGGCGCCCATGCGATAGGGGGAGCCGAAGAAAATCACCCCGGCGGCCCTTAGGCTGCGAGGTTTGCCGACGCGCAGGTAGGTGGCCTTGACCTGACCGATACAGCGTTCGCACAGGGCCGCGTTGAAATGCTTCATGGGGCCGGCAGGCCCTTGGACGCGTGGGGCTTCGTTGCGAAATTCCGCCAGGCGCAGACTCCAGGGTCCGACCTGGACTTCACCGACTTCCCGCTCGCCAAGCCCGGTGTCCCCGCGGAACAGCGCGGCTTCGGATAAATATTTGGGCATGAACCCCAGGGGGATCAGCAGTAACAGCACGTTGAGGTGAAAGCGCCATTTACGCCAGAACGGGCTCAGGCGTGACGGTGATGAAGCGGCATTGGACGGATTCACAGGTAGCCCTCCGACGACTCACGGTGGACCGACGGCTGCAATGCCTGCGCGATGCGGGGTTCACGGGAGGGTTTCTGACTACGCTTGAGGGCATTGGCGGTGGCCAGGGCCGTGCGTTTGGTCCAGATCAGCAGCCCGCTGAGCACCATCAAGCTCAGGACCAAGCCGAAGAAAAACCAGATGAGCTTGATCCACAGGCCGCCGAAGTCGCCGGTGTGCAACGGGCGCATGGATTCGGTGACAAATTCCAGCGTCGTGCGGTCGGACAGCAGCCGCGAGGCGGCCACGTCACCGTTATAGGGATTGATGGTGGCGGTCTGGAACATCAGCGGATACCAACCACGGCCGCCGACTTCCAGATGGCTGTAGGCATTGCCGGGCAGGCTGATGAAACTTGCTTCCAATCCCGGGATGCGTTGCTGGGCGATTTCGATGGCTCGGTCCAGGTTCAACTGCGGGGGCGGCAGGCCGTCGACGGACAATGGCACGTTTTCACGGGCCACCACCGGGATGACCGGTTCGCTGGAAATGGAGATCTGGTTGTCGCCCAGCAAGGCCTGAATCAGGAACCAGGTGCCGGTAACGGAGATGACCGCGATGAACCAGATCGACCAGATCCCGCTGAGCCGGTGGAAATCACCCCAGAAAATCCGCGCGCCATGGCGAATTCGCAGGGTCGGACGGAAGAAGCCTTTCCAGAAACGCTTGTAGACCACCAGCCCGGTCACCAGGGATGCGAGCAACGGCAGGCCCAGGAACGACACCAGGTACCAGCCCCAGCTGTAGCCATTGGTGAACGGCACCAGCCACCAGCCATGCAGGGCGCGGGTGAAGGCCTGGAAGTTGAATGTCGGCGCCGAGCCTTGGATGACGCCGCTGTACGGGTTGACGTAGACCGTGTCGGGGCGTCCGTCAGGGTAGGTCACGCCGACTTCCAGGGCAAAGTGCGACTCGTCCGGGCGAATGATGCTTTGCACCTGGGTTTGCGGCTGGTTCTGCTTGATCGCGCTGATGATCTGGTCGTAGCTGAGCAGGGCGGCATCGTCCGAAGGCTTGCTGGCGCGCATCTCAGGGTTGACGAGCCAGACAATCTCCTGGCTGACCACCGCCAGGGTGCCAGTGACGCAAACGATGAGCACGAAAAACCAGACGGGCAATGCCAGCCAGCTATGGACCAGGAACCAGAGTTTGGAGCGGGATTTCTTCGACATGATTGAACGTCTTGATTCGATGAAAGGTTCGGTATTACGGGCTTCGCAATACCTTGAACCGCAAAAAGCAGACGGTGGCTTTTGCCGACGCGGCCTACTGCATCTAATTAAGACGAACGAGCGATCGCAATCCTGAAGAGGAAGATGAAAGAAAATGTTTCGCGTGGTCGGAGCTGCCTAAGGCTGCGATCTTTTGATCTTTTGATCTTTCGCTTGAGGCTCAAGTGTCAGGGGAAAGATCGCAGCCTCGTTGCACTCGACAGCTCCTACGGGGCGTAACCCCGCGGGAGCAAGGGCAAATCAGCCTTGCTGTTGAAGCATTTCCCTGGCCCGTTGTTCGATCTGTTCCTGGCTCAAATCCTCCTTGTGCGTTGCCAGGAACCACAGATGCCCATAGGGATCTTTCAAGGTGCCGGTGCGATCGCCGTAGAACTGGTCCTTGACCTCGGAAATCAACGTGCCACCGGCAGCGATGGCCTGGGCAAATGCGCTGTCCACGTCCTCGACATATAAATGCAGGCCGACCGATGGCGATTGGTCCGGGTTGCTCAGCGGGCCTTGGTCGCAAGGCGTACCGAGCATGATCGGAAAACCGTTGATCCGCAGTTCGGCATGCCCGATGCGGCCGTCGGGCATGGCCAGGCGCATGACCTCGGTGGCATTGAAGGCTTTTTTGTAGAAGTCGATGGCTTCGGCAGCTTTTTGAATGCCCAGGTAGGGCGTGATGTTATGGAAACCTTCGGGAATGGCTTTGACGCCCATGACGGTTCTCCTTGTTGTTATGGGAGGCGAAGAGAGTCTTCGTCGGTTTACGCCCACCCACTATAGGTCAGCCGCCGTGGACGGGGTCATGTTCCGACGAACGCTTCACGGCTGCTCCAACAGGTGAGCCCCTGGCCCGTGTTTGCCCAGCACATCGCCCTGATTGCGCAGCGGGCAAGCGTCCATCGACAGGCATCCGCAGCCGATGCAGCCGGTGAGTCGATCGCGCAGCGCCATCAATTGGTTGATGCGCTCGTCCAGGTCCCGGCTCCACTGCGCCGACAAGGTCTGCCAGTCGGCGGCCGTTGGCGCACGGTTGTCCGGCAGGTTTTTCAACGCTTCGCCGATTTCCGCCAAGGGAATGCCCAGGCGCTGGGCAACCTTGATCAGCGCCACACGGCGCAACACTGTCCGTGAGTAACGACGTTGGTTGCCCGGGTTGCGTGTGCTTTTGATCAGCCCCTTGGATTCATAAAAGTGCAAGGCCGTGACCGCCACGCCGCTGCGGGCGGCTACTTGGCCGACGGTGAGTTCCTTGTGGACATCGATCTGCGTCACCGCTCAATTCTCTGCTTGACCTAGAGTTAACTTTAGGTTTTACCCTGCCTGCGTTCGGATCGCAAGATCCGCCTTACGTGCAGAGGGGACCTTTCATGCAATTACCAAGGAACAATCGCAGTTTCACCCAGTTGATGGAGTTCGATATCGAGCCTCAATGGCAACAGGCGCTGGTAACGGCCTTGTCGGAGCAGACCGAGCGCCTGGCTCGGGACCACCGGGGGTTCCTGAGTGCCAGTATCCAGGCCAGCGAGGATGGTCGGCGCGTACTCAACTATCTGCAGTGGCAAACCCGCGAGGCAGGCGAGGCGGCGCTTCGAAGTTTCGAAAGTGGCGAGCAGAATTTCTGGCGGCTGATCCAGGCTCATCGAGCCAAAGCTGTGACGTTTGGCTCGTTCCAAGTGCTGCGCAACATCGAACGCAGCCTGGACAACGCGCTGCATTGCCAGTTGGTCGACTGAATGCAGCGGCTGATCCACAAAGGCAATAGCCACTATTGAGAGGGTTGATTTCTGCCGTGCAGGGCTGGTGGGTAGCCTTTGTTCATCGCCCAACTCCAGAACGCCGGACACTCGTCATGAACCGTACCCTTGCTGTTTTGCTGCTGTTGACCGCCACCCTCCTGAGCGGCTGCGCCAGTTCCTCCCCGGAGCTGCGCCCTTACACGGCCGATGAGACCCGCGAGCTGGCCCTTGAAGCCTTGAATCGTCGAGGCCTCTCGTTTGATGAGTACCACGCGAAAAAAGCCGAGTTGCTCGGTTCGTCGCAGAAAAATGTGGGTTTCGACGATCAGGGCCAAATGAGCGCCGAGCAGGTCGTGCCGCAACCTGGCCGGTCAAGCTGAGGGACTGTACCGCTTAAAGTTTCGCCCAACTGTCCGTGGGTTTGCGCCAAGGCGTGGGGTAGGGTCATGGCTTGACTGACCGCCCTGATGGACTGACTTGAAATGACCCTTTCGCTTGACCTGCTGCTGGGCTTCGCCCTGTTTGCCCTGGTGACCTCGATCACGCCTGGACCTAACAACACCATGTTGTTGGCCTCGGGTGTCAATTTCGGTTTCAACCGCACCATTCCTCACATGCTGGGTATTACCTGCGGCTTCTTTTTCCTGGTGCTGGCGGTGGGTCTTGGCCTGGGCGCGGTGTTTCAGACTTATCCACTGCTCTATACCGCGCTGCGCTACATCGGCGCGGCGTACCTGTTGTACCTGGCGTGGAAAATAGCCCACTCCGGTCCGGTTTCGGAAAGTCAGGCGGGAGACAATACGCCGATCAGCTACTGGGGGGCGGCAGCGTTCCAATGGGTCAATCCCAAGGCCTGGATCATGGCCATCGGTGCCATCAGTACATACACGCCACTCCAGGGTTATTTCTTCAACGTGTTGGTGATTGCGGCGGTGTTTGCTCTGATCAACCTGCCCAGCGTGAGCCTGTGGGTGGTGTGCGGCAGCCTGTTGCGCAACCTGTTGCGTGATCGTCGTTGGTTGCGTGTGTTCAACTGGGGCATGGCACTGTTGTTGGTCGCTTCGCTGTATCCGTTGTTGCTCGAAAGCATCAGTTGAGGGCTGAGCTTCGCCGCGATGCCTGCTAAGCTCGCTGTTCAGGAGCGTTCCTACGCACTTTTAAACGAAGTCCGACTTCTTTAAGGTCTTTGATCAGGTATTGCTAGTCTCGAATCCAACGAGGGCGCCTGATCCCGGAGCAGGCTCTGCGAGTTTCCTATGAATAAACGTCCTTTGTATTTTGACTACGCCGCCACCACACCGGTGGATGAGCGGGTCATCCGGGTCATGGTCGAATGTCTGGGCTTTGACGGCAATTTTGGCAACCCGGCTTCCAGCGCCCATGCCTTCGGCCAGGAGGCCCGGCGCTCGGTGGAGTGCGCCCGCCAGCAGGTGGCGCAATTGGTGGGGGCTCAGCCCGAACAGATCGTCTGGACGTCCGGCGCCACCGAATCCAATAACCTGGCCCTCAAAGGGGTGGCCCAAGGGCGCAGAGGTTCCGCCGGCCATGTCATCACCAGCCTGATCGAACACAAGGCGATTCTCGACACGGCGCGCCAGCTCGAAGAGAGCGGCGTCGCGGTGACCTGGCTGGCACCCGACGCCGAGGGCCTGATCAGCCCGCAAGCGGTTCGCGAGGCGTTGTGCGAAGACACGTTCCTGGTATCGCTAATGCTGGTGAACAACGAGTTGGGCACCGTCAACGACGTCATCGCCATCGGCGATATCGTTCGTGAGCACGGTGCGCTGTTTCATGTGGACGCAGCCCAGGGCGCCGGTAAGGTACAGATCGACCTGTCTCGTTGGCCGGTGGACCTGATGTCTTTTTCCGCGCATAAGATCTATGGCCCCAAGGGCATCGGTGCGCTCTACGTCGGCGACCGTGCTCGGCCACGGCTGTCGGCGCAGATTCACGGCGGTGGGCATGAAGGCGGTTTGCGCTCCGGAACCCTGGCGACCCATCAGATCGCAGCCATGGGCGCGGCATTCGAACTGGCAGCCGGGGTATTCGACGAAGAACTCGCTAAGATTGCCCGGTTGCGCAATCGTTTGCTTGAACCGCTGCTGGCCTTGCCCGGTGTGCGTCTAAACGGCAGTGCGAGCCACCGGACTCCCCACACGCTGAGCCTGACGTTCAGCGAAGGTGAGTTCAACCCGGCGACGTTGGGCGCATCGATTGCATTTTCCGCGACCTCGGCCTGCAATTCGGCACAGAACACTCCGTCCCACGTGCTGCTGGCCCTGGGGCACGATGCGCGTGCAGCCGGCCGGACCATTCGCTTGAGCCTGGGCCGCTTTACCACTGAGCAAGATATCGACAAGGCGGTGCAGCTGATCCAGGCGGCGTGCGCGACTGCGCCAGCGTTCTGGGCCACGCTCCCATAAACCGTCTTCGGCATCGAACAACAATATCAATGAGCAGGAGAAACAATGAGCACCGAGCCTTTGCCTCATGGACTGGTTCCCCAGCGCCTGGCCCAAATCCGCCAACTGATGAGCCGAGAGGGCATTCATGCGCTGTTGGTACCATCGGCCGACCCGCATCTGTCTGAATACCTGCCAGGCTATTGGCAGGGACGGCAATGGCTGTCGGGGTTCCACGGCTCGGTGGGGACCTTGATCGTGACCGACAGTTTCGCCGGCGTCTGGGCCGACAGCCGTTATTGGGAGCAGGCCACCAAGGAGCTGAAGGGCAGTGGTATCGAGCTGGTCAAGCTCATTCCCGGCCAGCCTGGGCCCTTGGACTGGCTGGCGGAACAAACGCCTGAGAGTGGAGTGGTCGCCGTTGACGGTGCGGTCATGGCCGTGGCATCGGCTCGCACCCTGGGCGGCAAGCTTGCGGAGCGCGGTGCGCGGTTGCGTACCGACATCGATCTGCTCAAGGCGGTCTGGAGCGATCGCCCAAGCTTGCCGGATCAGCCGGTCTACGCCCATTTGCCTCCCCAGGCGACCGTCAGCCGGGTCGAGAAACTCGCCAAAGTGCGTGAATCCCTCAAGGAGCGTGGTGTCGACTGGCATTTCATCGCCACGCTGGATGACATCGCCTGGTTGTTCAACCTGCGCGGCGCGGATGTGTCGTTCAACCCTGTGTTCGTCTCCTTTGCCTTGATCGGCCAGCAACAGGCAACGCTGTTCGTGGCCCTGGATAAGGTTGACGCATCGTTGCGCGCCGTTCTTGAACAGGACGGTGTGACCCTGCGCGATTACAGCGAAGCCGCCGCCGCGTTGAGTGAAGTGCCGAGTGGTGCGAGCCTGCAGATCGATCCGGCGCGGGTGACGGTCGGCTTACTGGATAACCTGGGCAGCGGCGTGAAGCGGGTCGAAGGGCTCAATCCAACGACGCTGGCCAAATCCCGCAAAAGCCTGGCCGACGCCAAGCACATCCGTCGGGCCATGGAGCAGGATGGCGCGGCGCTCTGTGAGTTCTTCGCCTGGTTGGAAGGGGCCTGGGGGCGCGAGCGCATCACCGAGTTGACCATCGACGAGCACCTGACTGCCGCCCGCACGCGCCGGCCGGACTTCGTCTCCCTGAGCTTCAACACCATCGCCGCGTTCAACGCCAACGGTGCGATGCCTCATTACCACGCCACGAAAGAAGCCCATGCGGTCATCGAAGGTGATGGTCTGTTGCTGATCGATTCCGGCGGCCAGTACTTGGGTGGCACCACCGACATCACTCGCATGGTGCCGGTCGGCACACCCACCGCTGAGCAGAAACTTGATTGCACGCGGGTGCTCAAGGGTGTGATTGCCCTGTCCCGGGCCAAATTCCCGCGGGGCATTCTTTCGCCCTTGCTGGATGCCATCGCTCGTGCGCCGATCTGGGCGGAGCTGGTGGATTACGGCCACGGCACCGGCCATGGCGTCGGCTATTTCCTCAATGTCCATGAAGGCCCGCAGGTGATTGCCTATCAAGCTGCTGCGGCGCCGCAAACGGCGATGCAGGTTGGTATGATCACCTCCATCGAACCGGGCACTTATCGTCCAGGTCGCTGGGGGGTGCGCATCGAGAACCTGGTGTTGAACCGTGAAGCCGGAAGCAGCGAGTTTGGCGAGTTCCTTGAGTTCGAAACCCTAACGCTGTGCCCGATCGACACCCGTTGCCTTGAACCTTCGCTGCTGACCCAGGACGAAAAAGACTGGTTCAACGCCTACCACGCCGAGGTTCAGCGTCGCTTGAGCCCGTTGCTGGACGGTGATGCGCTGCAATGGCTCAACACGCGAACGATGGCGATTTGAAGTAAAGGATCAGGCGAGGGCTTCACGGACGAAGTCCAGTCGATCCTGGCCGAAGAACAACTCGTTGCCGACAAACATGCTCGGGGCGCCGAACACGCCCCGTGCGATGGCTTCTTCAGTGGCGGTCTTGAGTGTTTGCTTGACCTGCTCGTCGTTCATCAGGGTCAGCACATAGTCAGCATCGAAACCGCCCTCGTTCAGGACCGCTGCGACAGTCGTCGGGTCATTGAGGGGGAGGCCGTCCACCCAAAAGGCGCGGAACAGGCAATCGACGAAGGCCTCGAAGCGTTCAGGTTGGCGCAATTGCATGCCAGTCACCGCACGCATCAGTGGGAGTGTATTGATGGGGAAATGTGGATTGAACTTGAAGGCAACGCCGTAGCGCTTGGCGAAGCGATGCAGATCCTTGAACAGGTAAGGGTTCTTGGCCGGCACTGTCGCCGGTGATGCATTGCCGGTTGCCTTGAAGACGCCGCCCAATAACATCGGACGATAGATCAGTTGGCTGTTTGTCTGCGTACACAGCGTTGGCAACTGGGTGTAGGCAAGGTACGTGGTCGGGCTGCCGAGATCGAAGTAAAACTCCACCGATTTGCTCATGGTATCTGCTCTCTTGTTGTTGTGAGGGGAGGGTTTACCAGCGCTCGCTCCAGGGCCGAAGGTCCAGTTCGAAGGTCCAGGCGTCGCGGGGTTGACGGTGCAAGTACCAGTAACTGTCGGCGATGTGTTCAGGGTTCAGGATGCCGTCCTGATCCTTGGTGGCATATTTTTCCGGGAAATTATCGCGGATGAAGTCGGTGTCGATGGCGCCGTCCACCACCACATGGGCCACGTGAATGTTCAGCGGCCCTAGTTCGCGGGCCATGCTCTGGGCCAGTGCGCGGATGCCATGCTTGGCGCCTGCGAATGCGGCGAACCCCGAAGCACCGCGTAATCCCGCCGTTGCCCCGGTAAACAGGATCGTCCCGCGCTGGCGCTTGACCATGCGCTTGGCGACTTCCCGTGCATTGAGAAAGCCTGAGAAGCAGGCCATTTCCCAGATCTTGAAATACTTGCGTGCGGTTTCTTCGAGGATGCTACAGGGGACGTTGGCGCCGATGTTGAATACAAAGGCTTCGATGGGGCCGATCTGGTTCTCGATTTGCTCGATGAGTGCGATCACGTCGTCTTCTTTACGCGCATCACAGGCAAACCCGTGGGCGTCGCCGCCTTGGGCGCGGATTCCAGCCACCAAGGGCTCGAGTTTGTCGGCGCTGCGACGGGTAACGCAGGCAATAAAACCTTCCTGTGCAAAGCGTTTGGCAATCGCTCCGCCGGTGGAATCGCCCGCGCCAACGACCAGTACGACCTTCTTGTTCTTCATGGTTAGCCTCATTGGTAAACGATCGTTAACTAAACGGACGTTATGCTAAGGTTCGGCGAGCGTCAAGGTGAGCAATCAGGGGCAGGACCATGCGTTATTCAGCCAATCACAAAATGGAAACCCGGGAGAAACTGCTCGCTAGCAGTGCCGTCTCCGCCAAGAAGTCGGGTTTCTCCACGGTCGGTGTCGATGGCTTGATGAAAGCGATCGGGTTGAGCGGCGGCGCGTTTTATAGCCACTTCTCATCGAAGGATGAGCTTTTCAAGGCCATTGTTGAGCGGGAGTTGGCCCAAAGTCTGGATCGTCTGAGCGGAGACGGTGCCATGGACTCAATGAAGCTGGAGCGCTGCCTTAAGCAGTACTTGAGCATGAGCCACGTTGAGCAGCCCGAAGCTGGGTGTGCGTTGTCGGTGCTGGGTGCCGAGATCGCGCGATCGGATGTCCAAGTGAGGGAGACGGCGCAAGCGTGGATCTGTCGTTTGCACGAAAGCTGGGCGCAGATATTGGGGAGTGACAGTTTGGCCTGGGCCATGCTGTCTCAATGCGTGGGAGCATTGGTTGTTGCACGAATGCTGGTCACGCCGCAGGTCCAGCGTGACGTCCTCAGGTCCAGCCATGAGGAAATTAGGCGCCGAATGGCCGAGCAAGGGCTCGACTGACGTGGCCTATTTACAAATGACGATCATACTGCGGCTGGTATAGCCAGCGGGATTGAGCCCGAAGAGATAATCCCCGGGCTCCTCGACGGCGTCGCCGGACTTGGCAATGACCTTGTAACCCTTGGGAGCACATGAGTTGGCGGCTCTGGCGGCGCACTGCCCCCAGGATGAGGACAGGCCGGAGCAGTTGATGTGCAGGCCTTTTTTGCCGCGCTTGACTTCTGTTTTCGATGTTGCCGCACAGCCCGCTATTATTAGTACGGCGATCAGTATCAAAATTCGTTTCATTCCCGTCCTTATAATCGTCGTGGATCTTGTGTCCGCGTACGATTGTGTTCGCTCTTGCTTGAAGCGTTCATGACATCCTGTATGAAAAAATCCATGTCTGACATTGGGTTACCGATCTAAACATGGCCTAAATGCGTGGTAAATACCAGACCTTCGTTAAATCCTGCTTCAATCTGCCGCGACGGCAGGCTTCGCGGTGTTGGTCATGGTCAGCGTTGCGCCGACCGACGCGAGGATGATGCAGGTAATGGCTAACCACTGGGCCAAGGACAAGTACTCCTGTAGAAAGACCAACCCCGACAGGGCCGCGACTGCTGGTTCGACGCTCATCAGGGTGCCGAAAGTGCGGGCTGGCATTCGGGTTAGGGAGATCATTTCCAGGGTGTAGGGCAGGGCCGTAGATAGAATGGCGACGCCGATGGCGATTGGAATCAGACTCGGTGTGAGCAGTGCGGCGCCCGCGTGCACGATACCAATCGGTGCGACGAACAGGGCGGCGATCATCACTCCCAATGCGGCGGTTTGCACACCATTGTCCGCGCCAGCCTTCTGGCCGAACAGGATGTACAGCGCCCAGCAGAAACCTGCGCCCAGCGCATAGCCGGCTCCAAGCAGGTCAATACCGGCATTGGTCGCTCCGGTTGGTATAAGCAGAAGCAGGCCAGCGACTGCCAGGGCGATCCAGAGAAAGTCTATCGCCCGGCGTGAGGCGTAAATGGCGACTGCCAGCGGCCCGGTGAACTCCAATGCCACGGCAATACCCAGTGGAACGGTGCGAACTGACATATAGAAGAGAAAGTTCATGCCCCCCAATGCCATTCCATAAACGATCACGGTGCGCAGGGATTGGGTGGTGAGCTTGGCGCGCCAGGGGCGTAGCAATATCAGCATGATGAGGCTGGCAAAAATAAGTCGCAGCGTCGTAGTGCCCTGTGCCCCGACTACCGGGAACATGCTTTTGGCAAGGGAGGCTCCTGATTGGATGGAGGCCATGGCTATTAATAGCAGGGCAACCGGGTACAGGGTGGAGGCCAGGTTGCGTTGTGAAGGGGGCGTCATTACGAAGTGTCGTCCAGAAATAAGGCGGGAGGCTGTATTGAGCAGTATATTGCGCATATGCAGCGATTCCGTCTATATGCCGGGCAGATTTAAGTGTCTTGTCGGGTTATGGATAGAAAAATCAAATTAAGGATTGACGGCAGATTCTGGAAGTCTATAATTCGCCCCACTTCCGGCGCAGTCGAAACGGAAAACTCCTTGAGATTCAATGAGTTAAGTAGGTTTCGAAAGTGTTGGGCTTCAGGTCATCGAAGTCCG
>NZ_CAXAPG010000034.1:0-60538 GCF_963970585.1 Pseudomonas sp. RL_105y_Pfl2_101
TCACTCGGGCTGTGTCCTTGCTTGATCGGTGTGTGTTCGCAACTATCACCGTAGACCAAGGCCAGCCTTTTTTCATTTTTTGCAGCCGTATCAGTTAGTTAGCCGTTAAGTAAGTGCCATTCGGGACAGATTTATTTTTGCGTCGCTGCGCTGAGAGTTTTATCGAATGGATTCGCTTGGATCAGCTGGCAGCGAGCTAGAAAATAAATCTGTCCCCTTTTCCCGACTTGGATCGGGACTTTTGCGTTGCGCCGGATAAAGAGAGGGCGACCTCAGGTTGTGCGCGAACACGTCCTGAGGCCACCAGAGTGCAGAACCAGCCGCAAGGCCCGCCACTGCGCGAGCGAGCAGGGGGACAGGCCACGATTATTAGATGGGCCGATTACAAGTGAGCTCAAATCGGGGGCCGTCCCCGGCTTTTATTCGCCGGTTGGCGTGATTCGAGTTTGTGGGCTATTCCTTGGTGTTCCGACATTGGGTCAGGTCAAGGCGCGAGTCATGAGCAATCAAGCGTAAGTTGATGCCTTGGAACACTTGCTCTCGATCATCAAATCGAGCGAAGTGAGCATTGCGGCATACGAGATTTTCGACAGTCGCAGGCCATCACTGATGGCTAGCGCAGCCACGTGTTGCTAAGCGGCCAAGCGATCCCCCCGCCAATTTCTTCTCTCAAGGACGAGCCATGTTAACGGTCAACGAGATCCTTGTTTTCGACTGCACCGATGAGGGCGTGGAGCAACTGGTGCGGGAGAGAAAGATCCGGCCTTTCCGCAGCAAACAGCTCAAGACGACATTCTGGAGCACGCAGGTGGCGCCACGGCTCGCCGCCGACGAATCGGCGCTGTTCCTGCCAACGTTCAACGATTGGGTAGCAGCACCCATTGCGAGCGGCAATGCCCGCGGGCAATTCGTCTCCGTGTCTTCGAACAGTCCGTTCGGGCCTGCCGGGCGCCTGGACGGTGAACCTACCAGTCTGGCATTGCAAAGCACACAGGAAAAAACATTCACGTCGATTGACACACTGATCATCGCGCTACGAGGGCATGTTGCAGCCACGGATAACAGGCAAAAAGAAGAGCGCCTGGCGCTCGATGTCCTCGCCAACGTCAAGATGTTCGAACGTTATGTGCTGGACCGATTAATAGGGAATATCCAGCAGGCTATCACCAGCAGACGACGCAACTGCCCTGAGGGCGAGTCGTACTACGGCCCCGGCGCGACACTGGATTGGACCCGGGACATTGTCGACGCCCTCGCAACCGAGTTGCCGCTGACCCGGCTGTATAAAAAGGTCGCCGCTATCCACGACTTCTGCCGCTGCAACAGATTCGAGACGCCAAATCGAGGCACTACCCGAGGTATGCGCATCGAGAACGAGAAATACAGCCTTGCGGAGGACAACCCCTGGATCGCCAACCAGCGCAGCCTGAACAACTCCATCTGGGCAGGTAAATCCGGCTCGGCGATGGATATGGTTTACGCCGCCACGCAAATGGGTATCGAGGACGATGATAGCCTTGCCGCGCTGGCGTTCTGTATTGTCGCCTTCTTTCATTTCATGCCGACCAGCCAGAGTTCGACCCACACCTACCACGAGGTCATGACCGGCGCGACGAGCGTGCATAAAGGAATCGAAACGTTCTACAAGGCTGCGGAAGTTCCCGGTGGGCAGGACGTGTTTCGCCAGTTGCAAAGCCGCCCCAGCCTCTGGAAACCAGACGACAGCGTCCAACGCTGCCCCGGCTGCAATACTGCCTTTGGCGTCTTTACCCGTAAGCACCACTGTCGAGCGTGCGGCGGCATCTTTTGTGATAACTGCAGCAAAGAGACGAAGGTGGTACCAATGCCGGCTATCCGGCCGGGCAAAGCGCCCGAGACAGGGAATCTGCGCGTCTGTAAATCCTGTGCTAGCGGCTGATTGCCGCCGGAAAACAGGGCAGGCCACGATCTGATGATGAGTAAACTCAACGTCATGGGCTGTCCCGGGTTCGCTGGCCTGTCTGAATGGACATTCATCGACGTCAGTTCAGGATCGAAAACTGCTTGCCCCGCTATTGCAGCGGAACATACACATCAGTTTGCCAGTGATCCTGCGGTGTCTCGGGGTAGATGCTCAGGTAATGGAAGAACAGCGGCTGGTCACGAAGTTCCTCTCCACTGGCAGGAAGCCAATCGCGGTAAATCGGATAGATCGTTTCGCCGATGTGATCCGGTGACCCCACATGTCGTACCACGACGCAGCGACCGCCGGGAATGACGATTTCGCGCACGCCGAACTCATTCGGCGCCACGGCTTCGTGAATCTCGCCGCAGATTGCGAAGCGGAATGCTTGCGCAGGTGTCGTATCGGGGTTGCCATAGGGAATGCCAAAGCTGCGACTCGACGCCACCGGCGACTGTCCGCTCTGCTTACGCCACTCGATGAACTTGCGCACGCTCTCATTGACGAGCCCGGCGGGCCCGCAGTGTTCAAATGCAGCGACCCTGACTTCAGGGAATTGCACGATTCGTATTTGCATGATGATTTTCCTGGAAAAATGAGGGATTGCGAACACCGCATTCCAGACCTGCCAATTCGGTTCTTTCCTGAACGCACTCGGCGTCATACCGAACGCTCGCCTGAACGCCCTGCAAAATGCCTCCGGACTTTCGAAGCCGGCACCGAGTGCGGCCTCCAGTACCGAGTGATCAGCGACGGCGGCAAGGCGATGCGCCGCGCGTCGTAATCGCATCAGTTGCACATAACGTGAAACAGGCACGCCTACGAACGCGGTGAATTGTCGATGGAAGTGAAATGCCGAAAAGTTCGCCACATGGCTCAACGTATTCACCGACAGATCACCTTCGAGATTCTCGTTAATGTAGGCGAGGACGGCGTTGAAGCGTTTTGTGTAAGCGAAGTTGGTCGACATGTCAGACACTGGGAAAAGGCTCCTGGAAGTACGGTCGGCAATAGAGTCGACTATAGCGACATGAACGCGCCTAGCCGCGTTTGCTCAAAGCACGTTTTGGGTTGGCACATGCGATCTCTTCCACGGTGATATGAAGGTCGGGGGCATTTCAGGTGACCACTTCTGGCCGTTCTCTGCTGGTGTTCACTACTCGTGTACTGGTTAAGTCGAATGAGAAGGGGAAAAAGGACGAAAAAAGGGGTTTTTTTTGCTTCGCTGCGCTGAGAATTTTTATCGAATGGATTCGCTTGGATCAAATGGCAGCCGGCTAGAAAATAAATCTGTACCTTTTTCCTTTTTCCTTTTTCCTTTTTCCTTTTTCCTTCTCAAGCTTGAAATAGTGGCGGTTTGCCGGTATTACTGGCGCCATTTAATAGCAAGGTAGCTGGCCAGTGAAATTCGTTCGTAACCGTCTCACAGCAGTATCCGTCTTTGCCGCATTAGCTCTGAGTGGGTGCGCCAGCTATCCAGAAGAGACAAAGGTCAATTACGGCCCAGGAAAGATCGTCGTCGTGAGCAGACAGTATGTTTGCTACTGGGACGCGCAGATCATTGACGGTAAGCGTACCGGCGTGAATCTGTGCGGAAGATCCCATTCGGGCTTTTCCTTTGATGATCAACCTCAAATATGGGCAGGTCTAGGAAATCGGATGCCGCCCCAGTTTCAGCTCAGTGACGCTATCGCGGGAACGAAGGTGCCTCTTAAGGGCCATGTGGGCTTTCTCAAATGCGACCCGCTAAATCAAACCTCTAGCTCTAAGCCCCGTGTCACTTTTTGCAAGCTCACACTCAACGATCAGCTACTCATAAGTGCTGAGGTCGTATTTGAGGCAGGCTCCGATACACGTATGAATGACAAGCCCAATCCGATCTCTGCACTCATTGAAGCGGTGCGAAAACCGTAACACGCAGAAAAGGCAGAAAAGGGGGCCAGAAAAGGGGGCAGATTTATTTTTGCTTCGCTGCGCTGAGTTCATCGAATGGATTCGTTTGGATCAACTGGCAGGCGGCTAGAAAATAAATCTGAGAATCATCTGGCCGGCCTCCCCACCTCACGGAGGTGGCGCAAAATTCAAGGTGCGAACTTAGACTTTTGCTGAGGAGGCCGTGATGAAATTCTGTGGCATAGACCTGCATTCGAACAACAGCGTTGTCGTGGTAACCGACGAAACGGACAGAGTCTTGGTGAGCCGACGCTGTCCCAATGAGCTCACGCCGATCCTCTCACTGTTCGAACCACACCGTGACGAGTTGGTCGGTGTGGTGGTCGAGTCGACGTACAACTGGCATTGGCTGGTCGATGGCCTTATGGCCGCGGGCATGGACGTCAAACTGGCAAACCCGGTGGCGATGAAGCGCTACGACGGTTTGAAGCATTCAGACGACAAGGATGATGCGGTATTTCTCGCGCATTTGCTGCGACTCGGGATTCTACCGACGGGCTATATTCATCCGCCTCAGGAGCGTGCGTTGAGAGACTTGGCGCGTAAACGCATTCAACTGGTGCGCACAAGAACCCAGCATATCCTGGCTGTCGAGAACATTGCCGCGCGCCAGTTCGGCCATGGTTTTAGCTGTAATGAAATCAAAGGCTTTTCTGCCGCATCCGTTGACAGGCTGGGCCTGCCAACAGATGTGGCTTTGGCAATGAATGCCAATGTGGCGGTCATCCGGGCGCTTGAAGCGCAGATCGCCGCGCTTGAAGCGCGACTGCTTCAACAGGCCAAATTACGACCTGAGTATTTGTTGCTAAAAACGATGCCAGGCGTCGGTGAAGTACTGGCAACAGTCATCATGTTGGAAACCGGTGACATAGAACGTTTTGCAAAGGTCGGTCACTTTGCCTCCTATGCTCGGTGCGTAAAAAGAGCGCGCTACTCCAACGGCAAAAAGAAGGGTGAAGGCAACGCCAAAAACGGTAACGCGTACCTGATCTGGGCCTTTATTGAAGCGGCCAATTTTGCGCGGCAATTCAGTGACGATGCCAAACGATTTTTTGAGAAAAAGAAAGCCAAGACCAATGGCGTGGTGGCGACTAAAGCACTGGCTCACAAGCTAGCGCGAGCGACCTACCACATCCTTAAGGAGAAGCAGCCTTTTGACGCTAAACGCTGTTTCGCCTGAAGGGCGAGTCAGGTGATGATCGGGCAACCGAAAGGGGACTGGACGTGAGCCAAAAATCCGAGTGGCGTCCGATCATCACCGCTTGAGTGCGTTGTAACCGGGTCGTCCGCTAAGTGAGCCAGTAGAGACTGGACGTGCGCTTTGCGCACGAGCCACAGTTCTGTGACACGTTTTGGACACATTGGCGGTACCAACGTTTCTCTGGGGCAGTTCACTGCCAGGGCGGTGCGTGTTGTGTTGCTACCGCTTGATCCATATGGGTGTCAGGCACGACTCGGTCGTAGCCATTGATGAGAAAACGGGTACGACGGGTTCAACCGAGCAGGTTGAGACAAAGGGAAACCCTACAGTTAAAAGCTGCAGGGCGAGTTGGCTTTTAGCCTTGACTTGAGACCGGCTAATGGGTGTCCCCTTTTCCCCTCCTTTCGCTGCCGATATTGCGGCTCGTCGTCGCCAATAACCGTGACCTTGTATGCCGGGCTGCGATTGTTTGACCGGACGGCGCTGATCAGATCCTTCAGCGCGCCTTCAGCTCATCGTTCTGCAGATCCGCTGCGTTCAGGCGCAGCTGCAGGGCGTCACACTGGGCGGTGTTGCGTTCGAAGTGCTGCGCCAGCGTGCGCGCAAAGTCGTCGGCTAGCCGCTCAGTAATGTACTGACGGTAGTCGTGACGCTTCAGCACGGTCTTAAACCTTTCAGCGATGTACCCGCGACCGCCATCTGGAGTGTTCAGGTCGAAGCTGTTTTCTTTGGGCATGGGGGCACCTTGATGCCTGTTCAAGTAAGCTCAGGCATTATCAAAAGGAGTGGGTTATGGGCAGGGCATTAGCAATAATTGGGATCGTTCTTACTATCGGATACGCAATTTTTTCTTGGTGGCTGATCGGTGATCGCATCGAGACGTTACAGGGGATGCCACTAAATGAAGTGGGAGACTTTCTTGCGGGGGCTTTTGGTCCGATTGCTATCCTCTGGCTCGTTCTTGGGTTTTTCCAACAAGGTATTGAGTTACGGCAGGGAACCAAAGCACTTTTAATGCAGGCTGATGAGCTTAAGCAATCGGTTGAACAGCAGTCAGCTTTAGTTGAAGTGTCTAAGCGACAACTAGAGGCGGAAATTGCTTCCGTGTTTCAGCATTCGATGCAGCTTGAAAGGAGTGCTGAGCCCGACATTAGATTCTATTATAAGGATACGCTATATATCGGTGATCAAACCAATGCTCGCTTCCACTTGTCGAATCAGGGGCCAAAGTGTGAATTTTTGAAGGTGAATGTTGTTAATCCCGACGGAAGCTTTAGCGAGGTTTTCCGCTTGGACAGTTTCATTTCTTTTGAAGAGGCGCTTCTAATTCCCTATGGCCGCTTGAGCGCAAATGAGGCTGTCGAGATTTCCCTTAGTTACATTAAGGGTACCGGAACAGAATCTCAACAGAGCTTTGAGGTACTTGCAATTAGTGGGGGCGGTGGAGGAATAAATATCAAAGTATCAAAGTTGGCTATGTCTACCTAGGCGGCAGTCATTAGGGCTTCGATGATTCGCTTGCCCGCCAGCGGCGGTACTGCGTCGGTCATGTGCATGGTCAGCCGGTGTCGACGTGATAGGCCTTCATCTTTTCTGCGGGCATGGCTATGTCCTTGCCGGGGCATGCCCGGGCGATGGAGGGTGGATTGAAAGGTTCGGCTGGCCGTGCGACAGTCTTGGATCCATAAATGAGGATCGTTCGATGGCAATCACCGCTGACTACACAACGTTGATGGATCAGGCGTCGATGACGGCAAATGACTATCTATTCGCCGCGAAGGAGAAGATTGATCGGATCTTTGGGGAGGGATATGCAGCAAAGAACCCTGAGCTTGTAGCTGCGTTCATCAAGACAGCGGGTCAGGATTTCAATGCCGCAATCCTTGCTGTTGCCATCCAAGAGGCATCGTCAAAGATCGAATCCGCTCTCCACGCCATTGCCGACAGCAACAGCTAAGCCGCTACCGCTCTAACTTCAGTCTGCCGCCATGGATCGTTGGCTCGCGCCAGTGCTGCCATCGGCGGCGGGTTGGCGCTGTTGCCGCACATGCGCTCCGCTGCCATATAGTTTTAGAGGATTTTACCTTAGTCAGGGAATTCTAATTGGTTTGGTTGTTTGAGCTTGAGTATGTAACGAACTGCCTTAACTATCCTTTCCTCTGAGTGTGGGCTGCAAAATAAGCCGAACAAAGTTTCACTTGGTTGCGGATGCCACTCACTTGGAGGTGTTGCAGTATAAACTTTAATGCATGCCCCATTGGCGCATTGATAAACTGAGCCAGGATTGAACTCTGCCGGCATCTCAAAATCTAGAATATCAAACTCGTAATAGGTTCGTATTGATCCATGTGCTCTATATACCCGGAAATTGCTATTTGCATGCTCCACCTTGGAAACGTATGAGCATCCCACAAGGTAGTCCTGAATATACTGATAGGTCTCCTCTTCGCTGGGGGCTTTAGCGAGTGATGAGCCGCAAAAAATTAATGCCATAGCACCTGCTATCACTTTGGTTCGCAGTTCCAATAGCCACATTTTAATCCACTCCCACTTTTGTTGGACGGAGAACCGTAGTTTATTAGTTCGGTAGATGTTGAGGGCGGCGGTAGTTTTGCAGCATTGCGGATACTACGATTTTTCAAACAGTTATTTATTTCTTTTCCCGATTCGTAAAAGCAAGCGGAATCAGTGTTTCCGTTTTGTTTACAGGTTCTGAATATTCTGGTGCCCGCATCAGAGCAGAGCCTGTCATCCTCGACTGTCGTGTCTCCGCTGCTTTTCTCGCAAGCTAGAGTGAACAGCACGATTGAAAAAAATATCGAAAGTTTTTTGCTCATTTTCTTGACGTCCTATTAAGATAAGCCTGTATTGCTCGGCGAAGACGGCATTCAGAATGAATCTCCTTGGCTCGGGATGAGGCCTGTTAAGCGTAGCCCATAGTTTTGCTATGTTTCCCTGCTATCCGACACAAAATCCAGAATCACATTAGGCACCTGGCTGATGTGATCAGCCGTACGGGCTGGTTTTAAGTTCTATCAGAAGGCGCCGACCGATCCAGCGGACGACGGGGACCGCCTTGCTGTTGCCGATAGCCTTGTAGCGTGGACCGTCCGGGCAGTCCTCGGCGGGCTTGCTGCGCCACGGGATCAGCGTGTAGTCGTCGGGCATGCCCTGAAGGCGCTCAAACTCTCTTGGGGTGAATCGCTGCAGTAATGAGCGATCGAGGAAAGCGTTCTCGCTGCCATTGTTCCTTCCCAACGTGTGGGCCTGGTTGATCCGAATATCGGGATCTTGCGTGCCATGCACCACCAGATGGCTGTGGCCGTGGTTGGCGTCCTGATGGGTGCATCCATGGAGCCGTCCGTAACTCGTATCAATTGGCGGCACCACGAAGAACGTCTCGCTTTCGATGTCGAGACGGCTGTCCTTGGCCGTGAGTGTCGCGGCGCGCTCGATCGATCCGTCCAGGCCGTGGCCGACGAAGACCGGGATGCCGCCGAATATGATCACCGCCGGGCCTTCGTCGCCCTCGCAGTTCGGACAGCCGTAATGCCCTAGGGATTCAGGGAAGACGTACCCGCATCCGCACTGGAGCGCAGGGCCGAAAGGAGCTGTAACGTCTTGCCCCTGGCCTCGGCGCGGCGCAGTATCCCGGCGCACGCCTTCTCGCTCAAAAAGTACCTCGGTGGGATCGAACCCGTCTCGAGCACTTGCGACAACGAACACACGGCGGCGTCGCTGGGACAGTCCGAAATAGTGGGCGTCCAGAACCCGGCACATGATTGTTCTTTTGGGTCCATACACACAACCAGCGTTCGACCATTTCTTCCCTGAAGGCTGCAGTTCGCAGTCTTCCCCAGCAAGCGCGCCAAGAAAGCATCCGAAGGCGTTCCCTTTGTCATTGAGGACGCCGGGGACGTTTTCCCAGACGATTACGCTGGCGGGCTTTCGCTGGCCGGCGCGAACATAGTCAATTGCATCTGCAAGCTCCACGTATTTGATTGTGAGGGCGCCGCGAGGGTCGGTTAGGCCTTTGCGCATGTCGGCGACCGAGAAGGCCTGGCACGGGGTGCCTCCGACCAGCACGTCTGGTGCGGGGATCTTCCCTGCCAGCACCAGGGCCCCGAGCTTCGTCATGTCGCCAAGGTTCGGAGTGGCTGGGTAGTGGTGGACCAGGATTGCCGACGGAAATGCTTCGATCTCAGCGAACCGGGCGGCCCGCATGCCGAGCGGCCTCCATGCAAGCGTTGCCGCTTCGATACGGCTGCACACGCTTCCGTAAGTAATGGGCATAATGGCTACTCGCCGGTATATGTTTTAGGAGGACGATGTGGTCGGTTTCGAGCCAATGGGCACTCATGCGGATTCAATATCAGACGTTAGAAGGCGCATTGGTGTAGCAGCGCTGCTTACCTGCATGTCCATAATTGCTGTAGTAGTTTCCATTCAAGGGATATGGAAACCAGCTTCGGAACCGATTGGTGTATGGGTTATGCGGTCGGGAGCACTTGTGACAGTTTTCGCGATACTTGCGGATCGTCTGCTCGCTGAGGGGCTACAGCGCCTACCAAACACTCTCATCAAGTTCGAGCCTTGGATGTCTTTTCAGCGCAAGCTGCTTGCTTTGCAGGTCATATTGGGCACCGTCATTTGGGGTTACGGTGATCTGCTGCCATTTCTGAACAATACATAGAAGATCCTCGCTGGTTGGCGTGATTCGAGTTTGTGGGCTATTGGTTGATGGCCCGGCATGAGGCCGGATCAAGGAGCGGCAATGAATTGTTTGGTATGCGGTACAGCAGCGAATCAAAACCCTTCGAGCGGCGATTATCTGGAAATCGACTGCCGGGATTGTGGCGTGTTTCGAATTTCTCGAAGCCTGATTGCGGTTATCTACAACAGGGTATTTGACGTTGAGAAGACTCGATATTTCTTAGCGAACATTCCCAGGACCGGCGACATTCCGACACTGAGTACGCTTGATGAGGAGTGCCTTCGCGCCCCATAAATTACTGATAGCAATGTTCCGGTCAGGCACCCACCCTCCGCGCCCGGCGGTGGCAATTTGGTTTGGGTTAAGGTATTACGGGTGACTGGCATGGGGCCGGCTATTTGGATTTTTTTGAAATGAATAAGACGGATTTTGAATACGACGCGGACCTCTTCGCCAATAAAATCGGCAAGACACGGTGGGCCGTAAAAGGCGCTCAAACGAGGTTGCTGGAGCGTGTGGAGCATTGGGAAGAGCTCGGAAACCAATTTTTGGGTGGCGCAATTTCAGTGTCGTCTTTGGCTGGGCAGAACCGGATAGATGGTCAAGTTCTTGGAAAAAAATTCGCTATCCAGTACGGTCCTCTAGGTCGAGAAGAAAACGGTGTGCTGGAAGCAGTGTTGTTGATTTATAGTCTAGTAGCTGGCGAGCCGGTTGTGATCAGCCGCTTTCTCGTTGCGCCTGACGGATCAATCCTTGCGGCAAGCGGAGATTTGATTATTGATGGGAATGCGCCAAGCTTCAGCTTTAGATTCATGATCGCCATCGTCAATCGCGTACTTAACACATCCGCTCGGAATTCAAGCCTGCTGAGCGCCGAAGATTAATCCTACTCTCCATCTTCAGTGTTCATCTGTAGCGATTCGGCGAATCCTGCTTGCCGTAATTTGCGCGCCACGTTTTCAGTTATCTCGTAACCGTGGCGCTTTACTTTGAGGAGCGGAGCCGACTTCTCATAGCTCAACGAGTGAGCATGCGATCAATCGCTAGATAGTGGTGCGGTCCTTCTTCTCGCTCAGATCTGCTGTGAGAGCCGTCAACCGGTCATGCATTCCCTGGCGGAAATAGTGGCGGATAATGTCGGACGGCCCTTTGACTTTCGGCTGTGCCTGCGGCAGATCCTCGGCGCGGCTATTCAGAACCAACAGCTGCACCGCCTCGCTGACTTCCTCGATCTGATGTCAGGACATCAACTCATAATGTCCCTTCGCTGTGGCTTATGAGGGCTCAAACGAGCACCGCGAGAGGCATTGACGCAAATTCCTACACAAACCTCGGAAACCAGCGCATTGCAGCATCTGGATATGCAACTTATTGTCCCTCTGTCGCCCAGATGGCGATTCGGGTTTGGCGACTCGATTGAATGAAGCGCAAAAGCTCCTGCTACACTGCGGGGCTTTTTTGCAGTTGCAGACTGCTTTATGGCAGCTGTGTGCGGGAGACTTTCGAGTCTGCCGGTTCGCTTTCATTCCCGGTTCGCCAACCCGAGCACAGCTGCCACCCTTTCGTTTGGCGACGTTTGAGTGGTAGTCCTTATCAATTGAATGAAGGTACTGCTCATGACCCGATACATGCCCATCACCGGCATCGACTGCATCCCCGCAACCCTGCTCATCGACACTGAGGCCCCTCTAGACGTCCTGTTCGAAACCGCCGATTACCGCATCCGCACGGTGACCCAAGTCTTGGAAAATATCGCGTTTCGCTCGGACATCAGCTCAGACACCGTGGTGCTCACTGATTTTTGTAAATTGTTGACCACATCGTTACGCGATGGCTGTGATGTCATGGATGTGATTGGAAGACGATTGCGGGCGCAGGCGGCGGAGTAATGAAGACGGGCGACCTATAAGCCGCCCGTTCATAAGAGGAGAGCGGGGGACAGACTACGATTAAGAGACGGTTCGTGGTTTGTCCCCGGTGCTTCAACAAGCGAGGGTGGCTTTATCGCCGAGTGGGAGCTTGCTCCCTTTCGGCGGCGCAGCCGTCGTAAACCGGTTGATGCGGTTTGTCTGTAAAACGGCGCCATCCCTTTTTGGGGCGGCTTCGCCACCCAGCGGGAGCAAGCTCCCTCGCCACGGGGTTTGTGGCGTCGCGGCTCAGGCAGCCAAAGGCCAACCAATGCGCGCTGCACGGCGCAGGCTCGCCTTAACAACCAAGCGGTGAAACGGGGCAATAACGAAAATGTAGGCCCGGCCCAGACGGTTGTGGCACTGGACCACGGTTGAAAAAACCAGTTGGCGACTGCCTTCTGGCTCAGCCTCTTCAGAACACAGGATCGATATCCGGAAGTCGAGGTGCTTGTCGTCCTCTCCCAACACGATTTCAGTCTGGTTCGTGCTGTAGACCTTGAAGATTTGAATCCGATGAGCAAGTGTCGCCAGATGTCTGGCTGTCTTGAGACCAAAACAGGCAACGACAGTGTCTCGGACTTTCATGAGCCATCCGATCCAGGATGGCTGGTGGGAAAGGATGAATCGCGCAAGCAAGTCTGGGTCGCTGGATGTGCCCGCAGGGAGCTGAATCGCAAAAGCGTCCGCCAGGTTCGTCGACTTGTAGAGGTGGGTGATGCCGGACCTCGAGGGGACCGGCACGGACTTAATGAGCTCAAATTCTCGGGGCATCGGGGATCTCTTCCTGAGTTCTAACTACCAATTAGATGACATGCCATGTCGCGTTTCTTGTTGGGCGGCGCCAACTTCTCCTTGTCGGATACTGAGCCCGATCAGCACATCATACAGCGCTTGCTGTCCAGCCGGCAGAACAGGGAGCAACGTAGCACGGCGCTTGTCGGCATCGAACCAGGATTCAACCAACCATCCCACCAGATAGAGCGCCGAAAGGCACCCGCCAGCAGTTGCAACGTTGCCCTGGCATACGAGAGGCTGGTCCACGGGCTCAAGTCCCAGCGCTTGCAAGCCCGATCGTGCATCGGGGTGTGTCGTTGCTCGGCCGCTGAGCAGCCCAAGCCGTTGAAGGATGAAAGCGCCGGCGCATAGGGAGCCGATTCGCTGGCGTCTGGGGTCAAGTTCAAACGACGGCAGGAAATCCGGGGCGGCCAGTGCAGCGGGTACTCCTTCCTTGCCGCTGACGAACAATACCGCGTCGGCACTATTGGCCTCGGAAAGCGGACCGTGTACCGAAACAGGCAGGCCGTGGGCCGATCGTACGACAGGGCTGGAACCCAATATTCGGACGTGCCAGTCCTCGGTGTTGCGGCCTAAGATGTCCCACATCAGGAATAGGTCGATATCAGTGAATTGGTCGAAAGCAACCAGAACGATTTTCTTCAAGGCGAGCTCCATGAAAAGTGCTGGGGTGCAAAACGCAACGGCCATCTTTGCTGGTGTTCGCAGCATATCGATCGGTTGCGCGCCATACACAGTCTGTATGGCGCCAAATAGGGAGCGAAATAACGGATGGAAAAACTAACGCGTCACCATTGGATCGCGGCTGGTTTTGAGGCCCTCGACCAGACAGGGCATATTGGCGTGTCAGCCGAGAGTCTATCGCGCCGATTGAATGTGACCCGCGGATCGTTCTATCACCATTTCCGCAATCGCGAAGATTTTGTCCGCACCTTGTTGGCCGCTTGGGAAGAAGACTACACGGAGCGCATGCTCGCTTTTGCGGCGCAAGGTCGTAGCGCGGGCGAAATCTTGAAACGCTACTTGAGTATTGCCGCTGAGAAACAACCCGGACGGGAAGTTTCCATCCGAGCCTGGTCGCTGCACGATCCGTTGGTAGGCGAGTTTCAGCAGCGTGTTGACACACGACGGTTGGACTTCGCGGTACGGACGTGTCGTCGCTTGGCCCATAGGCCAGGCGAAGCAGAAGTGATGGGGCAGGTGGCCCACCTGTGCCTGATTGGGGGTCAACAGGCAGGGCTGCGGCGTGATGCCGCTCGCTTCAACCGTTTCGTGCATCGAGCCTTTTCACTTTTCGAAGGGGTTCTTCCACCGTGGCGGCTTAGGCATGAGAAGAAATGAGCATGGGGAGTCCTGACCTGATAGCGTTGTGGACGGGTCATGGGTGGGGGCCGCGAATGGCCAAACCATGTGTTCCGATGTCTATTCGGGATGAGGACCGTTAATGCCGTACAACTACACGAACGGTCGGTACTTGGTCTTCAAAGGCCGGGGCAGCGATGGGGCACCCTTGGGCCGGATTCACCAGGACGGAATAGTTCGAAACCTCCTGGGTGAGCCGCTGTACTACATAAACATGGACGAACATGCGTTCAGTTCGGTCGATTTTATTTTTCAGGGCGGTATACAAAAATGTCGCGGCACGTTTTATGTGCTCAGCGACAAAGTTCTTTTCACATTTTCCGAGATGACGGTTAAGCCACTGGGAAACGAGACCGAGGAGCAGGCGCTTCACAGGGAGTTCAAAAGGAGGGCGCTAAGTTTGGCAGGGCAGATCGTTCAGGCGAAGAATGAGATGGTGCAGGCACGATTGGATATGGCCTGGTCCAATTTAAACCCTTGCCGTCGTTTCCGTGCCATCTTCACGAGCCGAGCCCGAAGGGGGCGAGCATTAGGGTGGCGTTACAGTGGGTTGGAAAGTGATCATGAGTTCAAATCGGAGTCTGTCTCCATCTCCTCATCATCAATCGCGACAATGGTCTTGTGGGCTGCGGATGCAAGAAAAATGCGGGCAGACCAGGATTATGAAGCGGCCCGATTAGACTTGAACTCAAATCGCGGCCTGTCCCCAGCTTTCTGGTTTCCGCCGATCGAGGTGGATTCCATAGCGGCACTTGCAGCAAGTCCCCGTCGTAGCTCGCGTTGGGAAAACATCCAGTCAATCTACACTCCGCGTTTTGCCCAGATACTCGTTAATTGATTGGGACTTAAATGAAAAAGGTAGTTTTGGCTCTCTCGCTGGTCACACTGGCAGCCTGCATGCCTTATCAATCAGTGACCTCGCCAGATCCAAATTGGATGCGTCTGGGTGGAGATGAGCCTGAAGGTTATCCAAGGACGTTTGTTGAGAACCTAAGTGGCAATTGCGCTCTGGTTACCGAGTCATGGTCTGAGGGAAGAATCAATGGTCGCCTGCTGTGGACCAAGAAGCAGTCTCGAAAGGCTGTTACCTGCCCATAGGCGCCTGTGTAAGGGCTGGTTTCGCGCCGATAAGAAGTGACAAACCACGATTCTGAGGCCGCCAGATTAATGCACGCACCTGGTCTGTCCCAGTCTTTGCTGGCCCGTCCTTGGCTCGTAGCAGCGAAGTAATGGTGCTAAATTCTGCGCGTCCAGCATGTGGGCCCATCTGGCTCGGCGGGATATTTAACTCCTCTCTCAACCGATTTTGTGGATATGGAAATTCAATGAACACACCCAAGCTTTCGATTGCGCTGTCCTGCGCTGTTGCTGTTTTGATGTTGAGCGGATGCGCTGCCTCTGTGAAAAGCGGCGGGACTGAAACGCTCGTCATTCAGGAGTCAGCCAAGCAGAACTTGATCGTAAACTTTCAAGGCAATAGCAAGGTTCAAAAAAACGAGGACTGGCCTCGCTTGAAGCAAGAGTGGAATGACGCCCTGCAAGTCGAAGCGACTCGCGCCGGCTACAGCCTTACAGAGGCTCAGGCATCAAGCCTCGAGGGCAAGGACGGTGTCGGTATCAAGATCAACGTGACCAATTTCCGTTACCTGACCCCTGGCGCGCGCTACGGAGCCGGGGTCATGGTGGGAAATGCGTGGGTCAATTCCAGTGCAGACTACTCGGACTTGAAATCAGGTCGTCTGATTGGAACTCGCACCTATGACACGTCGTCGTCGGCCTGGGAAGGTGTCATGTCGGCTATGACTCAAGAGCAGGTCCAGGCTATTTCTCAGAAAATCATAAGTGACATCAAGAGCGCAAAAGCCAAGTAATGCGATTCTGGCTAATGAGCGTCGGCGACCGGGCCGTCGATCTGATTCACGCTGTGTGAAACTTCAGGAAGTCGACGATCGGTTTGGTCGCTATGCGGATGAGCTCATGAACGGACGAATGAAGCGGGTTGCGGAAGAGCGCGGATGACTCAATGGAAAACACAGGGATTCTGGAGTAAGGCGTGGACCTATGTGGTGTTGGTATTTCTCGTAGTGTTTTCCTGTTACTCCGACGCGCCCTGGTTGGGCGACGGCCCATCCAAACGCAAGCGGGTCTTCAGCCCCGGTTTCATCGCGTTCTGCGCGCTGGTGGCGGTGTTTGAACTGATGGCGCTGAACCACTTTTATGGTGTGAGCGGATGAGGTGAGGGCAGAAAGAATTGGGGGCAACCGGGACAGGCCACGATTATGAGACGGCTGATTGAAAATTAACCAAAAATTGTGATCTGTTCCCAGTTTTCACCAATTCCCATCCACGCCAGAAGGCTGCATATGACGTGACCTGGATTATAGATTTTGTGTGGGCATGAATTGCCTGTGGGTAGTTGGTTTCTTTTTGTGAGTGGACGTAATGGATAATGCTGCGAAGAGTTTCCGATCTAATGTGGGACCAGCGTCTTGGATGAAAGCTAGAATGTGCCTTTGGACGTGTTATCTCCTCCTGTTCATTGCGACATCTATTCCGTTTATGTCTTTTTTTGATATCCGTCCTACTTTTGAAAACCCTGTCTTCTGGTTTCAACGCACAGGCTGCATAACTACTGTGTTTTCATTGGTCTGTATTGCGCTCGCCGACACTGCTGTTCGTTTGATACCCAAGCCTAGTGAAGACTTTCGTACTCATACACAAGAAGCTGTTGATGCTTATCTGAAAAAAATATATCAGGCGCGTGCCTCTGCGATGGTGGTGGCATTAATGGGGGCTTTAGTTTGGGGGTACGGTGATACCTTTATCAGGTATATGGGCTCCGCTTGATGGCTTTTCATGCTTCTGTCGTATGATTTCTATAGGTAAGACGGGGAAAGACGGGGACAGACTACGATCATGAGACGGAGCGATTACAATTGAGCTCGCACAGTGGTCTGTACTCAGTTTTCCCCAGTTTTCTCTGAAGCTGATGAAGCACGCCCTGAAGAAGAGGGAATCAATGCCAAAGAAACATCAGGAAAGCAAAGCAGTGACGGCTGCTGACATTGAGCGCTCTATCCAGACACTGAACAAGATGGCTGAACGCCTCTGGGGCGATGGTCGGGAGGCTGAGGCGAAAGCCTTGCTCGATGCCTTGGATGCTTTAAACAGGGCGCTCGATAGGATCAGGATTGGGGAGAGCCGCAGGGTTCTTCATTGAAGTGCGAAGGAAAATGGGACAGACACGATATGAAACGGGTCGATTGCAAGGGGCTAGAATCGTAGTCTGTCCCCAGTTCCATCCCCTCCAGCCACTGGGTTTTTGTCCTTGGTGGATGCCTGGCCAGTCTGTTGGCGTTTCATCAAGCCCATGCAAGTCGTGATATCGTTCTGCCACTTAGCAATGGAGGCAGGCGATGAAAGTCGATAATTGGCAAGGCTGGGAACCCGAGTGGCTTAGGCTGACTGAGCATTTCCTTAATGCACCGGCGGCACCCGGCGCCTACATAATCTGTGCAGACCACGAGATTCGCCGAGCTGTCGGTTCCGACGAGCACGGTATCTTGACTATTGGCGAATCGGACAATTTACGGCGGCGTCTTGCTGCGTTTGTGCGCTGCGCAAGGAATCCCGGAGTCTCAGGGCATATGGCGGGCTGGCGGTTTAATTACGCCTCTTTCGAAACCGTTTTCCCTTTGGACACACTTTGGGTTAGCTGGTGTCCGACTCTCGATAAGACAGCCGCCTATGCAAAAGAAGGTGAAATGTTAGCCCTCTATTTGGCCCAGCATTTCGAGCTGCCTCCTCTCAACTACAAATTTAACTGGCCAAAGCTGGAAGTGGCAGTGCTCTAGCCCCAGGGGGAAACGGGACGGGGGAAACGGGGACAAACCACGATTATGGGGCGGGCTGATTACGGATAAACTCAACATTGTGGATTGTCGCCGATTTCTAGGCGTCGGCGTACCTTTGGCGCGCAAAGAAAAGCCCGACTGGGGAGGCCGGGCTAAAAGGGTTTCACTAGGAGCTAAGATAACCATAGGCGCTCGGCTGTGAAAGGAATGTGAAAGATTGCGTTCAGTACGAGTTTTAAAATCGTGGTCTGCCCCTGGTTTCTCTGGTTTCTCTGGTTTCTGAAATCGAGCAATCTCTACCGCATGCGGCCTACACTGGGCTAGCTCTCTAATCGAAGGACATGGAATGCTCATCGTCTTCAGCGGCCTTCCCGGCACCGGAAAAACGACTATCGCCAATGATCTCGCCGCTACGACAGGCGCCGTGTACCTGCGGATCGATACGATTGAGCAGGCGATTCGAAACTCGGGCGCTCTTGCGCAAGATGTGGGACGCAGTGGTTACATGGTGGCTAATGAGCTTGCCCTGAGCAATCTTCGGTTGGGTCGCACAGTCATCGTTGATTGTGTCAATCCCGTCCTCGAAAGCCGAATCGCGTGGAGCGAAATCGCCTCACAGGCGAGTAGCCGATTGGCAAACATCCAAGTGATTTGCTCCGATAAAGATGAGCATCGGCGCCGGGTCGAAGCAAGGAGGGTTGATATTCCCGAGCTGACGCCGCCCACCTGGCAGTCGGTACTGGATCACGAATATGAGCTGTGGGATGAAACTACGTTTTGCATAGACACAGCCTTGACCTCTCCGGTGCAAGCGGTCTCGATGATCATCGACCGATTTCTGCCCAGTGAGTAGCGTCGGCTAAGTCCAAGGTAGCAAGGTGTGACGCGAACGCTTCGTTACCTTTTGTCAGGCTGGTCAACTCAAGCGCCTGCTTGGCTAACGAAACCGACGATAGAGACCCCGTCCATGCCTGCGCCGCTCGGATACAAATGGTGGGCGAGCCTATGCAATACCCAGTTGAGAACAATATGAACGTTCGAAAAGCCTTACTTACCGATGCAGAATCGGTGTCCAAACTCCTAAGCCAGTTAGGCTACCAAGCCTCGCCAAAGCTAATCCGAGATAAGCTTGAGGCTTTAGAGCTTAGCGCTCGCGATACCGTGCTGCTGGCACAAGACGGTAAAAATATTATCGGTGTCATAAGCCTGCACGTACTTGAACTGTTTCATCAGCCGGGTCGGCTCGGACGCATTACCTCCCTTGTCATTGATGAAAACTTCCGAGGACAAGGAGTAGGGGCAATGCTTGTTTTCGCTGCTGACGCGTTTTTTACAGAGCAACTTTGCGTCCGAGCTGAGGTGACTAGCAGTGATCATCGAATACAGGCTCACATTTTTTATCAGCAGCAGGGTTACGTGGTCGACGAACGCCGGTTTGTCAAACGGTATGATTCTTCAGGGGCATAGTAGGTTTAAATTCGGCGAGCTCGTCACCTTGATCAAAATAACGTCCTGCGAAGTCACCTTGCATGGGCGCGCCCATTTGAACATCCAGAGTGTCGGGCCTGATGCCCGTGGGGCGTTCAGTGGGGTATCGCGATTGTGCTGCAGCCACTCATCGACGGCTTCTCCGAGCGTTTTAGGTACACCATTACGTATCCAGGCCATAAAGCCTCTATCAAATTTAAAGCTCGCGCCGCAGTGCTCCACCATGAATCTGCGGACATTCTGTGTGTTTCGGTAATGCTTGCAAACGGTTGTATCTCTTGTGAGCGGATCACTGTGCCAATTAAAACTCATGGGGCGGGCTCCATGCTGGGTGGTCTGATTTATCAATTCATGGCATGGGAGGCTTGGCGTCTTGCAAGCGGTATCCACACGTCCACGTAACCCTTCCCTCGGGAGGGTTCGAAATCAGGACTGTACTCTTCGAACTCAGGCGCGTCGGCAAGCTCGTATTCGGATTCAGGCAACCAGTGAGTGAAAATGGTGAAGAACGTCTGATGGATCGTCGAGATATGGCCTTGGTGTCGAAACACGGCATAGTTTTGCTGCGGCACCCTGAAATATCGAAAAGCCGGAGCAAGACCGTCGATGCTGGACACCTCGGTGCCGGCAATGTACTCAAAACTACCATCCGGTTCAGGATTACAGCACAGGCCATAGCTCCCGTTGTTGACCTGATTGGGTACCTGTCCCAGGTAGGGGGAGAACGCTTGCCACAGGCCGACGATGCCTTCGTTCTTATCGAAGGTAAAACGATCCCCCAGGCCCGCGATGAAAAACTCTGCCCTAGTTTCAAAGCGAGGTTCAGAGAGTGTTATGAGCTTCCTTTCTTTCATACGTAAAGGCTCCACCAGCGAGAGAGGTTCATCCTCGTGCCCACGCACCTGCTTTGGAGTGAACCCAAACAGATCGCAGAAGGCGCGTGTAAAGGCTTCATGGGAGCCGTAGCCAGCATCCAGCGCTACTTGCAGGATATCTGGCGCACCTCGACGCAAGGTCAATGCCGCTTGGCTCAAACGCCGTGCGCGGATGTAACGCATCACCGACCAGCCCGTCGACAGTGCAAACAAGCGGGCCAAGGCAAAGGGAGACATGTTGCAATGGCGCGCGACACGTCCCAGATCGAGTTGGGATCCCAGCTCCAGCTCGATGTACCACAGGGCCCTTTCGATATTCAGCATGACGATCTCCATGAATGCTGAAGCGACGTTATCAAATGAATGGAGACAGCATTTGATCGCTCTTGCGGTTTCTGCTTTCTGCTGTCGTATAACTGGCTACACTGGATTTTTCACTCAGCGAAGGACATGGAATGCTCATCGTCTTCAGCGGCCTTCCCGGCACCGGAAAAACGACTATCGCCAATGATCTCGCCGCTACAACAGGCGCCGTGTACCTGCGGATCGATACGATTGAGCAGGCGATTCGAAACTCGGGCGCTCTTGCGCAAGATGTGGGACGCAGTGGTTACAGGGTGGCTAATGAGCTTGCCCTGAGCAACCTTCGTTTAGGCCGCACGGTCATCGTCGATTGTGTCAATCCCGTCCTCGAAAGCCGAATCGCGTGGAGCGAAGTCGCCTCACAGGCGGGTAGTCGATTGGCCAATATCCAAGTGATTTGTTCCGATAAACATGAACATCGGCGCCGGGTCGAAACAAGGAAGGTTGATATTCCAGGGCTGGCCCCACCCACTTGGCAGTCGGTACTGGATCATGAGTATGAGCCGTGGGATGAAGCTCTGTTTTGCATAGACACAGCCTCGACCTCTGCGGTGCAAGCGGTCTCGATGATCATCGACCGATTCCTGTTCGTTGAGTAGCGTCGCTGCGCCAGCGGCATCGACAAATGTGGGAACGCTCCAGGAGCGGAAGGGCAGGCAGGAATCCAGCGGCGTTGCACTTGACGCATAACAGCCAGGATTGGTACCGGAAAAAGGCTGGCTTCGAAATGGATTTACCGGCGCTCCGACTGTTTGGAATTGCTGCCACCCGGGGGACTCCACTCATAGAGAAATATGTATTTCTCAATGGCGGTGAACACCGCACGAGGTAAATGGAATAACGTCGTTCGAAGAATTCAGGGCCACATCCCATGAACTTCTCAAAGAGCTGGACGCTGCGACGATAAAAATGATGATGCTGGTTTCTGCGAAAGAGGTATCCGGTCCTTTTTGGGAGGATGCTGCCCAGCGGCATCATGACGCTGTAGATGCTTGGCATTCCTTTCTCAATATCCCTACGGATTTTGCGGCGAATCCACCTCTTCCCTAAGGGGGCGGAAGGGTGGCTTCTGGTCGCTGTCGGCGGCCACCGCCATGTGGCTTGTGCCGGAGGATCAGGTTCCGCAGACACTGGTTGGTGGACCTGGCTGTCGTGAACGCTGCCGGAAGATGCCGAAGCCGGCGGCGGCCTGCTGTTTGATCTGGGAGGCTATCGTGCGACCGTCGAAATCAGCGCGGTGGTGTTGGGCGTCTTTTCCGATCCGTACTGGAGCTGGGCGGATACCCGATACGCGCAAGACGTGGCTGACGAAATCGACAATGCCTTGCATAAACTCGTGGGAAGACAGCTGGAGGAACTGACGCTACCGGTACCTGGGAGCGCTCCAACCCTCGAATCAGCGCCACTGTTCTAGTGGGTTCTCCAACGAAATGGGCGACCTCAAGGGTCGCCCATTTGCGTTAAAGCCCTAGGCCTTCCTCTACCAGCGCGAGCAAGGTGTCCTCGTCCAGCATGGCGGGTCCAGGACGCGGTTGTCCGGTCAGACGCAGTACCTGGATATGCCAGAGCGATTCACCATGTTCGCCGAGTGTGCGCACGATGCAGTGTTCCTGCCCTTTCATATGGACTTCAATGCATCCCTCTCCCTTGGACGAGAAGCGCGCAATCGGGTCGAATGAAATGCGGTGATGATTGCCTTCGATCACCAGTTGATCGATGGCGTAGCTGTACGTCGAACCGCTGGTATGGCTTTCAAATACATGGGTGGGGTTGCGCCGAATATCCAGGCCCGCCTCGCACACGGGCGCCAGCCAGGTTTCGATCTGGCGATACAGTTCGTAGACCTGGGCGGGCCAGTGCTCGATCGCCAGGTCAGCGCAATTGTCGGTATCGGCGCGGGTTTGCTGGGTTTTCCTCAGTTTGGCCGCTAGCTCGTCTGCCTTGCTCATGTCGATTCCCTGTCGTGATGATAGGTTGAGCTTAGCTGATGGGCTGGGGTGTTCATTTGCGCTGGGTCATGGGGTGGCTTGTTATTGAGTGTCGCTGCGATAGCGATCAGCCGGACATTTACGGGGAGCAAATCATGCACATGAGAGCACTGAGCAATGATGACCCGGGACCGCTCGCTGGCGCCTCGTCTAGCGCAGCAAGTGCACCGCCAGCCCGGCCAGCCCGCACGCCATCAACACCTGGATCACCCCCAGCTTGTAGCGAAACAGCGCAATGGCCGCTGCGATTGCGATGAGTGCCGACCGCCAGTCCAAGGCACCTGTAAAGCTGTTGGGCCAGAGTACGTGGTAACCGAAGAAGCACGCCAGGTTGAGGATCACCCCGACCACCGCTGCGGTAATCGCAGTCAGCGGCGCGGTGAACTTCAGCGCGTTGTGGGTCGATTCCACCAGCGGGCCGCCGGCCAGGATGAACAGGAACGAGGGCAGGAACGTGAACCAGGTCACTAGCGTGGCCGCGACGGCCCCGGCGAGAAACGCCTGTTCGGGACCGAATACCTGCATCACGTAGCCTCCGACGAAACCAACGAAGGCCACGACCATGATCAGCGGCCCGGGCGTGGTTTCGCCCAGGGCCAGGCCATCGATCATTTGTGTCGGCGTCAGCCAGCCGAAGTGTCCAACGGCGCCCTGGTACACGTAGGGCAAAACCGCATAGGCGCCGCCGAACGTCAGCAATGCGGCCTTGGTGAAGAACCAGGCCATTTGCGTCAGCGTGCCTTCCCAGCCGAACACCGCGGTCAGCAGGCCCATTGGCAATGCCCACAATAGGGCACCGATGATCGCTAGCCCGGCGAGCCTGAAGGCGCTGAACCGGACGTGCTCCGGGGGCGGGGTGTCATCGTCGATCAATGCCGGGCCGAAGGATTGGTGCTTGTCATCGTGGCCGCCCAGGCTGAATTTTTCCGGCATCCAGCGACCGCCCAGGTAACCGATGAGGGCGGCACCCAGCACGATCAGTGGAAAGGGCACGTTGAAGGCGAATATCGCGGTGAACGACGCCGCAGCGATCGCCCACAGCCAATTGTTCTTGAGCGCGCGGGAGCCGATCCGGTGGGCGGCATGTACGACGATTGCCGTCACGGCCGGCTTGATGCCATAGAAAATGCCCGCCACTATCGGCACCTCGCCAAAGGCGACGTACAGCCAGGACAACGCGATGAGGATGAACAACGAAGGCAGCACGAACAGCGCCCCGGCGATCACCCCGCCCCAGCTTCGGTGCATTAGCCAGCCCAGGTACGTGGCCAGTTGCTGAGCCTCGGGCCCCGGCAGCAACATGCAGTAATTTAGGGCATGCAGGAATCGTCGCTCGGAAATCCAGCGACGGCGCTCCACCAACTCCTGATGCATGATCGATATCTGCCCCGCAGGGCCGCCAAAGCTGATGAAGCCCAGTTTGAGCCAGAACCAGAAGGCCGTTCGCAGGCTGACGGCGTCGGGTCTGGTCAGGGGCTGTTCGTCATCGGTTCGGGTCGGTTTGCTCATGGGCGACGGGGCACGTAAAAGTCAAAGGCGATCTACGTTATGGGGCGTTACGCAATTTAGATAGCCCCCCGGCAAGGTTTGCTTGTAAAAAACAACCCTTCAGAGATTTGAAACACAAGGTTGAAGCAGTCATCGCCCAATCATCCCGCTTTCGCACAATCGCCCCAAGGAGTGGGTCAATGAAACAACATCTTGCCATTGTCATGCTGATCGTACTGACACTGGGTTCCACGGGCGCGGCCAATGCCCGCGAATCCGGCAATGCACGGGCGCAATCCGTGGCCGGGGTGTTCGATTACTACCTGCTGGCGCTGTCCTGGTCACCGACGTTCTGCCTGACTCACCAGAAGGATGCGCAGTGTTCCGGCAAGGGCTACGGCTTTGTGCTCCATGGTCTCTGGCCGCAATACACCCGGGGCGGCTGGCCGCAATCCTGTGTGCCCCAGGTGCCGTTGACGGTGGCGGAGCAGAAGAAGGGCCTGACTTTGTTTCCCTCTGGCAAGTTGATGGCGCATGAATGGTCCAAGCACGGCACTTGCAGTGGCCTGGGTGCCATGGGCTACCTGGAGGTTGCCGACAAAGCCTTGGGCGCGGTGAAAATCCCACCGCAGCTGCAACCGTTCAATTCCTCGTATTATTTTGAGGCTGATGAAATCGTCCGGCTGTTCCGCCAAAGCAATCCAGGCATCGCGTCCGACGGCATTGCGGTGATTTGCAACGGGCCGCAACTGTCGGAAGTGCGGGTGTGCATGGACAAGGATTTGGCGTTCGCCGCGTGTGGCAGGGGCGTCAGAACCCAATGCCGGGCCGGGGAGATCCGGGTGCCGCCGGTACGGTGAGAGCGGCAACCCTGACCCGTGGCGAAGGGAGGTTGCTCCCGGCTGTAGAAGCTGTGTAGGAACTGTCGAGTGCAACGAGGCTGCGATCTTCCCCAATACACTTGAATCCCAAGTGAAAAATCAAAATCAAAAGATCGCAGCCTTCGGCAGCTCCTACACGGGGAATTTCACCGTTCTGAAGAGGGCATTTTTATCGGCTGGCAGGCGGTTTTTTGGATCCAGTGCAGCCACCCATCGGCTCTGCTGCACGGGTAAATTGCCGCCTCACAAGCGGTAGGCTAAGCTCACGAATATTAGAAACTCTGAGCGAATTCGCTCATGTTGTGCCCCCTTCAGGAATTCGCTTGTCTATCCCTATTCTCGATCCTTTCCACCCCCCTGGCGGTGCCTTGAAGCGCCTGCCGTTGCTCAAGGCAGCGGTTACGTTTATCGCGGCGGTGTGCCTGTGCCTCTGCGGTTTGCTTTACCTGCAACTGGAGCAGTCGCGCAGCCACGACCAGGAGTCGGCCCGCGTCGCTTCTGCGACGCTTACCCGGGCCATGGCCCAACAGGCCCAGGACACCTTTCTCCAGGCTGATCTGGTGTTGGCCAGTCTGGCGGATTGGATTCAGGTCGATGGCTACGGCCGCGCCGTACAGCCACGCTTGCAGCAAACCTTTGCCCGACGTGTGCAATCGCTTGAGCAATTGCATGGCCTGTTCCTGTTCGACAAACACGGTCATTGGATCGTGACCTCCTTTGAAAACCTGCACAGGGGAGCAGGGGTGGCGGATCGGGAGTATTTTGTGTTTCACCAACAGAATGCCTCTTTGATCGCTCATATCGGCCCGGCGATCCGCAGCCGACAAAACGGCGAATGGATCATTCCCGTTTCCCGGCGTTTGAACGACCAGGATGGCAACTTCCAAGGCGTGTTGATGGCCGGCATCAAAATGTCGTACTTCGACCGATTCTTCAAAAGCTTCAGCCTGGATGAGCAAGGCGAGATGGCCCTGGCTTTGTCTGATGGGACACTCCTGGCCCGGCGCCCTTTCGATGAGGGGCGGATCGGTCAGCCGCTGGCCGAGGAACACATCTACAACCATGCTCTGGCCGGCGGGATGTCTGGCGATGCACTCATCCGTTCGGCCATCGACGGTGTCGTCAGGCTGTATGGGCACCAACATCTACAGGCTTATCCGTTGGTGGTCACTGCTGCGATGTCTGAAGAAGCGATTCTGTCGGGGTGGCATGACAGGGCTTTCCAATCCAGCCTCATTGTCGGCCTGGTGGTGCTGGGCATTTGCTTGTTCGGCTGGGTATTCGTGCGCCAGGTACGTAACAGCGAACGGATCGAAGCGGACTTGCGCAAGGCTCAGGAAGCGTTGGAGCAGATTGCCACCCATGACAGCCTCACCGGGCTGGCGAACCGGCGCCTGTTCGAACGGGCCCTGTACGTCGAGTTCGGTCGGGGCGCCCGTCAGCACAGCCCCTTGAGCCTGATCATGCTCGATATTGATTTTTTCAAGCGCTACAACGACGCCTATGGGCACGTGGCCGGGGATCATTGCCTGGCGGAAGTGGCCAAGGTGCTCAAGGACTGTTGCCATCGCAAGGCCGATCTGGCGGTGCGTTATGGCGGTGAAGAGTTCGCGGTCCTGTTGCCCGACACCAATCTTTTGGGGGCCATGGCGTTGGCCGAGCAGATCCGCCACAGCGTCATTGACAAGCACATCACCCATTCCGGCTCCCCGACCGGCCACCTCACGGTGAGCCTGGGCTGCTATGCCTTTGTGCCCAGCAGCCTGGACAGCATCGAAGTCCTCATCCAGCGGGCCGATGCGGCGCTTTACCAGGCCAAGCACAGCGGCCGCAACCGTGTGGCGGTGTTATCGACGGAAGGTGGGCTCGATACGCTGGCGCGCTCGGATCGTTGAGATCGGGTGGAATCATCGGCAACGTGTCAGGTCCATTGTTCAGACACTGCGCTGGCGACGTACACGAGGTGTGTCGGCTTTTTCGCTAAAAACCCTGGGCTCGCCAACCGATCAGGCAGTGGGCGCTAAGGTTGGGAACACGACTGGCCCCGGATCCTCGCCGTTCTCGACACCGCAGCCAGCGTTGACAGGACAGGAGCAGGCCAATGGATTCCACTGCCGATACCCCTTCGAGCATCGCGCGGCACACCCCAATTACCCGTCGCCTGGTCGTGGCAGTCGGGGGGCTGTTTGTCCTGGGCGTCCTGATGGCGATTGCCGCGCTGTTCAACATCGCGCAAAAGCTGGACGCGGAGGATGTGCGCAAGACGCATTTCTATATCGAGCGCGCCCTCGAAAATCGCGTCACCGCCTCGAAAAACTACATCGCCAGTTACGCCTACTGGACCACCGCCTACGACCACCTCAACGGCGAGGTCGACGTGCAATGGGCCTACGCCGAACAGAACATGGGCAAGACCCTGTTCACCAATGACGAATACGAAGGTCTGTTTGTCATCGATCGACAACGCACCAAATATGCCGTGGTGCGTGGGCGCAATGTCCAGGGTGACGCCTCGGTTTATATAGACACGCCGCTGGCAGAGTTGGTGGACCAACTCCAGGCACAGCTCGACCTGACGACGTCGATGATCCGCTACACATTGTTCGAGGGCTGGCCGGCCATCGTCACGGCCTCGGTGATTGTGCCCAATGACGAGCGGCCCCAGGTCGAATCCAAAGGCACCTCGGTTTTGCTGTTCGTCGACCAACTGACGCCCGTCAAGCTGCGCAAGCTGGGCAAGAGTTATGGCCTCACCGACTTGAACCTCAAGAAAGACACCGAGCTTGAGCCCGGCCAGCCGGCCGTGCCGCTGGACAGTACCGGCTTCAGCCTGGTGTCTCGCTTGGAGCGGCCGGGCCAGCAATTGCTTTGGTCCCTGGTGCCGCCGCTGGGTGGTGCGTTGCTGATCCTGGCCCTGCTGACCGCTTACTTTTTTCGCTATGCGTTGCGCACGGCGCGGCATGTGGACGCCAGTTACGACAGCCTGGAACAGTCGGCGCATGCCCTCGAGGCCAGCGAAGAGCGCTTCCGGGCCGTGGCCGAGGCGGCTTCCGACTGGATTTGGGAAATCGACGGGCAGCAACGCATCACCTATCTGTCGGGGCGTTTCAATACGGTCACCGGGTTTTCCGAACAACAATGGCTGGGGCAGGATGTTGAGCAACTGCTGTATTGCGACACCACGCCGATTGCCCTATGGCTAGGCAAGTTGACGGAGGAACAGAACGCCAGCCACTTGCGCTGTTCCTATCGCGATTATTCCGGGCAATTGCGCTTCTGTCGTGTGTCGGCACGCCCGATCCACAGTAAGGCCGAGGTGGTGGGCTATCGCGGCACCGCCAGTGACATCACCGATGAAGTGGCGGCCCATGCCCAGGTCCAGCATCTGTCGATGCACGATGCGCTGACCGGCCTGCCGAACCGTAACAAGCTGGCGCGGCACCTTGATGATGCGCTGGTGGCCAAGGAGCATTCGACACCGCTGACGTTGCTGATGGTCGACCTGGACAACTTCAAGCCGATCAACGACTCCCTCGGCCACCCGGCCGGCGACGCGGTGTTGTTGGAAGTGGCCCAGCGACTGCGCGACAGCACCCGCGAGCATGACCTGGTGGCACGCCTGGGGGGCGATGAGTTTGTGGTGGTGCTCAATGGGATGGAGCATACCACTGAGATCGATCGCTTCTGTAAGCGGCTGATCGACAGCTTGCAACAACCGATCCTTTACGAAACCCATTCGCTGCACATCGGTGCGAGCATTGGCATCGCTGTCAGCCGCCGCCAGGGTTATGTCCCCGGTGAACTGATCCGCTGTGCCGACATCGCCTTGTACCAGGCCAAGTCCGAGGGCAAGAAAACCTGGTGCTATTTCGCCACGCAAATGAACGATCAGATCCAGCATCGTCGCCAACTGGAAAGCGACCTGCGTCTGGCCGTGAAAAAAAACGAGTTCGTCCTGCATTTCCAGCCACGCTACACCGTCGATGGTCGGGAGATCGTGGCGGTCGAGGCGTTGGTTCGCTGGCAGCATCCGACCCAAGGCTTGTTGAGCCCCGACGCCTTTATTCCCTTGGCCGAGCAAACTGACCTGATTGTCCCGCTTTCGCGTTGGGTATTGCGCGAGGCCTGCGAAACCGCACTGACCTGGCCGGGGGAGCTGATGGTCTCGGTCAACCTGTCACCGGCGCAGTTCCAGCGCAGCGATGTGGTGGAGGACGTGCGACAGGTGTTGATCGAAACCCGTTTCCCGGCGAGTCGGCTGGAACTCGAGATCACTGAAAGCGTGATGCTCAACGACGTTGATGGTGCACTGCAGGTTATGAATGCCCTGAAGGAACTGGGCGTGCGCTTGAACATGGACGATTTCGGTACCGGTTATTCGTCCCTCGGTTATCTGCGCACCTATCCATTCGATGGCATCAAGATCGACAAGCGCTTCATTGCCTCCATGAGCAGCAGCAGCAATGACCGCGCCGTGGTGCAGGCGATCATCAACCTGGGCAAGGCCATGGGGCTGACTGTGACTGCCGAGGGCGTGGAAACCCTGGCCCAGCTCGGTTCATTGGGCTCGGACCAATGCCATGAGGTGCAGGGTTATTTCCTCAGCCGGCCGATCGACAAACAAGCCTTTGCGCACTTGTTGGAGAAAGGCCCGCCCTTACCGAAAACGGGTTCCTGAAAACCTGTTGCAACCATCAAGTCCGGTTGTCGGTCACAACGGTGACTTGGTATGTCGAGTTCTGGTTCTATGAAAAACCTTCGGATTGCGACCTTCAACATCAATGGTATCCGGGCCCGGCTGCCCAACCTGCTGGAATGGCTGGAGCGGGAAAACCCCGACATTGTTTGTTTGCAGGGGCTCAAGGCCGTGGACAAGGATTTCCCGGCGGCGGAGCTGGAATCGGTGGGGTACGGGGCGATCTGGCATGGGCAGGCGTCTTGGAACGGTGTCGCGATCCTGGCCCGTGACGCGCAGCCACTGGAGAGCCGCCGAGGCCTGCCCGGCGGGAATGACGACAGTCACAGTCGCTATCTGGAGGCGGCGGTGCATGGCGTGCTGGTGGGCTGCCTGTACCTGCCCAACGGCAATCCGCAACCAGGTCCGAAGTTCGACTACAAGCTGGCCTGGTTCGAACGGCTCATCGAATACGCCCAAGGGTTGCAGGCCAGCGGTCATCCCGTGGTGCTGGCCGGCGACTACAATGTGGTCCCCACGGACATGGACATCTACAACCCGCGCTCCTGGCTCAAGGATGCGCTGTTGCAGCCCGAAAGCCGGGCGTGCTACCAGCGGCTGCTGGATCAGGGCTGGACCGATTCGTTGCGCCACCTGTATCCAGGCGAGCGGATCTACACCTTCTGGGATTATTTCCGCCAGCACTGGCAGAAGAACTCTGGTCTGCGCATCGATCACCTGCTGCTCAATCCGGTGGCCAGCGCCTCCCTGAGCGAAGCCGGCGTGGACGCCTGGGTCCGGAACCAGCCCCACCCCAGCGACCATGCCCCCACCTGGATCCGCCTGGCTTCCCGCAAACGGCGGTGACCCGAGGCATCCGGTCGATTGTTGTCTCTGTGAGGGGAATGCCTTATATCTGGCGCCCAATAGCTGTGCGCTTGTTGTGAGCGCAGCGCCGACCCTGGAAAAGGACACCCCACATGAGTCACCCCCAACTGAGCGACACGGCCCGCTATCTGCGGCGCCTGGGTTTCGACGCGCCCCCTGCGCCGAGCCTCGACACGTTGCGTCGACTGCAAGGGCGCCATACAACCGAATTCCCCTTTGAAACTCTGTCGACGTTACTGCGTCAACCCGTGCCCATCGACCTTGAATCGGTCGAGCGAAAAGTGTTCGAACAAGGGCGCGGCGGCTACTGCTATGAACTCAACCAATTGTTCCTGGCGTTGTTGCTGGAACTGGGTTTCGATGCCCGCGGCATTACCGGGCGCGTGGTGATGAATGCGCCTGAAGGCACCTGGGCGGCCCGGACCCACCGGCTGAGCCTGGTGACGTTCGACGGCGTGCGCTACATCTCCGACGTCGGCTTTGGTGGCATGGTGCCCACTGCGCCGTTGCTGCTGGACAGCCATGAGGCACAAGTCACCCCCCATGAGCCGTACCGCATCGATACCCATGCGGACGGTTACCTGCTGCGCGCCAACATTGCCGACGAATGGCGGCCGATGTACCTGTTCGATCTGCAACGCCAGGAAGACATCGACTACACCCTCGGTAATTGGTACGTCAGCAGCCACCCTGAATCCCCGTTCATGGGCCGGTTGATGGTCGCCCGCACCGGTGACGGGTTGCGCAAGACCCTCAACGGCAACAGCTATGCCGTGCACCGAATAGGGCAGGAGAGCGAGCGACGCGTGATCGTCGATGCCGATGAGTTGATCGACTTGCTGGAGCAAGAGTTTGGCCTGCGGGTGCCGCCGCGCGAGCTGTTGCGGCCGGCTGTCGTGGGGTTGCTCCAGTCATAAAAAGGCTGTTGACCGGGAAATCCTGTTCCTGCGCATGGTGATAAGTTGTATACAACTCTATGGACATTTGTTCTAAGTTTTGAATACAGTGTGCCCATAACAAAAAACAGGGAATCCCCGAACCATGAAAACGCCCCATGTTTCACTCCCACGGCCCGAGGACGAAAACCTTGGCGTCGGCGCGAATATGGCTTACGGCCTGCAACATGTGTTGACCATGTACGGTGGTATCGTCGCCGTGCCGTTGATCATCGGCCAGGCGGCCGGGCTCTCGCCCGCGGACATCGGCCTGTTGATTGCCGCTTCATTGTTCGCGGGGGGCTTGGCAACGTTGCTGCAAACCCTCGGCCTGCCGTTCTTCGGCTGCCAACTGCCCTTGGTGCAGGGTGTATCGTTCTCGGGCGTGGCGACCATGGTGGCGATTGTCGGCAGCGGCGGGGAAGGCGGCTTTCAAGCCATCCTTGGCGCGGTGATCGCCGCGTCCCTAATTGGTCTGCTGATTACCCCGGTATTTTCGCGCATCACCCGGTTCTTTCCGCCACTGGTCACCGGCATCGTGATCACCACCATCGGCCTGACTCTGATGCCGGTAGCGGCACGTTGGGCCATGGGGGGAAACAGCCACGCCGCTGATTTCGGCAGCATGGCCAACATTGGCCTGGCCGCAGTGACTCTGGTGCTGGTGCTATTGCTGAGCAAAATGGGCAGTGCAACCATCTCGCGGTTGTCGATTCTGTTGGCGATGGTCATTGGTACCGTCATCGCCGTGTTCCTCGGCATGGCGGACTTTTCATCGGTCAGCCAGGGGCCGATGTTCGGCTTCCCGACACCGTTCCATTTCGGCATGCCGACTTTCCACATCGCCGCGATCCTGTCGATGTGCATTGTGATCATGGTGACCCTGGTGGAAACCTCCGCCGACATCCTGGCCGTGGGCGAGATCATCGATACCAAAGTCGACTCCAGGCGCCTGGGCAACGGCTTGCGGGCCGACATGCTGTCGAGCATGATCGCGCCGATCTTCGGCTCCTTCACCCAGAGTGCCTTTGCCCAGAACGTCGGGCTGGTGGCGGTGACCGGGATCAAGAGCCGTTTCGTGGTGGCGACCGGCGGGGTGTTCCTGGTGGTGCTCGGTTTGCTGCCGTTCATGGGCCGGGTGATCGCTGCGGTGCCGACCTCGGTACTGGGCGGTGCCGGTATCGTGCTGTTTGGCACGGTGGCTGCCAGTGGCATCCGCACGCTGTCCAAAGTCGATTACCGCAACAACGTCAACCTGATCATCGTCGCCACCTCCATTGGTTTTGGCATGATTCCTATCGCCGCTCCGAACTTCTATGACCATTTCCCGAGCTGGTTCGCGACCATCTTTCATTCGGGCATCAGTTCTTCGGCTATCATGGCGATCGCGCTGAACCTGGCGTTCAACCACTTCACTGCGGGTAACTCCGACCAGCAATCGGTTTTTGCCGCCGGCACTGAGCGGGTGTTGCGCTATCAGGACCTGGCAGCGCTACGTGAAGGTGATTACTTCTGCGATGGCAAGCTGCACGACTGCGATGGCAACGAGATTCCCGTGGTGGCGGAGCCTGTTCACGGGGCGCCGGAGCATGCGCCGATTCGTCTGAAAAGCGGTGAGCACGTCTGACGATTACCCTCTGTGCCGAGAGAGCTTGCTCCCGCAGGGCTCTGTAGGCGCTGGCGACGGCTCGGGCCGCGTTCGGACGATTTGGTCCTTCGCTTGAGATTCAAGTGATTGGGGAAAGATCGCAGCCTCGTTGCACTCGACAGCTCCTACACAGTGGGAGCGGTTAACCAGCGAATATGAAAAAGCCTGTGATCATTGATCACAGGCTTTTTTGTACCACGCGGGTGGCTGGTTACCAGCGACCGTAATGACCACGAGGCGGGCCATAGTAGTGGCCCCGTGGTGGCCCGTAATGCACCGGTGCCGGGCGATAGTAGATCGGTCGCTCTACATACACCGGCTGCGGCTGGTAGTAGACCGGTGGTGGTGCCTGGTAGTAGACCGGCTGTGGCTGGAGGTAGACCGGTTGCTGCACATACACCGGCCGATCACGATTGATGAGGGCCGAGCCAACGATGGCCGAACCGACGATTGCGCCAAACACTGCGGGCCCCTCCCAACCACCACGACCGTGGGCGGATGCCTGGCCGGTGACCGCGAGTGCCCCCATGAGCAGGGCGATGATGGGAAGTTTACGATTCATGGCTATTCCTCGTTTCGGCCCCAACGCCTGTGGTCTGCAACAGACCCGATGAGGGTCGCGGGGATACTTGCTCTGACAACGATTTTCTCAGGATTTGTGACGCCGTTGGGTAAATATTGTGTAAGGTCTGTGGCGCTTTTCTTGACCGCGCGGCGTCATCCAGGAGCCTGAGACCGGGCTGGGGCTGGCGGTATCCTCATCGAATAAAACCTTTCGCAGCGGTGATTCCGTCTGTCCGAAAGTGAATGGCAAGGAGACACGCATGCAGATCAATCCCAACAAAGACACCCAGCTGTGCATGTCGCTATCGGGGCGTCCCGGAAACTTCGGCCTGCGCTTTCATAATCACCTGTATGAACAATTGGGCCTGAATTTCTATTACAAGGCGTTCAGCAGCCAGGACCTGCCTGGAGCTGTGGGCGGTATCCGTGCCCTGGGGATTCGTGGATGCGGTGTGTCGATGCCGTTCAAGGAAGCCTGCATTGCCTTGGTGGACGAGCTGGATCCTTCCGCTGCCGCGATCCAGTCCATCAACACCATCGTCAATACCAACGGTCATCTGAAGGCCTACAACACTGACTACATCGCCATCGCCCAGTTGTTGCAAAGCCACGCGGTGCCCAAGGACTCGACCTTTGCCTTGCGTGGCAGCGGCGGCATGGCCAAGGCTGTGGCCAGTGCCTTGCGGGATGGGGGGTACAAGAATGGGCTGATCGTTGCTCGCAATGAGGCCGCCGGGCGAGCTCTGGCCGAGTCCCTGGGGTATGAATGGCAAGCTGACCTGGGTACCCGACGGCCACAGATGCTGATCAATGTCACGCCGATCGGCATGACCGGCGGCCCGGAGGCCGACCAGTTGGCGTTTAAGCCCGAAACCATCGTCGCGGCCGAGACGGTGTTCGATGTCGTGGCGATCCCGTCGCAAACGCCACTGATCGTGCGCGCCCGGGCCGAAGGCAAGCGAGTCATCACGGGGCTGGAAGTCATTGCGATCCAGGCCCTGGAACAGTTCGTGCTGTACACCGGCGTGCGGCCCAATCCGGAGCAATTTGAAAAAGCCGTGGCCTTCGCCCGGTCCATGTAGGCGCGTTCGAAGGATGTGATCTTTTGATCTTTCTTTTTCACCTGAGATTCAATTTTTCGGGGAAAGATCGCAGCCTCGTTGCACTCGACAGCTCCTACACAGCGCCTGGCAATGACTCCAGTCTTGCCAGGCGTTCTTCCAGCGCCGCGATCCGCGCTTCGAGCTCTTCGATGCGCTCCAGCGAGACACCGCCGCCGGCACCACGCTCCACCGGGTGCTGGCGGGCGGCGAGAATCGCTTCGATGTCCGCCGGGTCGCCCATGGCGTGCACATAGCGGTCTTCGCGCTGGCCGGCCTGGCGTGGCACCAGCAGCGCCAACCCACGGGCAATCAGGCGTTCAAGCTGGTGCACCACTTGTTCGGCGTCTTCGAAGTCATGCATCCGTCCGCTGCGGGTCAGTAGCTCATTGACGGTTTGCGGGCCACGCAGGAACAGCAGGCCCATCAGGACCACCTGGGCCGGTACCAGCTCCAGGGCTTTGTCGACCCGATGCTCCCAGCGGTCGGCGCGGCTGCCCATTACCAGTTTGGTAAAGCCGCGGCCTTCCAGCGCCCGCAGGCTCTGGCCGACCTGACCTGGATTGAGATTCATCACCGGTTCGCGGCTGGTTTTCTGGTTGCAGGCCAGTACCAGGGCGTTGAGGGTCAGCGGGTAGGTCTCGGGGTTAGTGGCCTGCTTCTCGACCAGCGCGCCGAGGATGCGAATTTCCGTGCTATTGAGCCGTGGTTCTTCAGCCTGGCGTTGTTCTTCGATGCTCATCGCGCGTTCCCTATGCAGTGGAAGCCGCCTAGCCTAATCCTTGCGCAATAAAAGACAAGCTGTGCAACCAGCCGTGGCTATAATCGCAGCCGTTTGATTCATTCTTTCCTGTCACCTGCATGAGATCGCCATGACTATTTCCCTGTACGCCGCTTCCGTCCCGGTTTTCAAGCAGATGCTCAACGCGTTGAGCGACGTTCTGAACAAGGCCGAAGCCCACGCCACCGCGAAGAACATCGACCCGAACGCCTTTTTGCAAGCCCGCCTGTACCCGGACATGTTCCCGTTGGTGCGTCAGGTGCAGATCGCGGTGGACTTCGCCAAAGGTGTGTCTGCACGCCTGGCCGAGATCGACGTGCCGAAATATGAGGACAGCGAGACCACTTTCGCCGAGCTGCAAGCCTTGATCGCCAAAGTCTTGGCCTTTATCGACGGCATCCGCCCAGAGCAGATCGATGGCAACGAAGGCATCGAAATCGTCACCCGTCCGGGTACGCCGAAGGAAAAGCGCTTCAGCGGCCAGAATTACCTGCTGACCTACGGCCTGCCGCAGTTCTTCTTCCACGTCACCACCACTTACGCATTGCTGCGCCACAATGGCGTGGAAGTGGGCAAGCGCGACTACATGGGCGCGTTCTAACCCCGCAGGCATGAAAAAGCCCGGGACGGTGTGGGCCGTTCCCGGGCTTTTTTTGGCCTTGGGATTTGGGGTAGTTCTGATTGACCGAGGCGACTGCTTCGCGAGCAAGCCCGCTCCCACAAAGGTTATGTGGTGAATACAAACCAATGTGGGAACGGGCTTGCTCGCGACGGCAGTGGATCAGCTGTCACATAGGGTTGAGTCTGCCCCAATCCACTACGCCGTACGCGCGAGCTTCTCTTCCTCGCCCAGGCATGCCGCCGCCGTGAACAGCACATCCGTAGACGAGTTCAGCGCCGTCTCCGCCGAGTCCTGCAGGACGCCAATGATGAAACCCACCGCGACCACTTGCATGGCGATTTCGTTGGGAATGCCAAACAGGCTGCACGCCAGGGGAATCAGCAGCAGCGAACCGCCCGCCACCCCGGATGCGCCACACGCGCAAATGGCCGCGACAACACTCAGCAGCACCGCCGTAGGCATGTCCACTACGACACCCACTGTATGCACGGCCGCCAGGGCCAAAACGGTGATGGTAATGGCGGCGCCCGCCATGTTGATGGTGGCGCCCAGTGGGATCGACACCGAATAGGTGTCTTCGTGCAGGCCCAGGCGTTTGCTCAGTTCCAGGTTCACCGGAATGTTCGCCGCCGAGCTGCGCGTGAAAAACGCCGTGATGCCGCTCTCGCGCAGGCAGGTGAATACCAGCGGGTAGGGGTTGCGACGCAGTTTCCAGAACACAATGAGTGGGTTGACCACCAATGCCACGAACAGCATGCAGCCGATCAGTACGGTGAGCAGGTGCAGGTAGCCGAGCAGCGCACCGAAGCCGGAGGTGGCCAGCGTCGAGGCCACCAGTCCGAAGATACCCAGCGGGGCGAAGCGGATCACCACGCGCACGATGGCAGTCACGCCGTTGGACAGGTCTTCGAGCACGGTACGGGTGGTCTGGCCAGCATGACGAATGGCGATGCCCATGCCGATGGCCCAGGCCAGAATGCCGATGAAATTGCCGTTGAGCAGTGCTCGGACCGGGTTGTCGACCACGTTGAGCAACAGGCTCTGCAGCACCTCGCCGATGCCCCCGGGCGCAGTAACGGCCACATCATGTGTCGTCAGCACCAGGCTGGACGGAAACAGCGTACTGGCAACCACCGCGACCGCCGCTGCGGCGAAAGTGCCCAGCAGGTACAGGAACAGAATCGGCCGGATATGGGTTTGCTGGCCATGCTTGTGGTTGGCGATCGAGGCCATGACCAGCACGAACACCAGGATCGGCGCCACGGCCTTGAGCGCGGACACGAAGACCTTGCCGATGAACTCGGTGGGCTTAGCCAGGTCGGGCGCCAGCCATGCCAGGACGATACCGGCGATCAGACCGATGATGATTTGCGTCACCAGGCTGGTGCGTTTGAGGCGTTGCATAGGGGTAGCGGACGAAGCTGTCATAGCGGCATCTCTGATTTTATTGTGTACGACGGTCGACGAGTCAGGGCAACAAGCGGGCAGACCACATGAGCGGACCGAGAGAAAGTACGGCGTTTTCAGGCCGCGGACTCTATCACAGCCCGATGAAAAATCTGACGGACCTGTGACGATCCGTCATCCTTATCTGGGTCATGGCGTGCGGTTGTATGCCGCGTGCATTCTGTTAGGCTTTGTCGTTCTCACTTTCTTACCGCCAGCGGGCCTTTCGGCTAACGCTGGTGTCGTCGTTTCGCTGGAGTTCTGCATGTTGTTACCCATTTTCCTGTTGTCGGCCGCCGGTTTTACCGTGCTGACCACGGAATTCGTCATCGTTGGCCTGTTGCCCTCCATCGCCCGCGACCTGCACGTCAGCATTCCCCAGGCCGGGCTGCTGGTGACGTTGTTCGCGTTTACGGTGGCGGCGTTCGGGCCATTCCTGACGGCCTGGTTCGCCCGCTTCGAACGGCGCAAGTTGTTTATCAGCGTGTTGGTGATGTTCGGCCTGGCCAACATGCTCGCCGCCGTCGCCCCCAACATCTGGGTGATGGCCGTTGCCCGGTTGATCCCGGCCCTGGGCCTGCCGGTGTTCTGGGCGCTGGCCAGTGAAACGGCGGTGGACATTGTCGGGCCACAGTTGGCCGGGCGAGCCATTGCCCGGATCGGCTTTGGCATCGTCTGTGCCACGGTGTTCGGCATTCCCGTGGGCGCGTTGATTTCCGATGCGTTTGGCTGGCGCAGCGCATTCGCGATCCTGGCGGTCATTGCTTTTGCCAAGGCGTTGCTGCTGTTTATCTACTTGCCGAAAACCAACCTGCACCAGCATCAGGTGAGCTTTCGTTCGCAATTCAAGATCCTGCGCAGCCCGTTGATGCAAGGGCATGTGCTGTTGTCGATCCTGGTGTTCAGCGGCATGTTCACCGCCTACACCTATCTGGCGGATATCCTCGAACGCCTCGCTGGGTTCGATGGCACTCTGGTGGGCTGGTGCCTGATGGGCTTCGGCGCCGTCGGGCTGCTGGGCAATTCCCTGGGCGGTCGGGCGGTGGACCGGCATCCTTTGATCGCATCGATGGTTTTCTGCCTGTTCCTGATCGGCGGCATGGTGGCGTTGGTGCCGAGCATTCATTCGCCCCTCGCGCTGGCGGCGGCGATGGGCATCTGGGGCGTGACCCAGGCGGCCTTGTTCCTGGTCAGCCATGTGCGGCTGATGAAGGCGGCCCCGCAGGCCCCAGCCTTTGCCGCATCGTTGAACATTGCCGGGGCCAACCTGGGGATTGGCCTGGGGGCGATGGTCGGTGGCCGGGTCATCGATACCCTGGGCTTGGGCAGTGTCGGGTTTGCGGCGGCCGGGTTCATCTTCGTATCGATCCTGCTGGCGTTGCTGCTGATGACCTTCAAACCTCGTGTCACCTGCTAAGCGCTGAACAACTCGCGACGCGCGCCTTCGGCAATCGCGACAATGCCGGGGTGGCTGACCTTGCGCTCCACGGAAATGGCATAGAAGGATTCGCTCACCGCATCGGTTTGGCCGATCACTTCTACGCCGTACTGGCGCTTGACCTCTTCGGCGATCACGCTCGGGCCGATGAAAATCCCGCTGCCTGATTGGCCGAAGGCCTGCATCAATGCGCTGTCGTCGAACTCGCCGACGATACGCGGCTGGATCTGTTGCTCGGCGAACCAGCGCTGCAAGCGGCTGCGTACCACGGTTTCCGGCCCGGGAATCAGCAGCGGAGCGTCATGCAGGCCGTGGGGGAAGTCCTGCCCGTAGCGTTCGGCCAGCGCGGCGGTGGCGAAAAAGCTGATCCCGCATTCCCCCAGTTTCTGGCTGTAGCCCTTGATGTCCAGGTGGGTCGGCATCGGGCTGTCGGAAATCACCAGGTCCAGGCGCTGGATCGCCAGGTCCGCCAGCAGTCGTTCGAGCTTGTCCTCGCGACAGGTGATGCGCAGCGGCTCGTTCAACTCCATGGTCGGCGCCAGCAGCCGATAGACGATGGATTTGGGCACCACATCCGCCACCCCGACCCGAAACAGGGTTTGCTGTTCGTTGGGCTGGGCCCGCAGCATCAGTTCCAGTTCACCGCCCAACTGGAACATGTGTTCGGCGTAGGGCAAGGTCTGGCGGCCGGCCTCGGTCAGTTCCAATTGTCGCCCGACACGGCGAAACAGCTTGAGGTTATAGGTCTGCTCGAACAGGGAGATCTGCCCGCTGATGGTCTGTGGGGTCAGGTTCAACTGCTCGCACGCTCGCACGATGCTGCCGGTTTTTGCCACCACCCAGAAGTAATGCAATTGTCGGTAGTTGAGCATGGGTTCACCGATGTTCGTAAAAATCGAAGTATAACCGCTGAAAATACGAATTTTCCTGAAGTGTTCGCGTCTCTAGAATGCCTGGCCATTGGCGGGCCACTTTTGTGCGCCTTCTATTTTCTCAAGAGGTATTCATTCCATGACGTACAAATCCCTGGGGCTTGCAGCACTGTTGGTGATGTCCGCCACCACGCTGGCGGGTTGTGAACAGGCTGAAAAAAGTGCCCAGCAACTGATGGGGCAGGCTGCAGAAACCGCCAAGCAGGCCATCGACGACACCCACAAGGCCGCCGAGCAGGCGATCAGCGAAGCCACCGGCGGCTTGATCAGCCCGAAGAAAGAGCCGGCGGACGAAGCTGACGAAACCCAAATCCCTACTAAAACCATCTAACGCGTCACATCAGTCAGGACTGCCCCATGGATTATCTTTTACAGCTCGCCGCCAGCCCCACCGCGTGGATCGCCCTGGCGACTCTGGTCGTGATGGAAATCGTGCTTGGCATCGATAACCTGATCTTCATTTCGATTCTGACCAACAAGCTGCCCCAACAGCATCGTGCCAAGGCGCGGCGGATCGGTATCGGCATGGCGCTGATCCTGCGCCTGGGCTTGTTGAGCACCATTGCCTTCATTGTGCAGTTGACCGAACCCGTCATCGAAATCCTGGGCCAGGCGTTGTCCTGGAAAGACATGATCCTGATCGCCGGCGGCCTGTTCCTGCTGTGGAAAGCGACCACTGAAATCCACCACAGCATGGACCCAGCACCGGATGATCCCAAGTCGGCCACGTCCGGCGTGACCCTGGGCTTTGCCGCGGCAATCGGTCAGATCCTGATGTTGGACTTGGTGTTCTCCATCGACAGCATCATCACCGCCGTGGGCATGACCGAGCATTTGCCGATCATGATCATCGCCGTTGTCGTATCGGTATTGGTGATGCTGCTGGCGGCCGAACCGCTGGCCAAGTTCATCAATGACAACCCGACCGTGGTGATGCTGGCCCTGGGCTTCCTGATCATGATCGGCATGACGCTGATCGCTGAGGGTTTCGGTGCCCATGTGCCCAAGGGCTATATCTACGCGGCCATGGCGTTCTCGGCGGCGATCGAGGTGTTGAACATGTTGTCCCGTCGGGCCAGGGAAAGGGCGTTGGCCGACAACGCCTGATTCCAGGCAGGCAGAGGCCACCCGGGTCCAGGTCCGGGTGGCTTTTTTTGAGGGGAGTGAAAAGCGAATGCTCAGTGTGCGGTGGCGTGGCGTCGCGCGGATTTTGTGGTTTTTTCCGATTGCGCAGCTGGCGCGTGATGATGGCGCCGAGTGATCCGAAGTACGCCCCACAGCATGGCCGTGGCTACGCTCAGCCAGCCAAATATCAGCATCAGAATTGTCGTGGTCAGGCTCATCTGTGCCTCCTCTTACCCCTGGTCCGGGATAACGCACCTAGTACATGGACAGTCTAGTCGCTCAAGTGTTGCAGGTAATCGATCCGTGACGGTTGGGCCCGGATCGGTTCGTTCTATCGCGCTCGTAAAACTGCCGTTATGGCTATACCCAGGACTGTGCGCACCTTATGATCGTCGACCCAAGCCTGGCCCGGATGTCGGGTGCCTGAACAGGAGAGTCATCATGTCGCCGGTCATTTCATCTTTTCGATCACTGGTCCTGACGGTCTCCTGCCTCGTTGCCGTGGTGGGGTGTGCGGGCATTGTTTCGCCACAGATCCAGCGCCTGCCCGAACGGGTGGGGCTCAACAGCGTGCCGTTCTTTCGCGGCGAAACGTACCAGGGCGCCCCACAGTCTCTAGCGGCCCTGCTGACGTTGCAAGGCACGGTGATCACGCCGGGGCTGCTGGAGAAACCGTTGCACCTGCCGGGTGGCGAAGCCGGTTTGCAGCAGAATATGCAAACCCTGGCGCGCGAATACGGGTTGCTGGTGTATCCGCTCGACGCCAAGCTGCCCGCGTTGTTGGAGCAGGTCGCGGCAGGCTACCCGGTGCTGGTGCGCTATATCGACGGTTCGGCGTTCTGGGCCGAGCCTCGGTATGGGATTCTCGCCGGCTACAATCGTCAGAAGCAGACGGTATTGCTGCGCTCAGGCATGAGTCGGCGGCAGTTGATGAGCTTCAGTGCCTTCGAATCGGCCTTCAAGAGCGCGGGCGGCTGGGCTGTGCTGCTCCAGCGACCCACGCAGCTTCCGGCCAATGTCGACTCGCCGCGGTGGCTCAAAGCAGCGGACGAATTGGCCGGGGCAGGGCAGGAACGAGCTGCGGCACGGGCCACCAAGACCTTGGAAGCGGCGCATTGATCGTTCACCCCGTTCGTCACTTGCCGGGCACAATCTGGCAGGCCTGAGGCTCTTATCATCAGGGTTGGGCATTTCTGACCGTGATTGGAGGAGGGCAGGCATGGCACAGTCGAAAACACCTACGGGGCCACATTCGTCAGAGCATTCCAGTGGTGATGACCTGGGGTTTGATCCGGATTCGCCGGACCTTGAGGATCCTCAGGTTGATCCGATAGGGCCGGCCAAGGCGCCTCTGGACAAGAAGGATGAGCGCAAGCCCAAGCCTTATGATCCGCTGGGTGACCTGAAGGTCTAGAGATTACCGTGGGTTGGTGTGTATATCCGTTTCTGCGGTAACGGATATACACACCAAAACAAGTACCGCAAAAAAGCCAAAAAAACGGCGCTTCCCATTTCTGAAAGAAACGCCGCTTTTTCTAAGTGAACAGCATTTCGACGAGTCAGGGCTTTTAGGGTTCGCGGATTACTTGGAAGCTTCCACCACACCACTCTGGCGGCTCTTGAGATTCTTGGCAGCCTTGTATTGCAGGGCCGCCGCCGGCACTGCGGCGCTTTTTCCGGTTTCCACCCAGCTACGAATCCGGCTGGCATCGGCGAAGTGTGTGTACTTGCCGAATGCATCGAGGATCACCAGTGCCATCGGGCGATTGCCCATCTTCGTCACCAGCACCAGGCAGTGGCCGGCCTCGTTGGTGAAACCGGTCTTGGTCAGCTGGATATCCCAGTTGGCCTTGTGGACCAAGTGGTCAGTGTTGCGAAAACCCAGGCTATACGCAGGCTTGCGGAAGGTAACGGTCTTTTCCTTGGTGGTGCTCAGTTCGCTCAGCAGTGGATACTTGCGAGCGGCGATCAGTAGCTTGGTCAGGTCCCTGGCGGTCGAGACGTTGTGGATCGACAGGCCCGTCGGTTCGACGTAATGCGTGCTGGTCATGCCCAGCGCCTTCGCCTTGGCGTTCATGGCGGCAATGAACGCCGCATAGCCTCCTGGATAGTGGTGGGCGAGGCTGGCGGCGGCGCGGTTTTCCGAAGACATCAGGGCGATCAGCAGCACGTCCCGGCGCGACAGCTCGCTGTTGAGCTTGACCCGGGAAAACACGCCCTTCATCTCTGGGGTGTTGGCGATGGTGATGGTGATGTACTCATCCAGGTTCTGTTTGGCATCCAGCACGATCAGCCCGGTCATCATTTTGGTCACCGATGCGATGGGGACCACCACATCCGGGTTGCTTGAATAGACGACTTTATCCGTCTGCAGGTCCAGCAACATCGCGCTACCCGACGCGACTTGCAGCTTGGCCGTATCCCGTGGGGGCGCGATGGTTTCCTGTGCAGCGACATTTTGCGTGATAAAGCTGCCTGTGAAAGCGATGAACAGGCTGATGATCGAAAGACGGATTTTCACGCGAGTAGGCTCGATAGAGTTGAAGGTGTCGTTGAGCAACGACTTTCAAAAAAAACGTCGCATTTTAGGAGTATGGGCGACAGCAGCGCTATACGCCTGTACCGCTGGGGCTTGTGAATAAATAAAGTTTCATAGAGGGGGATTTTGGCGATACGAATCTGAAAAAATCGTAATTTGACGGCTAAAGTCCGGTCGCCAGAAACGCCTGTGGGAGCGCGCTTGCTCGCGATGGCAGTGTGTCAGTCAACTTGGAGGTTGACCGGTTCACAGCGATCGCGAGCAAGCGCGCTCCCACAGGGTTTTGATTGATGCGTATCAGCTGTGCAGCGTTTCGGCCGCATACAACGTGTTTTCCAGTAGGCAGGCGCGGGTCATCGGGCCTACGCCGCCAGGTACCGGCGTGATCCAGCCAGCGCGGGGCAGGGCGGTCTCGTAGACCACATCGCCCACCAGCTTGCCATCTTCCTGGCGATTGATGCCCACGTCGATGACGATGGCACCTTCCTTGATCCACTCACCCCGTACCAGGCCGGGTTTGCCGGCGGCCACCACCACCAGGTCGGCACGGCCAACATGGCCGGCCAGGTCCTTGGTGAAGCGATGGGTCACGGTCACGGTGCAGCCGGCCAGTAGCAGTTCCATGGCCATCGGCCGGCCAACGATGTTGGACGCACCCACCACTACGGCGTCGAGGCCATAGAGATCCACGCCAGTGCTTTCCAGTAGCGTCATGATGCCTTTCGGGGTGCAGGGACGAAGCAACGGGATACGCTGGGCCAGGCGACCGACGTTATAAGGATGGAAGCCATCGACGTCTTTGTCCGGGCGGATGCGCTCCAACAGTTTGGAGGCGTCGAGGTGCTCAGGCAGTGGCAGTTGGAGCAGAACGCCGTCGATGTTCGGGTCGTCGTTCAGGCGATCGATCAGATCGGCCAACGCTTGCTGGGTGGTTTCGGAAGGCAGGTCGTAGGCCTGGGAAAGGAAGCCGACCTCTTCACAGTCTTTACGCTTGTGCGAGACATAAACCTGAGAGGCGGGATCGCTGCCGACCAGGATCACCGCAAGGCCGGGCGTGCGCAGGCCTTGCTGGCGGCGCTCGGTGACTCGTTGGGCGATCTGCTGGCGCAGGCTGGCGGCGATCGATTTGCCGTCGATAAGTTGTGCAGTCATTGCGCGTGGTTAACCATCGAGAGGGGAAAAAAAGAGAGCGCATTCTCGCATGCCGGGGCGTGAGGGCAAAGGCGCTTGGTCTGCAAATTCCCCTAACCCCTTTAATTAAATGAATTTTTTTTAAAAAAGAGTTGACGACCTATCAAGCCGTCTATAACATTCGTCGCACTTGTCGGGCACAGCCTAGCACTGGTTAAGAAGGTGGAGCAGAGTTGGTTGTTTCAATTCGGCAAAACTGAAAGCACTTAGTTTGTAATCGTCCAAGAATACAGATTAAAAAGGCGCCCGTAGCTCAGCTGGATAGAGCATCCGCCTTCTAAGCGGATGGTCGCAGGTTCGAGTCCTGCCGGGTGCGCCAATTAGGCAGCTTTGGCACAAGTAAGGCAACAAGGCAATATGGTGGGCGTAGCTCAGTTGGTAGAGCACGGGATTGTGACTCCCGTTGTCGTGGGTTCGATCCCCATCGTCCACCCCATATTCTAGAAAGGCGCCAGATCTAACAATCTGGCGCCTTTGCTTTAAAAGCTTGATACGCGGATGTGGTGGAATTGGTAGACACACTGGATTTAGGTTCCAGCGCCGCAAGGTGTGAGAGTTCGAGTCTCTCCGTCCGCACCATACAAGTCGCTATTTAAATAGCAGAAAACGGCGCAGTACCTGAAAGGGGCTGCGCCGTTTTTGTTTTCGGTGGTTCTGTGTTTGGCGTCGGTACGGTTTTGGCGCTGCGCGCGGCGGTCGGTTCGTTGCGAATATGTTTCGTGATGATGCGCGACATGTCCGTCGGTCTCCTTTTGGGGTGGGCATCGCGCGATCGGACATGACGCTTCTATATATAGAGGCGTTGGCGCAGAGCCCTGGGCTGAATCGACTGTATTTGCAATCCGGGTGGGGCATGACCGTTTGTCCCGTCCTAAATCCGGCGCCTGTTTCCAGCGCGTTTTCAGTAGGGTGACTTCTTGAGTTTGACCTACTAGAATGCATGCCCTTGATTCTGGGGTCGGAAACGCCCGGCCAACGTCTGTGCAACGAGGAATATCCATGCAAGTTTCTGTTGAAAATACTTCTGTTCTTGAGCGCCGCATGAGCATCACGGTGCCGGCTGAGCGCATCGAGACTCAGGTCAACAAGCGTCTGCAGCAGACTGCCCAAAAGGCCAAAATCCCAGGTTTCCGCCCAGGCAAAGTGCCAATGAGCGTGATCCGTCAGCGTTACGAGGCTGATGCGCGTCAGGAAGCCGTGGGCGACGTGATCCAGTCTTCGTTCTACGAAGCGGTCGTCGAGCAGAAGCTAAACCCGGCCGGCGCTCCGTCTGTCGAGCCTAAAGTGCTGGAAAAAGGCAAGGATCTGGAGTTCGTCGCCACGTTCGAAGTGTTCCCTGAGTTCACGGTTGCCGGTTTCGAATCCATCGCTGTCGAGCGCCTGAGCGCTGACGTGTCGGATGCCGACCTGGACAAGATGCTGGACATCCTGCGCAAGCAGAACACCCGTTTCGAAGTGACTGAGCGTGCTGCACAGAACGAAGACCAACTGAACATCGATTTCGTCGGCAAGGTCGACGGTGAAGTGTTCGCGGGCGGTTCCGCCAAGGCCTCCCAGTTGGTACTGGGTTCCGGTCGCATGATTCCTGGCTTCGAAGATGGCCTGGTTGGCGCCAAGGCTGGTGAAGAGCGCGTTCTGAACGTGACCTTCCCTGAGGACTATCAGAACCTGGACCTGGCTGGCAAAGCCGCCGAGTTCACCGTGACCGTCAACACTGTTTCCGAGCCAAAGCTGCCTGAGCTGAACGAAGAGTTCTTCACCCAGTTCGGCATCAAGGAAACCGGTCTGGAAGGTTTCCGCACCGAAGTTCGCAAGAACATGGAGCGTGAGCTGCGCCAGGCCATCAAGTCGAAGGTCAAGAACCAGGTCATGGATGGTCTGCTGGCCTCCAACCCGATCGAAGTGCCAAAGGCTCTGCTGGACAACGAAGTGAACCGTCTGCGCGTGCAGGCTGTTCAGCAGTTCGGCGGCAACATCAAGCCGGACCAGCTGCCTGCCGAACTGTTCGAAGAGCAAGCCAAGCGCCGCGTCGTGCTGGGCCTGATCGTTGCCGAAGTGGTTAAGCAGTTTGAGCTCAAGCCTGACGAAGCCCGTGTTCGCGAGCTGATCCAGGAAATGGCCTCGGCCTACCAAGAGCCTGAGCAAGTTGTGTCCTGGTACTACAAGAACGACCAGCAACTGAACGAAGTCCGTTCGGTTGTGCTGGAAGAACAAGTTGTGGATACTGTTCTGCAGAAAGCTAGCGTGACCGATAAAGCGGTCTCTTACGAAGAAGCGGTCAAGCCGGTGGAAGCTCCACAAGCCGATTGATGGTTCTGCGGTAAGAAATAAACACCCATAAGCCAGCCTTCGCGCTGGCTTATGCGTATTCAAGACATAACTATTTGGGAGTGACTGCGAGACATGTCCCGCAATTCTTTTTATCAGCAGAGCTCTGACATCCAGGCCGCAGGCGGCCTGGTCCCGATGGTTATCGAGCAGTCCGCCCGCGGCGAACGTGCCTATGACATCTACTCGCGTCTGCTCAAGGAACGCGTCATCTTCCTGATCGGCCCCGTTGAAGACTACATGGCCAACCTGGTCGCGGCGCAGCTGTTGTTCCTGGAAGCGGAAAACCCGGACAAGGATATCCATCTGTACATCAACTCACCTGGTGGTTCGGTGACTGCGGGCATGTCGATCTACGACACCATGCAGTTCATCAAGCCCGACGTTTCCACCATCTGCATCGGCCAGGCCTGCAGCATGGGCGCTTTCCTGCTCGCCGGCGGCGCAGCGGGCAAGCGTCACTGCCTGCCTAACTCTCGGATGATGATTCACCAGCCATTGGGCGGCTTCCAGGGCCAGGCGTCGGATATCGACATCCATGCCAAGGAAATCCTCCACATTCGTTCGCGCCTGAACTCGTTGCTGGCCCATCATACCGGCCAAAGCCTCGAAACCATTGAGCGTGACACCGAGCGTGACAACTTCATGAGCGCCGAGCGTGCAGCCGAATACGGCTTGATCGACTCCGTGATCAACAAGCGTCAAATGCCTGCTTAAGCCGCTCAAAATGCAGGTGGTTGGGATGACCGGCCGCCTGCGGGCTTGAAAAAGCCCGCAATTGCCTTCATCTTGTGTTGCAAGCCTATCGGATTTGGATCGATCGAATGACTGACACCCGCAACGGCGAGGACAACGGCAAACTGCTTTATTGCTCCTTCTGTGGCAAAAGCCAGCATGAAGTGCGCAAATTGATTGCCGGCCCCTCGGTCTTCATTTGCGACGAGTGCGTCGACCTGTGCAATGACATCATCCGCGAGGAGGTGCAGGAAGCCCAGGCCGAGAGCAGCGCGCATAAATTGCCTTCGCCTAAAGAAATCAGCGGCATCCTTGATCAGTATGTGATTGGTCAGGAACGTGCGAAAAAGGTACTGGCCGTAGCGGTGTACAACCACTACAAGCGCCTGAACCAACGTGACAAGAAGAATGACGAAGTCGAACTCGGCAAGAGCAACATCTTGCTGATCGGCCCGACAGGCTCGGGTAAGACCCTGCTTGCCGAGACGCTGGCCCGCTTGCTGAACGTTCCGTTCACCATCGCCGACGCAACCACCCTCACTGAGGCTGGTTATGTAGGTGAAGACGTCGAGAACATCATTCAGAAGTTGTTGCAGAAGTGCGACTACGATGTGGAAAAGGCCCAGATGGGCATTGTCTACATCGACGAAATCGACAAGATTTCCCGCAAGTCCGACAACCCATCCATCACTCGGGATGTTTCCGGTGAGGGTGTGCAACAGGCCTTGCTCAAGTTGATTGAAGGTACGGTCGCTTCCGTTCCACCTCAAGGTGGTCGCAAGCATCCGCAGCAGGAATTCCTGCAAGTCGATACCCGTAACATTCTGTTCATCTGCGGTGGTGCGTTCTCCGGCCTGGAAAAGGTTATTCAAAACCGTTCCACCCGTGGTGGCATTGGTTTCAACGCCGAAGTGCGCAGCAAGGAAGAAGGCAAGAAAGTCGGTGAATCCCTGCGTGAAGTCGAGCCTGACGATTTGGTCAAGTTCGGTCTGATCCCGGAATTTGTCGGTCGTCTGCCGGTCCTGGCGACGCTGGACGAGTTGGATGAAGCGGCGTTGATGCAGATCCTGACCGAGCCGAAAAACGCCCTGACCAAGCAGTATGCCAAGCTGTTCGAAATGGAAGGTGTAGACCTGGAGTTCCGTTCCGATGCGCTGAAATCGGTTGCAAAACGTGCCCTGGAGCGTAAGACCGGTGCCCGTGGACTGCGTTCGATTCTCGAAGGTGTATTGCTCGACACGATGTATGAGATCCCCTCGCAGTCCGAGGTGAGTAAAGTCGTGATCGATGAAAGCGTTATAGAAGGCAAGTCCAAGCCACTGTATATCTATGAAAACAGTGAGCCGGCTGCCAAGGCCGCACCGGACGCTTAAGCGTCCCGCTGCCGGAATAAAGAAGGGGCCTTCGGGCCCCTTTGCTTTTAGCGCATTTTAGACGTGCCTTAGCGCTTGTTTTTTTTCAAGGCTGCCCCCATCTTGGTTTCAAGCTTACTTCCATCTGTTTCCGGCCCTAGGGCCGCCGTAGAGGCGAAATCATGAAGACAACCATCGAATTGCCTCTCCTGCCATTGCGCGATGTCGTGGTGTATCCGCACATGGTTATCCCGCTGTTCGTGGGGCGCGAGAAGTCCATCGAAGCCCTTGAGGCTGCGATGACGGGTGACAAGCAGATTCTTCTGCTGGCTCAGAGAAACCCGGCCGACGATGATCCCGGCGAAGACGCACTGTATCGCGTAGGTACGATTGCAACGGTTCTGCAATTGCTCAAACTGCCCGACGGCACCGTCAAGGTTCTGGTCGAAGGCGAGCAGCGCGGTGCTATCGAGCGTTTCAGCGAAGTGGACGGCCATTGCCGGGCCGAGGTGTCGCTGATCGAAGAGGTCGATGCGCCCGAGCGTGAGTCAGAGGTGTTTGTCCGCAGTCTGCTGTCGCAGTTCGAACAATACGTGCAACTGGGCAAGAAGGTGCCTGCGGAGGTCCTGTCGTCGCTTAACAGCATCGATGAACCTGGGCGGCTGGTCGATACGATGGCGGCCCACATGGCCCTCAAGATCGAGCAGAAGCAGGAAATTCTCGAAATCATTGATTTGTCGGCCCGTGTCGAGCACGTACTGGCATTGCTCGACGGCGAAATCGATCTGCTGCAGGTCGAGAAACGCATTCGCGGTCGCGTCAAGAAGCAGATGGAGCGCAGCCAGCGCGAGTACTACCTGAATGAGCAGATGAAGGCCATTCAGAAAGAGCTGGGCGATGGTGACGAAGGTCACAACGAAATCGAAGAGCTGAAAAAGCGCATCGATGCCGCCGGCTTGCCTAAGGATGCACTGGTCAAGGCCCAGGCCGAGCTGAACAAGCTTAAGCAAATGTCACCGATGTCTGCTGAGGCCACCGTGGTGCGCACCTACATCGACTGGCTGGTCCAGGTGCCGTGGAAAGCCCAGAGCAAGGTGCGTCTGGACTTGGCGCGTGCCGAAGACATCCTCGACGCCGACCACTACGGCCTGGAAGAGGTCAAGGAACGCATCCTTGAATACCTCGCCGTGCAGAAGCGCGTGAAGAAGATTCGTGGCCCGGTCCTGTGCCTGGTCGGTCCTCCTGGGGTCGGTAAAACCTCCCTTGCGGAGTCGATTGCCCACGCCACCAACCGAAAATTCGTACGCATGGCCCTTGGCGGTGTGCGCGACGAGGCGGAAATTCGGGGCCATCGCCGGACCTACATTGGTTCGATGCCAGGAAGATTGATTCAAAAGATGACAAAGGTCGGCGTGCGTAATCCGCTGTTCCTTTTGGACGAAATAGACAAGATGGGTAGCGACATGCGCGGGGATCCCGCCTCTGCGTTGCTCGAAGTCCTTGATCCTGAGCAGAATCATAATTTCAACGATCACTACCTGGAGGTCGATTACGACCTGTCGGACGTGATGTTCCTCTGCACCTCCAACTCCATGAATATTCCGCCAGCGTTGCTGGACCGGATGGAGGTGATTCGTCTGCCGGGCTATACCGAGGACGAGAAGATCAACATCGCGGTGAAATACCTTTCGTCTAAGCAGATCCAGGCCAACGGCCTGAAAAAAGGCGAGCTGGAATTCGACGAGGAAGCGATTCGCGACATCATCCGCTACTACACCCGCGAAGCCGGTGTACGTGGCCTGGAACGGCAGATTGCCAAGGTCTGCCGCAAGGCGGTCAAGGAACATGCGCTGGAGAAGCGCTTCGCGGTCAAGGTCACTTCGGACCTGCTGGAGCACTTCCTGGGCGTGCGCAAGTTCCGCTACGGTCTCGCCGAGCAACAGGACCAGATCGGCCAGGTGACTGGCCTGGCCTGGACCCAGGTCGGTGGTGAGTTGCTGACCATCGAAGCGGCCGTGGTGCCGGGCAAGGGTCAACTGATCAAGACCGGTTCCCTGGGCGACGTAATGGTCGAATCGATCACCGCTGCGCTGACGGTGGTTCGCAGCCGCGCCCGGAGCCTGGGCATACCCCTGGACTTCCATGAGAAGCGCGACACGCATATCCACATGCCTGAAGGGGCTACGCCCAAGGACGGCCCAAGCGCTGGTGTAGGCATGTGCACGGCCCTGGTTTCGGCATTGACCGGTATTCCTGTGCGCGCCGACGTTGCCATGACGGGTGAAATCACGCTGCGCGGCCAGGTCCTGGCGATTGGCGGTCTGAAGGAAAAACTGCTGGCGGCACACCGTGGCGGGATCAAGATCGTGATCATTCCCGAAGAGAATGTCCGCGACCTGAAGGAAATTCCTGACAACATTAAGCAAGATCTTCAGATCAAACCCGTTAAATGGATTGACGAGGTCCTGCAAATTGCGCTGCAATACGCGCCGGAGCCCTTGCCGGATGTGGCTCCGGAGATTGTCGCGAAGGAAGAAAAGCGAGAGTCTGACTCTAAGGAAAGAATTAGCACGCATTAATACGCATTTGGCTGGGGGGCTTTCTTGACAGTTTTTTAGAGCCCTTGTTATAAAGCGGCTCTTAAGTGTCTGCAGGCCATTCAGCACTCGTTTTTGCTTTCACCAAAAAACTTAGAATCATCTCAAATAGATATAAGGGGACTTAGAGTGAACAAGTCGGAACTGATTGATGCTATCGCTGCATCCGCTGATATCCCGAAAGCTGCTGCTGGCCGTGCGCTGGACGCTGTAATCGAATCCGTCACTGGCGCTCTGAAGGCTGGCGACTCCGTTGTTCTGGTGGGTTTCGGCACCTTCTCCGTGACCGATCGCCCTGCTCGTATCGGTCGCAACCCGCAGACCGGTAAGACGCTGGAAATCGCTGCTGCCAAAAAGCCAGGCTTCAAAGCTGGTAAAGCACTGAAAGAAGCCGTTAACTAAGGTTTCGTTGAGTTTATCCGGGTCGGGGTCATGCCTGGCTTGGCAGCGGAGCGATAATACGGCCGGTTGCAACCGGTCTGGTACACCAGGGCTTGCAGGTTAGAGCCCGGTCCGCTCCGCCAGTTACGAGAAGGCGCATCCTCGGATGCGCCTTTCTTCTATCCGGATTCTACCCACGCTCCACGGTTGCCTAAATTTGAAGTTCAACCGTTTCTGGGGGACGCATGCTGCAGAATATCAGGGACAATTCACAAGGCTGGATTGCCAAGACCATCATCGGGGTTATCGTCGCATTGATGGCGTTGACTGGTTTCGATGCCATTTTCAATGCCACTACCAACAGCAACGAAGCGGCCAAGGTCAACGGCGAGAACATCAGCCAGAACGAGCTGAGCCAGGCGGTCGACATGCAACGTCGTCAGCTCATGCAACAGTTGGGCAAGGATTTTGACGCCTCCCTGCTGGACGAAAAGATGCTGCGCGATTCGGCGCTCAAGGGCCTGATCGACCGCAAGTTGTTGCTGCAAGGCGCACACGATGCGAAATTCGCTTTTTCCGAAGCTGCGCTTGATCAAGTGATCCTGCAAACGCCTGAGTTTCAGGTCGATGGCAAATTCAGCCCTGAGCGTTTCGATCAGGTGATCCGCCAGCTGGGTTACGGCCGTATGCAGTTCCGTCAGATGCTGGCTCAGGAAATGCTCATCGGTCAGTTGCGCGCCGGTCTGGCAGGCAGTGGTTTCGTCACTGATGCCCAAGTATTGGCATTTGCACGCCTGGAAAAACAGACTCGTGATTTCTCCACCTTGAACATCAAGGCCGACCTGGCCTCCGTCAAGCTGACTGATGATGAGGTCAAGGCTTACTACGACCAACACTCCAAGGAATTTATGACGCCTGACCAGGTGGTCATCGATTACCTCGAACTCAAGAAAACCTCTTTCTTCGATCAGGTCAGCGTCAAGGACGAAGACTTGCAGGCGGCCTATCAGAAAGAAATCGCCAACCTGTCCGAACAGCGTCGGGCAGCGCACATCTTGATCGAAGTGAACGACAAGATGACCGAAGCTCAGGCCAAGGCGAAGATCGAAGAGATCCAGGCTCGCCTGGCCAAAGGCGAGTCGTTTGAAGCGTTGGCGAAGGAGTTTTCCCAGGATCCGGGTTCGGCTAGCAACGGCGGCGACCTGGGTTACGCCGGTCCTGGCGTCTACGATCCGGAATTTGAAAAGGCCTTGTACGCCTTGAACAAGGACCAGGTCTCGGCGCCGATACGCACCGATTTCGGTCTGCACCTGATCAAGCTGCTGGGTGTCGAAGCGCCTGAAGTGCCTACGTTTGCCAGTCTCAAGGACAAGCTGACCCGCGACCTGAAGACCCAGCAGGTGGAGCAGCGTTTCGTTGAGGCGACCAAGCAACTGGAGGATGACTCGTTCGAAGCGTCCGACTTGGCGCAACCGGCCCAAGACCTGAAGCTAACCGTCCACACGTCGGCCCCGTTCGGTCGTGAAGGTGGTGAAGGGATTGCGGCCAATCGTGCCGTAGTGACTGCTGCGTTCAGCCCGGAAGTGCTGGATGAGGGTGCCAACAGCACCGCCATCGAGCTGGATCCGGAAACCGTCGTGGTGCTGCGTGCCAAGGAGCACCACAAGCCTGAGCAACTGCCGCTGGAAAGCGTGGCAGGACCGATTCGTGCTCAGTTGACCAAGGAGCACGCCAGCGCGGCAGCCAAGACCCGGGCCGACGAGCTGATCGCCAGTCTGCGCGACGGCAAGGTTGCACTGGACAAGCCGGTCGACGGCCAAGGCTGGAAAGCCACCCAGGCGGCAACCCGCAACCAGGAAGGCATCGACCCGGCGGTGTTGCAAGCACTGTTCCGCATGCCCAAGCCTGAGTCCAAGGACCAGCCGACGTTCACCAGCGTGACCTTGCCTGATGGCAGCCTGATGGTCGTACGTCTGGACGGCGTGAATGAAGCGGCGGCACCGACTGACGAAGAGAAGGCGGAGTATCGCCGCTACCTAGCGTCCCGTGTTGGTCAGCAGGACTTTGCGGCGTATCGCAAGCAGTTGGAGAATCAGGCGGAAATCAAGCGTTTCTAATTGCTTGATGCTTTTTCAAACCTGGTTGTGATGCTGTTCAGTTAGAAAAAACGGCGCTTCTTTCAGAAATGGGAAGCGTCGTTTTTTTTGGCTTCTTTTTTTTGGGGGGCATATGCGTTTTTCGGTGATGGCTACTTATGGTTCCGCTCTAACAGCGGGTCACTTTCGAAAAGCCGGAATGCCGGCCCAGGCGAAAGTAACCAAAGCGCTTCTGCCCCACCACTCGGTGCCTCGTCTAGGCTCGGCATCCATGCCGGGTTGTCCTCTGCGCATACCTTCGTTCAGCCAGCGTGGTTAACGGGGCGCCGAGATCAACGTCCACCGCGAGGTGGCCTAACAGCCGGCCTGGCTCTCCCGGTCGTACACCCATTAGATCTGTGGGGGCAAAGCTTGCTCGCGAAGGCGGTGTTCCAGTCAACGATGATGTTGGCTGTGCCGACGTCATCGCGAGCAAGCTCGCCCACAGGGGGACGCGGTTCCGTCAAAATCAGGCCGGCTGTTAGGCCGCCTCGCTTTGGCTTTTGATCTGGGGCACACCGAGCCTAGGCGAGGTGCCAAGTGGTGGGGCAAAGCGCTTTTGCTTACTTTTGGCGCTCTTCCAAAAGTGAGCCGCTGTAAGCGCGGAACCGCCAGTGGCCGTTACCGCAGAAACGGATATACACACCAACCTTACGTAAAAAACTACGCCCTCGGAACGGAATATCAGAATCATGCGTGTTGCCCAGAAGCGGGTATTCGTCGATCTACCGGATTAGCGTCTTTTTCCTGCAAACAACCCCCAGTAAATTTGTAACCCCCTTGAAACAAGATTAGCCACGCTGCCAGGTCGCGTTCTGTTGCACAATACGCCCCGGACCGTTTTTCTCAGGATGTTCAATGTTCAAATCAATTCACATGCGCACCGTCGGGCTTGCATTGGTGCTGGCCGCCGCAGCCGGTTGCTCGTCGAAGAAGGCCGCCATTTACGAGCACGAGAACTTCGACGACTCCGGCACGTTCTCGCGCACTTATCCAGTGAGCGACGCGGCGACCTGCGAGGCCGGGCGCCGGGCATTGCTCAGCCAGGGCTACATCATCACCAGCAGCGATCCGAAGCTGGTCAGCGGTCATAAGAGCTTCCAGCAAACCGGCGACACCCACATGGAGATCAGTTTCAACCTGGTCTGTGCTGAAGATGGTGGGATGGGGCACCGTGCGACCATGTTCGCCAACGCCCTGCAGGACCGCTATGCGCTGAAGAAAATCAACAACTCCGCCAGCCTGGGCGTGGGCGTGCTGGGTTCGGTATCGATGCCGATCGGTTCCTCGGATGATTCGATGGTCAAAGTCGCCAGCGAAACCGTGTCGGCGGCCAAGTTCTATGAGCGTTTCTTTGCGTTGGTCGAGCTGTTCCTGCCACCCGAAGCGAAGAAGGCTGCCGAGAAGGCTGAGAATACCGACAAGCCGAAAGCTGAGCTGGGTATTCCGGAAATCAAGGCTGAATCGGCTGCGCTGATGCCGGTTCCAGTTCCAGTTCCAGCGCCAGAGCCAGAGCCAGAGCCTGTTGCGCCTGCTCCCGCAGCAGCCCCACCGGTAGAGGAGGCTGCGCCGGCCCCCGTCGAAACTGCCCCCACGGTGTCGGAGCCCGTCGTGCCGCCGAGCGAGCCGACGCCAATTGCGCCCGAGTCGTTCGAGTCGGAGTCTGCACCGACGACGGAAACCGTTACACCACCACCGCCCAGCTCGTTGCCGGCCCCGACCGAGCCTATTCAGCCGCTGCCGGCATCCTGAGGTCCAGTGGCAGGGAGTTACGCCCTGTCACACTTCACACGGTAATTTCCCGACCCTGTGCTACGTTTAATTCATGAAGCCTTTGCTTCATGTTTTGTTCATAAAGCAGCTTTATGCTGAAGTCAGCGCCATCAGGCATTGGTTTCAATGACAGGGGAAGGACACGTAATGGATGATTATCAGGAAGAGCTGCTGGAATACCAGGCGTACGAACTGGACCCGTTGGAACCCGCCGAAGATGCGACGGAGTTGTGAGGATCGCGACACGCTACAAGTGGTAAGCGCCAAGCTTGGCGCTTGAAGCTTAAACCCCTCGGTGACTACGACGAAACTCTCCGGGCGTCTGGTTGTTCCAGCGCTTGAAGGCTCGTTGAAATGCCTCGGCTGAGGCGAATCCCAATAGATAAGCGATTTCGCCGAACGCCAGTTCGGTATCGCGTATGTAGGTCATGGCCAGGTCGCGGCGGGTGTCGTTGAGGATGGCGCGAAACTGCGTGCCTTCCTCGGCCAACTTGCGACGCAGGGTCCAGGTCGGCAGCTTCAGGCGAGCCGCCACTTCTTCCAGGTCGGGTTCCCGGCCGCCGTTGAGCAACGGTCCCAACAGTTGGATGATGCGCTCCCGCAGGCTGCGGGTGCGGGTCAGTTGTTCCAGTTCCCGTTCACACAGCTCAAGCAGATGGTGCCAGGTGCTGGGGCAATGCTGTGGGTTGCGCTGGGCGAGGCTGTCCAGGCCCAGGCGCAGTTGATTGTGTTCGGCGCTAAATTGGATCGGGCAGTCACCGAGCGTGCGGTAGGCCTCTAGATACGTCGGCTCCTCGAATTCGATTTCGATGCGTTCGGGTCGTAGCGCGATGCCGCTGACACTGGACAGTTGCGCAAGCCAGCCGGCAATGATCGAATCCACGACGAAGCGGTTGTAGGCGTTATACGGACTGATGGAATAGAACCGTAGCCAAGCGCCTCGGGCATCTTCATGGAAACTCGATTGGCCGCGATAGTTGGAGCCATACAGCGGCTCGAAGCGGATCATGCAGCGGGCGGCCTCGCGCACGGTTGGCGCCTGGGCCGCGGTAACGCCCGCCAGCCCGGCCTGGCTCAAGCGGCCGAGCCTGCCCATGCGCAGGCCCAAGGCCGGGTCCTGGGTCTGTTGAATCGCGGCGTGGCCCAGACGCATGTAGCGTGGGATCGACAGTCGTGCCCCGGGCTCGGCCAGGCGCGCGGCATCGAGACCGTACTGCTCAAGCAAAGGTTGAGGGTCTTGCCCATGGCTGGCGACTGCGTCAGCCAGGCTATGGACGAAGCCCACAGACAGGTCGCCCAAGCGCATCGGTTGCGGTTTCATGCTCACAGCCACAGGTTCAGCAGGCGGGCGCCATGGGCCTCGCCATCGGGGAAGTGTTGGCCGTTGTGGCTGATGAAACTCTGGCCGGCGCTGCCGCTGTCCCAGAACTGGCCCCGCAGGAACACGCTGACGCCGCCCCGGGCCTGGCTGATGGGCAATTGTCCGGTCAGTGTCAGGCGATGCCAAGCTTGGCCCTCGCTTACTTCACCTGGTTTGAGGCTCACCTCGCTCGGCGTGGAAAGGCCTTTATAACCGCTCCAAGGTTTGTCCCACGTATTGCGACCGATGATGAAGGCGGGCACCGCAATCAGTTGTGCGCCCTGGTCGTTGAGTTGCCGGTAGTGGAGTGGGTACCAACTGTCGCTGCCGATCAGCACGCCCAGGCGCCCGGCGGGGGTGTCGATGACTTGCAAGGTGGTCGGTCGGTCGGCCCCAAGCACATCGCGCTGTTCAAACACCGGATGTCGTTGGCGTTGTGGCTGGCCGATTGGCCGGCCATCGCTGCCGAATACCAAGCTGCTGTTGTACAGCGCACCGCGACCGATCTTCAGTTCACCGTCGCTGACACTGGGTTCAGGCAGCACGATGGAGCCGGCCACCAAGGTGATGCCGAACTCCTTGGCCAGCCCACCGAACAGCGCTTGATAGTCACGGGCCATGCGCTTGGCTTTCATGCGCAGGTAGGCATCGTCCAGTCGGCTATCGCCTTGAGCGCTGACCAATGCCTGGATAAATGCCAGCGGATTACTGACCGCCAGCCAGTTCATGGCTTCCTTCAGGGTGGTGGCCTGGTACAACTCGTTTTTTTCGCCACCGAGCATCAACCAGGTGCCGATGTGCTCGGGCAGGACCACCACGGTCTTGGCATTGAGAAGGCCTTGGTCGCGAGCCGTCTGCAGATAGGCAGCCAGTTTGCGATGCAGGCGCTCGGGGCTCTGGTAGTCGGTGGGGAACAGTTCGGGCTGGATGCCCAGCAGGTTGCCGCGGTCGGCGGGTGTGCCCTGGTCGACCGCCAGGCTGATACGCAGGTCGGACAGGTAATGACCCACCGGACGATCCGTCGTCCACAGTGCGTAGGTGATCAGGGCGGCAATCAAGGCCAAGGAAAACATCAGGTACAGAAATTTGCGCATGGGGAAACAGTCAGCGGCCGTGTGCAGGTTCATGATTTCTCATCAAGAGCTACGAGGCAGGGTACGGTAAAACAAGGGATTAGCGAAGGGTGGGCGCTGATTTGTACTCATGGCAGGCAAGCGCAAAGGCGTCCATGGAACCCTTGGACGCCCGCTGCGTGGGCAAGGTGCACTAGTGACTTTTGGCCTTCCTGATCCGGATCAGAATCAGCAGCAGGATCAACAGCACCGGTGGCGTCATGCCTAGCAGCGCCTCGCGGGCCGAGAGGTTTGCGCCCAAGGTGTGCAGCCCGCTATAGACCAATTTGAACAGATTGATCAGGTAGTAGGTGATGGCAATGATCGACAGACCTTCCACCGCGCGTTGGATCTTTATCTGTGCATCGGCGCGCGCATTAAGGCTACGCAGAATCTCGGCATTCTGGTCCTCCATTTCGACCTGTACGCGTGCCTGCAGCAAGTCACCCAGGTTGGCGACGCTCATGGCCAGTTGTTCGAGGCGCTGTTCGGTGGCTGCGCAATAGCGCACCGTGGGTTTGAAACGCCGTTCGATGAACACGCCCAGCCGTTGGCAATCCCCCAGGTGACTTTCGCGCAATTCCCCCAGGCGTTCGAACACCAGTTGGGCGTAGGCGTGGGTGGCGCTGAAACGGTGGCGATTCCTGACCGTACTGCTGACGACCTGGCGAGACAGCAGGGCGATGTCCTCCAGCAGGGCCTTGGCATGCACGCCGCTGGCATTGGCATTACGTTCGGACAGGCTCACCAGGGTGCGATCGAATTCGTTCAACTGCGGGTCCAGTGCCTTGGCGGTATTGAGCGACAAGGACGCCATCATGCGATAAGTCTCGATTTCCAGCAGACGCCGAATCATGCGGCCCTGACGATAAGCGTTGAGCCGTCGGTTGATGAACAGCAGGCGATTGGTGCCGTCCTCGGTCAGGCGAAAATCGCTCCAGACGACCGCATCGCCACCACCCACGCAAGAGCCGCAAGGGTCCTTGAATCCGTAGCTGGTCAGGTCGAGACCGGCTTCTGCGCGCACCACCACCTGAACGGCATTGATGAGGTGCTGGGAATGACCTTCGATACCCTGAGCAAGGCATTCGGGCAGCGTTGTCCAGTGCAGTTCATGGGTGCAGGCGGGAACGACCAGGGTCAGGGTGAAGAACTCGGCGTGGCGCTCCCACTTGAGTGGATGTCCTTCAAGGCGGGTGATGCCTTGTGCGCCCTCTGCTGCGAGGGTTTCAGGGCACAGTCGTTCGAGCAGCGCGTTGCACTGGGCATTGTCGCCAAGAAACGCCAGGTGGAAGACGTGGGCCGGCTCGTCGAAATACAGCGACGGGCGGGCGTGCAACTCGTTGTGCAGCATTTTTCGTTGGGGATGCATGCAAGGGCGACCGTGTGATTAGCGTTATTGTTGGTTTGAGCACCTGGGCCAGCGTTGATAGGACTGGTCGTGGGTAATCACTCAGTCTGAAATGCTGAACACGACAATTCAATCACTTATGACGGTTCGTCCACATTAGGTGGAATTTTTTTTGCGAATGATTTGGTTTTTTGGCCCGACTTGAGCCGCACATGTGGAATTTTGCACGGGTCAATTGAATGTGTAGAAAAGAGCGGCACGCTCTTTTTCAATTGGTACCGATTGCGGATGGCGTATCGCCCGTCCCGGGGGTAGCCCTCCATGACTATTACCGTAAGGGGCCGGGGAACACACCTTCCTCGCCCTGCCAATAAGGGTGATTGTGTCCGCGTATTTTGATCTGACCCCGAAATGTTGGACATCAACATCCAGGGGTGTCATGAAAAAGTACACAGAGCAGGCGAAATTGTCGGTTGTTGAGGATTACTGTTCGGGGAGCGCAGGTCACAGAGAGGTCGCGCATCGTCACGGGGTCAATGCCTCTTCGCTTCGAAAGTGGATTGCGGCATATCAGGCGCTTGGTACCGCGGGCCTCAAAAGTAAGAGAAAGAAGAACTACAGCCCTGAGTTCAAGCTGAATGTATTGCAGCGTATGCGAGAGGAAGAGCTGTCCTATCGCCAAGTCGCTGCCCTGTTTGATATCCGGAAATCCGACA
>NZ_CAXAPG010000035.1:0-59350 GCF_963970585.1 Pseudomonas sp. RL_105y_Pfl2_101
GAAGCGCCTTGCTGCGCCCGGAAGGGCTGAAAAATGAAGAAAATGGATCAAATTTCGACGCGGGTCGTTTTTTGAAAAGTACTGACGGCTCGATAGCCGGAGAATATCCGGCTATTTCAGACCATCCCTAAAGGGCCTGAGCGACTAATTCATTAATTTATTTTTTATCACGCTCAGTTTCGCCTTGTGTACCGAACTGATAATGGCTTCAGCTGTTTTATTCCACTTGAACGGCTTGGCTGAGAACTCATTGTGAGCCTCGATGAACTGGCGGATAGTTGTCTTCAAGTCGGCAACGCTGGTGAAGGCACCCCGGTACAGCGCTCGCCTTTCCAGTTGTGCAAACCAGCCTTCTACAGCGTTCAACCAGGACGCACTGGTCGGTGTGAAGTGCAATTTGAAACGCGGACGTTTTTCCAGCCACTGCTTGATTGCAGCCGTTTTGTGGGTCGAACTGTTATCCAGGATGACATGCAGATCCAGCGCCGGTGGTGTGCTGCGATCAATCTGGTGCAGAAAGGCCAGGAATTCCTTGGCGCGATGGCGTTGCGTGATCCGCCCGATGACTTGGCCGGTCATGATGTCGAATGCCGCGTACAGACTGGCTGTTCCGTGGCGCTTGTAATCATGCGTCCGACGCTCGATCTGTCCGGGGCGCAGAGGCAACATTGGCTGGGTGCGATCCAAGGCCTGAATCTGAGTTTTCTCGTCCACAGACAGCACCAGGGCGTTGTCTGGTGGATTCAGATAAAGCCCGACCACGTCGACCACCTTGTCGGCGAAATGGGGATCGTTGCTGATTTTAAAGGTCTTCAGACGATGGGGTTTGAGATCGGAAGCAGCCCAGACCTGACGCACCTGCCAGGTGGTGACCCGCGCATATTTGGCCATCAGGCGAACACTCCAGTGAGTCGCCTCCTTGGGTACTCGCCGGGTAGTCAGTGTGAGGATCTCGCTGACTTTTTCAGCCCCGAGTTTGAGCGGCTGACCACTACGTGGCAGGTCGCTCAAGCCCTCGACGCCCGCCTCCAGATAGCGTTTTCGCCACTTGAACACTGTCGGCGGCGTGACCTGCAACTGTTCGCTGATGACCTTGGGCGTCAATCCATCCGCCAGTAGAAGCAGGATACGTGCACGCAGGGTGAGGCTCTGTTCCAGCGTACTCATACGCAACCAGCCTTGCAGGATAGCGCGATCAGAAGGCGTTAAAGCGAAGGGGGAAGTCGGTCGAGCCATGCGCATAACCAAGCCATGATATTGAGCGCTTAGTATATTCCTGACCGACATATAAATAAATGAATTAGCCGCTCAGGCCACTAGCTACTGTCATATCTGACAGTAGTCGTCCCGCTTTAATGGGATCAGTCTTATGGTTCCTGTCTTCGCTAGGAAATACGCCATGAATACTGGAAATCCATTCTCTACGGCTGGGCGCTCCGGCCTGACAGCGCTGACGTTGGTACTTGCGCTGCCCGCACTGGTCAGCGCTGCAACCGATAGCCCCGAAGATTCGCTCCAAGCGACGTCTGCCAGCGTATATGCCGATGCGATCGGCAGTGCACGCTTTGAGCGTTCGGCAATATAAGGGTGAGCAGGGGTACACGATAGAAAGCGGTAATTTGTACACCCGCGATGGCGACACAGGCTCGCTGGTGATGGTCAGGTCGCCTGACGGTGCGATCACCGCTATAGTCGATGAGCCTGGCAAGCGTGGTTTGTTGGTGGTCGATGCGCAGGGGAAAAGCTCTTTTACCCAAGAGCCGCCCAACGATTATATGACTCCCGATACCGTTGAGATGTCTGAGGCTTCAGCGCCTGTGGTGGATAGTTCAAAAGCTGGCGAGCCGCGCTATATCGACATGTTGGTGGCGTATAGTGCTGATGCTCTGAATCGAATTAATACTGACCCTATCGCCTATGCCTTTGCGCAACTTGAAACAGCCAATCTCGGTCTCAGGAACTCGCGTGTTGAGGACCTTTCCTTGCGACTTGCTGCTGTTAACATATTTGACGTGAACTACCAGGTTACTGAAGATGGATTGGCGCTTTGGCAGGTGATGCTGGCATCTTATAGAGCTTTGTACCGTACTGACCTGAGTGCTACCTATTCGGTGGGCGGCAATGCAGGTGGATGGGGTTATCGGTCTGGCTATACTTCAGTTAATGCTTGGAACTCCCCTGCTGCTTTTCGACATGAAGTTGGGCACAATGCTGGCGGCACACACTGCAATAACAACCCGAGCAACTATAATTTTGGCTATAGCAATGGAAAATCCTCTACTTACCTTTGCGGTAACAAGGTTCCCTATTATTCGACGCCGGCAGTCAAGGATACACATGGCTTGCCATTGGGCAATGCACAAACCGCCGATATGGCTCGTGTATGGCGAGAAAATGCGGCGCGAATGTCAGGCTACAATGCGGAGTTGCCAGGTCTACGTATGCTTGTTGTCAGTGGGCTGCAAGATCATGTGTCGACTTATCTCCGAGTCCCCGGCATTGAGCGACTTTACAGTGGGGGGATAGTTGCTCTGAATGCAAATATTGGTCCTACTCAGTTGACGCCCGGCACAGACGAGAAGTTTACGATGTTGAATGCGTCATTATTGAACGCCCAGGGTCAAGCAGTAGTCGTGAAGTTGCGGGGTATCCGCACCGAAGAGGGGGGGGAGTACGCTTGGAGTGAGCATATGAACAGCAAGCGCTTTATTGGAGCGCTTAGCCAATGGCTTGGCCTCGAAATACAGTACGATGTACGGGACAATATGGCGCTCCCGTCGGGATATTACAATGGGATGTTGCAGTTGGAGGCTCGTAGACCTAATTCTGATTGGAAGCAGCCAATTAATGTTTTCATCTCTGTAAAAAAATAAATTGAAGAGATCGCGGCCTTCAGCAGCTATTGGATGGGTCTCTATCCATGCAATAGCTGCTGAAGGCCACAGTCTATCTGGGCTGAAAAGACCTTATATCAGTTGTCGTAACCGAGGTTTGGCGACAGCCAGCGCTCAGTCACGCTCAAGTCCTGGCCCTTGCGCGCGGTATAGCTCTGGACCTGGTCTTTGTCGATCTTGCCCACGGCGAAGTATTGCGCCTGGGGGTGAGCGAAATACCAGCCGCTGACCGCTGCCGCCGGGAACATGGCGTAGTGTTCGGTGAGGAACACACCGCTGCGCCCGGCCTTCAGTTCGCTGGCCTCGGGGTCGAGCAGGCGGAACAGGGTGACTTTTTCAGTGTGGTCCGGGCAGGCCGGGTAGCCGGGGGCAGGGCGGATGCCGGTGTACTGCTCCTTGATCAGCGCCTCGTTGTCCAGGTGTTCGTCCTTGGCGTAACCCCAATGTTCCTTGCGCACCTGCTGGTGCAGCCATTCGGCACAGGCTTCGGCCAGTCGGTCGGCCAGGGCCTTGACCATGATCGAGTTGTAGTCGTCGCCGGCCTCCTGGTAGGCCTTGGCGACTTCCTCGGCGCCGATGCCAGCGGTGGTAATGAAACCGCCGACATAGTCGGTCACCCCGCTGTCCTTCGGCGCGACGAAGTCGGCCAGGGAGAAGTTCGGCTTGCCGTCGGTCTTGATGATCTGTTGGCGCAGGTGATGCAGGCGGGCCAGTGGCTTGCCATCGTCGCCGTAGACTTCCAGGTCATCGTCATGCACCTGGTTGGCCGGCCAGAAGCCGAACACGGCGCGGGCGCTGATGAGTTTCTCGTCGATCAGCTTGCGCAGCATTTCCTGGGCATCGGCGTACAGCGCGGTGGCCGCTTCGCCGACCACTTCGTCGGTGAGGATGCGCGGGTATTTGCCGGCCAGGTCCCAGGAAATGAAGAACGGTGTCCAGTCGATGTATTCGGCCAGGACGTTCAGGTCGATGTTGTCGAGCACCTGGGCGCCGGTGAAGGTCGGCTTGACCGGCTGGTAGCTGCTCCAGTCGAACTGTGGCTTCTTGGCCACGGCGGCGGGGTAGCTCAGGCGCTCGGTGCGGGCGCTGCGGTTGGCCGTACGCTCGCGCACGTCCATGTAGTCCAGGCGGGTTTTCTCGACGAACGCCGGCTTGAGCTCCTTGGACAGGAGCTGGGTGGCCACGCCCACGGCGCGCGAGGCATCGGTGACGTAGATCACCGCATCGTTGCTGTACTTGGGCTCGATCTTCACCGCCGTGTGGGCCTTGGAAGTGGTGGCCCCGCCAATCATCAACGGTAGGTGGAAGTTCTGGCGCTGCATCTCGCGCGCCACATGCACCATTTCATCCAGGGACGGGGTGATCAGGCCGGACAGGCCGATGATGTCGCACTTCTGCTCCTTGGCCACCTGCAGGATCTTCTCCGCCGGCACCATCACGCCCAGGTCGACGATGTCATAGCCGTTGCAACCGAGCACTACGCCGACGATGTTCTTGCCGATGTCATGCACGTCGCCCTTGACCGTGGCCATCAGGATCTTGCCCTTGGCCTCTGGCTTGTCGCCTTTTTCCGCCTCGATGAACGGGATCAGATGGGCTACGGCCTGCTTCATCACGCGGGCGGACTTGACCACCTGGGGCAGGAACATTTTGCCGGCGCCAAACAGGTCGCCGACGATGTTCATGCCGGCCATCAGCGGGCCTTCGATGACCTCGATCGGGCGGGCGAAAGACAGTCGCGATTCCTCGGTGTCTTCAACGATGTGGGTGGTGATGCCCTTGACCAGTGCATGTTCCAGGCGCTTGTTCACTTCCCAGCCGCGCCATTCCTCGGTTTCTGCTTCCTTGACGCTGCCGTCGCCCTTGTACTTGTCTGCGATGGCCAGCAGGGCGTCGGTGCCTTCGGGGGTGCGGTTGAGGATCACGTCTTCCACGGTGTCGCGCAGTTCTACCGGGATCTGGTCGTAGATCTCCAGTTGGCCGGCGTTGACAATGCCCATCGTCAGGCCCGCACGAATCGCATACAGCAGAAACACCGAGTGGATCGCCTCGCGCACCGGGTTGTTGCCGCGGAACGAGAAGGACACGTTGGACACCCCGCCCGAGGTCAGCGCGTAGGGCAGTTCGTCACGGATGTAGGCGCAGGCGTTGATGAAGTCCACGGCATAGTTGTTGTGCTCTTCGATGCCGGTGGCGACGGCGAAGATGTTCGGGTCGAAGATGATGTCTTCGGGCGGGAATCCCACTTCATTGACCAGGATGTCGTAGGAGCGCTTGCAGATTTCCTTCTTGCGCGCCTCGGTGTCGGCCTGGCCGGCTTCGTCGAAGGCCATTACCACCACGGCGGCGCCGTAGCGCTTGCACAGCTTGGCGTGATGGATGAACTGCTCGACGCCTTCCTTCATGCTGATGGAGTTGACGATGCCCTTGCCCTGGATGCACTTGAGGCCGGCTTCGATCACTTCCCATTTAGAGGAGTCGATCATGATCGGCACGCGGGAGATGTCCGGTTCGCCGGCAATCAGATTGAGGAAGGTCACCATGGCCTTTTTCGAATCGAGCATGCCCTCGTCCATGTTGATGTCGATCACCTGGGCACCGGCCTCGACCTGTTGCAGGGCCACTTCCAGGGCTTCGGTGTAGTTGTCCTCACGGATCAGCCGGGCGAACTTGGCGGAGCCGGTGATGTTGGTCCGCTCGCCGACGTTGACGAATAAGGAGCTGCGATCGATGGTGAACGGTTCCAGGCCCGACAGGCGGCAAGCCCGTGGAATCTCTGGGATTGGCCGCGGTGCGTAGCCAGCCACGGCTTTGGCGATGGCTTCGATGTGCGCCGGGGTGGTGCCGCAGCAGCCGCCGACAATGTTCAGGAAGCCGCTCTGGGCGAACTCTTCGATGACCTTGGCCGTTTCGGCTGGCAGTTCGTCGTATTCACCGAATTCGTTGGGCAGGCCGGCGTTGGGGTGGGCCGATACGTGGGTGCTGGCCTTGTTCGACAGCTCCTCCAGGTATGGGCGCAATTCGCTGGCGCCGAGGGCGCAGTTCAAGCCCACGGAGATCGGCTTGGCGTGGGCCACGGAGTTCCAGAAGGCCTCGGTGGTCTGGCCCGAGAGGGTGCGGCCGGAGGCATCGGTGATGGTGCCGGAGATCATGATCGGCAGTTCGACGCCGAGTTCTTCGTAGACCCCTTGCACGGCAAAGATCGCCGCCTTGGCGTTCAGTGTGTCGAAAATGGTTTCGATCAGGATCAGGTCGGCGCCGCCTTCGATCAGGCCCTTGGTGGCCTCGGTGTAATTTTCCACCAGTTCGTCGAAGGTCACGTTGCGGTAGCCGGGGTTGTTCACATCCGGTGACAGCGAGCAGGTGCGGCTGGTCGGGCCGAGCACGCCGGCGACGAAGCGCGGCTTGTCCGGGGTTTCCAGGGTCTTGGCGTCCGCCACCTTGCGGGCCAGGCGCGCGCCTTCCAGGTTCAGCTCGTAGGCCAGGTCCTGCATGCCGTAGTCGGCCTGGGACACCTGGGTGGCGTTGAAGGTGTTGGTTTCCAGGATGTCGGCGCCGGCATCCAGGTAGGCTTTTTCAATGGCGCCGATCACGTCGGGACGGCTGAGCACCAGCAAATCGTTGTTGCCCTTGACGTCGCTCGGCCAGTCGGCAAAGCGTTTGCCGCGGTAGTCCTGTTCTTCCAGCTTGTAGCTCTGGATCATCGTGCCCATGCCGCCGTCGAGGATCAGGATGCGTTCCTTGAGGGCCTGCTGGAGAAGATAAAGGCGAGCGCTGCGATCAGTCATAGGACTACCTGGAAAAAAGACCATTACGAAGGCCGGGATGATAGCAAACCTGCGCAGGATTTGATCATGATGGGCTTTTGCATGAATATCGCTCATGTTTGCAAGGCGATGCTGGCCCGGTAGAATCGGCGGCTTATCTCTTAGGGACCCGAGACATGCCGTACCGCGTCTTATTCGGCAGTCTGTTACTGCTGTTATCTTTTACCGCAGCCGCCGGGAGTCCCGCTCCCACGATCTCCTACACTCGCGACATCCAGCCGATCTTCACGGAAAAATGTGTGGCCTGCCATGCCTGCTACGACTCCGCTTGCCAGTTGAACCTGGGCAGCGGCGAAGGCGCGGCACGGGGGGCGAGCAAGCGGCTAGTGTACGACGGCGAGCGGCGCCAGGCGGCCGATCCGACCCGCTTGTTCTATGACGCCTCCGGTCAGCGCGCCTGGCAGCGCAAGGGCTTTTATTCGGTGCTTGACGCCCAAGGCAGCCAGGCTGCCCTGATGACGCGCATGCTGGAGTTGGGCCACCGCACGCCGTTGCAGCCCAACGCCAAGCTGCCGGAAGAGATCGTGCTGGGCCTCAATCGTGAAAACAGCTGCGCGATGCCGGATCAATTCAACGAATACGCAGGTGCCCATCCCAAGGAAGGCATGCCCCTGGCCGTCACCGGCCTGACCGACCAGCAATACCAGACCCTGCAACGCTGGCTGGCCACGGGCGCTCCGATCGATCAGCAGGCCCTGGCCCCGAGCGCCGGCGAAGCCTTGCAGGTGGTGCAATGGGAAAACCTGCTCAATGCCCCTGGCGCCCGGGAAAGCCTGGTGGGCCGCTGGTTGTTCGAGCATTGGTTCCTGGCGCACATCTATTTCAAGGACGGCGAGCCTGGGCATTTCTTCCAGTGGGTCCGTTCGCGCACGCCCACCGGTCAACCGATCGACCTGATCAACACCCGCCGTCCGAATGATGACCCCGGCACCCGCATCTATTACCGGCTGTGGCCGGTGCAAGGGGTGATCGTGCACAAGACCCACATTACCTATGGCTTGAGTGCGGCGAAGATGGCGCGCATCAAGAGCCTGTTCTACAGCGGCAAATGGCAGGTCTCCGCGTTGCCGGGCTACGGTCCGGAGCGCCGGGCCAACCCGTTTTCCACCTTCGAAGCGATCCCGGCCCAGGCTCGCTACCAGTTCATGCTCGATAACGCCGAGTATTTCGTGCGCACCTTCATCCGCGGGCCGGTGTGCCGTGGCCAGATCGCCACGGACGTGATCCGCGACAATTTCTGGGCGCTGTTCCAGGCCCCCGAACATGACTTGTACATCACGGACCCGAACTACCGCGGCCACGCCACGCCGTTGCTGGCGATGCCGGGGCAGAACGACGACGTGGGCAGCGTCGTCAGTCTGTGGCTCGACTACCGGGACAAGCGCAACGACTACGAAGTCTTGCGCCGCGACAACTATGCCGAGCAGCCGGCGCCGAGCTGGTCGACGCTGTGGGCCGGGAATGACAATGCATTGCTGAGCATTTTTCGGCACTTCGACAGTGCCTCGGTCAAAAAGGGCCTGATCGGTGAAGTGCCGCAGACGATGTGGCTGTTCGACTTCCCGTTGCTGGAGCGCACCTATTACCAATTGGCGGTGAACTTCGATGTATTCGGCAACGTGTCCCACCAGGCCCAGACCCGGCTGTATTTCGACCTGATCCGCAACGGTGCAGAGCAGAACTTCCTGCGCCTGATGCCGGCCGACTCCCGGGAAGACTACCTTGACGACTGGTACCAGGCCGGCGGCAAATTCAAGATGTGGCTCGATTACGAGGCCATCGACGATGACACGCCGACCGCCCTCAAGCTTGATGAGCGCGACCCCAAAGGCGATTTCACCCGGCAACTGCTGTCCCGTTATGGCGAGCTGAATGCGCGCCCCGATCCGATCAACCGCTGCCACGGTGCCTACTGCTCGCGCCCGAACATCGACCCGACGCTGCAAAACGCCGAACAGGCCCTCAGTCGCCTGGTGTCACGCCCGGCGGCGGGGCTCAAGGTGATCGACCAACTGCCGGAAGCAACCCTGCTGCGCGTCGAAACCGCCAGCGGTCATCGTGAGGTCTACAGCCTGCTACGCAACCGTGCCCACAGCAACGTGGCGTTCCTGCTGGGCGAGGAGGCGCGCTACCAACCGGGGCTGGACACCCTGACGGTCTACCCCGGCGTGCTCAGCAGCTATCCGAACTTCATCTTCAACATTGCGGCCGGGCAAGTGCCGGCGTTCGTCGAGGCCATGCAAGGCGCCCAGGATGCTCCGGCGTTCGAGCGGATTGTCGAGCGCTGGGGCATTCGCCGCAGTCACCCGCAGTTCTGGTACTACTTCCACGACCTGAGCCAGTACATCCAGGAGACGGAGCCCGTGGAAAGCGGTGTGCTGGACATGAATCGCTACCAGAACCTCTGATCGACAGCTCCGGCGGCAAGCTCCGTGCCGCCGGGTGCTTTCCTGACAAAAATACTAGGACTTTGTCCGGCGCGATGATTGGCGTAAACTGCCGGCAAGCCTGCGAGGAGTTTCCATGACCGCCATTACCATTACCGATGCCGCCCACGATTACCTGGCCGACCTGCTGTCCAAGCAGAACACCCCAGGTATCGGGATCCGCATCTTCATCACCCAGCCCGGCACCCAGTACGCTGAGACGTGCATTGCCTATTGCAAGCCGGGGGAAGAAAAACCCGAAGACACCGCGCTGGGGCTCAAGAGCTTCACCGCGTACATCGACTCGTTCAGCGAAGCCTTCCTGGACGATGCGGTGGTCGACTACGCCACCGACCGCATGGGCGGCCAGTTGACCATCAAGGCGCCAAACGCCAAGGTGCCGATGGTCAATGCCGACAGCCCGGTCAATGAGCGCATCAATTACTACCTGCAAACCGAAATCAACCCGGGGCTGGCCAGCCACGGCGGCCAGGTTTCGCTGATCGACGTGGTGGAAGACGGCATCGCCGTGCTCCAGTTCGGCGGCGGCTGCCAGGGCTGCGGCCAGGCTGACGTTACCTTGAAGGAAGGCATCGAGCGCACCTTGCTCGAGCGCATTCCGGAGCTCAAGGGCGTACGCGACGTGACCGACCACACGCAGAAAGAAAACGCCTACTACTGATTGTGGCGAGGGGACTTGGCAAAACCTCACCCGCCCTGTAGGAGCTGCCGAAGGCTGCGATCTTTTGATCTTTCGCTTGAGACCCAAGTGTCAGCGCAAAGATCGCAGCCTCGCTTCGCTCGGCAGCTCCTACAGCAGGGGCAGGTTGGGTCTTGCTGAGCTTCAGGGCCTGTAGAGATGCGCATGCCCGGCGCGGTACAGCGAAGACTCGCTGAACACATCGTTGCCCAGTACACGTCCCACCAGAATCAGCGCCGTGCGGCGAAAGCCCTTGGCGTGTACCTTTGCTGCGATATCGTCCAGCGTCCCCATCACCCAATCCTGGTCCGGCCAGGTCGCCCGGTGGATCACGGCAATCGGGCAATCGGCGCCATAGTGGGGCCGCAGTTCGTCGACGATTTTTTCCAGATGATTGACCCCCAGGTGAATCGCCATGGTCGCCCCATGCTGTGCCAGGCTGCCCAGTTCTTCCCCAGCGGGCATCGGGCTTTTGTCGGCGTAACGGGTGAGGATCAGGCTCTGGGAAATGTCCGGCAAGGTCAATTCGGCGCCCAGTAGGGCGGCGCAGGCTGAGGTCGCGGTCACCCCCGGGATGATTTCGAAAGGGATGTCCAGTTCCCGCAGGCAGCGAATCTGCTCGCCAATGGCGCCGTACAGGCTCGGGTCGCCGGAATGCACCCGGGCCACGTCCTGGCCCTTGAGGTGGGCACTCTTGATCAATTCGATAATCTGTTCCAGATGCAACTCGGCGCTGTTGATCACCTGTTCGGCGCAATGGCCTTCGAGGACGGCGGTTGGCACCAGGGAACCGGCGTAGATGATTACCGCGCAATGGCGGATCAGTCGTTGGCCTTTGACGGTGATGAGGTCCGGGTCGCCGGGGCCGGCGCCGATGAAGTACACGGTCATGACCGGCTCCTGTGCAAGGTGGGTGAGCGTCGCCCAGATGAAGATCGCTCATGATCCTGGGCGCCGATTATCGGGATTTATGCCACGACCGCCAATGCCAGCGTGCTCTTGGGGCCTTTTTGGCGAGTAATCAACAGCGTCGCGGGCGGCGTGCCCAACCGGTCGGCCAAGGCCAGGGCGGCGCTTTCGGCGATGCCGTAGCAACCGGTGCGCTCGAAGGCGATCTCGGAGCGGTGACTGAGCCGCTGCTCGTAGCTGGCCAACTGTTCGACACTGAAACAGGTCAGCGGCAGGGCCAGTTGCCCGGCCAGTTCCAGCAGCCCGGGCTCGTCACGCTTGAGATCGATACTGGCCAGGGCTCGTACCCGATGAAGTTCGATGCCGTGGACCAGCAGCGTCTGGTCGAGCAAGGCCCGCAGCGTGCTGGCCGGGCAACCCCGCTGGCAGCCCAGGCCAATCACTAGGATCGGCTCGGCGCTCATGCGTCGTGGTGGGCTTGACCGTCACGGCGAAACAGCCAGGCGCTGATCAGGCCCAGGGCCAGCCAGAACGCGACGTTGGTCAGTTGCGAGGCGATCTTGAACTGACTCTCCAGGGCTTCGGGCGCCAGCATCGAGTGGACTTCGGGCTGCGGCGCACCGATGACGTGGGGCACCAGCAACGTCGCCACGCCCAGCACCTTGAGCAGCCAATGCCGGCCGAAGGCGATCAGGGCAATGCCCACCGCCGTGGACGCCGCGGTGCCGATCCACCACATCTGCCGTTGGGCCAGGTCGGCCGCTGCGGTGCCAGGCAATTCGGGGGGAAGGCCCAGCGTCGGCGCCAAGACGAACGTGGCATAACCGGCCAGGCCCCAGAGCAGGCCCTGGGAGGTCCGAGTCGGTGCACGCAAGGTGTACAGGCCCGCGAGCATCAGGGCAAACCCCACGGCGACCACCAGGTTGCCGCCCGTGGTGGACAGCACGCGCTGCCAGCCGTCTTCCGGCTCCCAGGCCTCGGCATCATGGGTATGAGCCGCCCCGGCGGCGTGTTCATGGACCTCGGTCGCCGGGGCCTTCTCGAAGGTTTCCGCCTGGAGAATCAGCGGCGATACCCAGAAACTTTGCAGCAGGGTCAGCAGCAGGGCGGCCAGCAAGCCGCTGAAACCAGCGGTTTGCGCGATACGCTTGATCATGTCGTCAGTTCTCAATGGCACGGGAAGGCGGCGCTGTGGCGGGTATCGTGGGCAGCGTTGTGCACCGCTTCGATGTGGGAGAAACCGGCGAAATAGACCAGCCCTGCGCCCAGGATCGAAGCCAGGATCGCGGTGCTCAGGCGTTGGCTCAGGGTGGTGGTGCTGCTGGCGGTGCGGGCGGTGCTGCTGATGGTCGACATGGCGCTTCCCTCTGTTCTTGTTCAGTGGGCATTCGAGCGCGATGAGACCCCGGGCGAAAGCCCGCCAAGGTTCGAACAGCGCCCGCCCACCGCGGGTTTGTTGATGCATGAGTCATGGGCCGGTCTCCGGGCTCGCGAGGGGCCAGAACCTGGCCTGCAAGCGTCACCTTCCCATGCCCTGGAGCACAGTGGTTCAGACGCTTCGCTCGCTTACCGTTGCGGGGGCAGCACCGGACTGACGTGGCTTTGGAGTAAAGCACACGATTCACCGGTTTCCCGTTTCACCCTGTGAAGGGCACCCATGACTAGGCGCACAGGAGAGCATGGGCGGGGGCGGGGCGTCAATTGGCGAGGTGCCGCCTACCCCTACACATGTAGGGTATTCATCCAGCATTCAGTGATATTTAATTCATTTCAAGTCAAAGCGGTGATGTTAGTCAGGTGACTCAGTCATGACCCTGTTTTTGAAGGTGTTTGAAATTAGCGAGGCGCAGTTAGGAGGTGTCTAGGTGAAGATGAAATTTGATCTGCGGACTGAATGCCGCTGTTCGATAACTGAAGAGAAGGCAATGTTTTTTGGGTTCGCAAGCATGGTCATGTTTATGTGTAGGCGGTATTCCACCTTTCGGATGCTGACATTGGATTTCTGGTTGTCGCCTGCAATTGATCATAGGCAGATAGTGTTTTTCTTTGATCGTGTTGGGCTGCCCAGGGGGTATGTGACTTGGGCGTATCTGGCGCCTGATTCCGAGGAGCGCTTGCTCTCGGATCCAGAGTTTTTGCTTCACCCTTCGGAGTGGAACGAAGGGGGTAGAACTTGGATTATTGATTTTTGTTTTCCTGTCGGGGGTGCAAGAGAGGCTATAGGGAAGATGAAGGAGATTTTCCGAGGGGAGGGTGTTGATAGGGTTTACTGGGCTCGCAAACGTCCCTATGTCGCACGTTGCGGACGTTTAAAGAGCTGTTCAATGAAATTGCGGGACTTTTAGATTTTCAAGGGGCAATTAAGGTTGTTTGGTTGGCGCTTTTTAAAGATTTGCTGGCGGTGGCGGTAAGCTAATTTACTGGAACCGCTTTATTGACCGAAAGGAGATATGGAAATGCGTGATTTGACGTTGGCTGAAATCGAGATGATCAGTGGGGCTGTAGGTCCATTGGGGGCAGTCGCTGGCGCTGCTGCAGCGGGGGCGGGGTATGTTGGAACCCAGGCAGGAAGCGGTTCGCCGGCCACGTGGACAGGAGCGGGGGCGGCCATGGTGGGTGGCGCGGTAACTGGATTTTTTACGCCCGCTACCACCGCACAAGCAGCCGGGGCAGCGATGATAGGTTTTTATGGAGGTTTGGCGGGAGGGTACGTAAGTAGGGGGCTCGGAAATACTGGCGCCTAGTTTCTTAGCTTGAATTCGCAGATGGAAGTCTAAGATTGCACTGTATGGCCGCGTGGCTGAATGCGGGGTGGGCTTCTATCGCGAACGTTGGCTTGTAACAGATGACTGCAAGATCGTGGTTGGAGTTTTTTAGTTTGGTGGTGTTCAGGTTTGTTTGCGTTGGTGTTTGAATATTTTTGTAAATTGGTATGGGTGTCAGTTAGTTATTGAGGAGGTGGGGTGGGCGCTTTTTTTTGGAGTGAGCTCTGTATGGTGTTGGCTACGGGCGGAATATGGGGAGGGGTGGCGCTTCTTGTGATGATGGGTATCTGTTTGTCGATAAAAAAAATTGCTGGGTTTGAATTTTCTCAGCCGGTTAAGTATCTGGTTTTCATGGGGGGGAGCTTCATCATGGTGCGCATATGTTCAGAGAGTATGCCTATTCGTTTGTGTGGCTGAATAGCTGGTGAAACATAGTATCAATGGGTGCTTTTGCCATTTTTTCACAAAGGCCGTTCCTGATTCGGCGGAGGCGCGATGGAGGCGTTTTCCTGGCGTGAACTTTGTGTAGGATTCATGGATGTTATGTTGGGGCTTGTCGTTATTTTTCTATTGATGACTATTTTTTATTGCTAAAACGATTGGCTGGGTTTGAGTTGCATCCACCCGTCAGGTTGGTCGTACTTGTTATTTTTGCCATTTTCTTGATGCAAGCCTGCTCGGAAGATGTATCTGTCCCCGTGCGCGGCTCAGTTGTCGGTTGGAAGGTCTAAGATGAGTATCGGGTCGTACCCAATCGCGAGCAAGCTGCTCCCACAGTGGATCTACATTGATCTTGAATTTTGGGCCCGGCGAAGGTCCCTGTGAGAGCGAGCTTGCTCGCGATGAGGCCCGTCCATGCACCGCAGAACGCTCTGGAGATTGACCCGCCCCCACACCCTGCGTAGCCTTGCGCCTTCGAGGTTCTTCGGCATGTGCCGGAGCTAAGAAGGGAACGCGGTCCAAGCCGCGGCTGCCCCCGCAACTGTGAACGGTGAGGTTTCTGCAAGGCCACTGTGCATGCCCTTTTAAAGGGGCGCACGGGAAGGCGCAGCAATTGCCAGTCGAAAGATTGGCCCGCCGTCAGCCAGGAGACCTGCCTCGAGACAGATTCTCACTACAACCGGGCGGGGTGATCCGGTGGCGAACTTTTCCGCGCGCGCCTGTGCCAGCGGTTGTCGTCCCGTTTGCCCGCCACCTTGCCAAAGGGCATCCGATGAAAACACTGGCCAAACTCCCCGTCACCATCGTCACCGGTTTCCTCGGCTCGGGTAAAACCACCTTGCTGCGGCATATGCTCGACAACGCTCAGGGCCGGCGCATCGCCGTGATCGTCAACGAGTTCGGTGAGCTGGGCATCGACGGCGAGATCCTCAAGCAGTGTGCCATCGGTTGCACCGAAGAAGAGGCCAGCGGCCGCGTCTATGAACTGGCCAACGGCTGCTTGTGCTGCACGGTGCAGGAAGAGTTCTTCCCGGTGATGCGCGAGCTGGTGGCCCGGCGTGGCGACCTTGACCACATCCTCATCGAAACCTCCGGCCTGGCCCTGCCCAAGCCGCTGGTCCAGGCCTTCCAATGGCCGGAAATCCGCAGCGCCTGCACCGTCGATGCGGTCATCACTGTGGTGGATAGCCCGGCCGTGGCCGCGGGTACCTTTGCTGCCTTCCCCGACCAGGTCGATGCCCAGCGCAAACTCGACCCGAACCTGGATCACGAGTCGCCGCTGCACGAACTGTTCGCCGACCAACTGGCCAGCGCCGACCTGGTGATCCTCAACAAGGCCGACCTGATCAGCCCTGAAGACCTGGCCAAGGTGCGCCTGGAAGTCGCCGAAGAGCTGCCGCCGGCGGTCAAGGTCATCGAAGCCAGCAGCGGTCGCCTGCCGCTGGACGTACTGATCGGCCTGGGCGCCGGTTCCGAGGAACACATCGACGGCCGCCACAGCCATCACGACCATCACCACGATGGTGACGATGATGACCACGATCATGACGCCTTCGATTCCATTTCCATCGAGCTGCCCCAGGCTGACGAAAGCCTGTTGCTCGACGCGCTGACGCAACTGGTGGTTCAGCACGGCGTGCTGCGGGTCAAGGGTTTCGCGGCAATCCCGAACAAGCCAATGCGCCTGTTGATCCAGGGCGTCGGGACGCGTTTTGACAAGCATTTCGACCGCCAGTGGGGCGCAGAGGAGGCGCGGGTCACTCGTCTGGTGCTGATCGGCCAGGCGCTTGACGCCGCGCTGCTCGAAGCGCAGTTGCGCGCAGCCCTCGGCGCCTAAGCCATGCACCTGCTCAGGACCCAGCCCGGCGGCTTTGTGTCGGATGACAACATTGCCGACCTGGGGCAAACCCCCGCCGAACTGGTGATCCTGTGCAGCGGCGACTCCAGCCTGGCGCTGCTGGCCGAAGCGGCGAAGCAGTTGCCGGATGATTATCCAGAGTTTCGCCTCGCCAACCCGATGCAGGTGCAAAACCACGCCTCGGTGGATCTGTATGTCGAAGACGTGCTGCGCCACGCCAAGGTCATCCTTCTGTCGCTGCACGGCGGCATCGGCTATTGGCGTTACGGCATCGAGCGCCTGATGGAGCTGGCTGGGCGCGGGGTGAAGCTGATCCTGGTGCCGGGGGATGATCGTCCGGACCCGGAACTCAGTGACCTGAGCAACGTGCCCTGCGAAGACCGCGACCGGCTCTGGCAGTTCTTGCGCCAGGGCGGGCTGGGCAATGCCCTGGACCTGTTTTACAACTTGGGCAGCCAATGGTTCGGCCGCGATTATCCGTGGGCCGAGCCGCAGGCCTTGCCACGCACGGCCATCTATCACCCGACGAAAACCAGCGCCAACCTCGACGATTGGCAAGCCGACTGGAGCGCCGGGCAACCGGTGGCGGCGGTGCTGTTTTATCGCTCCCACCTGCAAGCGGCGAACACCGCGTTCATCGACGTGTTTTGCCAGCGCCTGCAAGCGGCGGGGCTCAATCCACTGCCGATTGCCGTGGCCAGCCTCAAGGAGCCGGCTTGCCTGGCGCTGGTAGAGGACTGGCTGGACGAAGTGGAAGCGGGGGTGATCCTCAACACCACCGGCTTCGCTCAATCCAGCCCCGAAGCTCCGCACTTGCGACCGTTTCGCCGCAACATCCCGGTGATCCAGGCGATCTGCGCCCAGGACAACGAACCCGGCTGGCGTGCCAGCGAGCAGGGCCTGGGACCGCGGGACCTGGCGATGCACATTGCCTTGCCGGAACTGGACGGACGGATCATCAGCCGCCCCATCAGTTTCAAGGACCTGGCCTGGCGCAGCGAGCGCAGCCAGAGCGACGTGGTCTGCTACCGCGCCGCGCCCGAGCGCATGGATTTTGTCGCCGAACTGGCCCGACGCTGGACCACCCTGGCGCGCTTGCCCAATCCCCAAAAGCGTGTGGCGCTGATCCTCGCCAACTACCCGACCCGCGACGGTCGCATCGGCAATGGCGTCGGCCTGGACACCCCGGCAGCGGCCTTGAATATCTTGCGGGCCTTGCAGGCCGAAGGCTATCCGTTGCCGGCTGAACTGCCGGCGAGCGGCACCGCGTTGATCCAGCAATTGCTCGGCGGGGTCAGTAACGACCTGGACAGCCTCGACCTGCGCCCCTGTCACCAGAGCCTGGCCCTCGATGCCTACCAATCCCTGTTCGACGCACTGCCCGAGGCCAATCGCCAAGCGGTGCTGGCGCGCTGGGGCAAACCCGAGCAGGACCCGATGTTCCGCGACGGACGCCTGATGGTCGCCGGCCTGCGCCTGGGCCTGACGTTTGTCGGCATCCAGCCGGCGCGGGGTTATCAGGTCGATCCGAGCGCGGTGTACCACGACCCGGACCTAGTGCCGCCCCACGGTTACCTGGCGTTCTATTTCTGGTTGCGTCACACCTACGGTGTCCACGGGGTGATCCACGTCGGCAAGCATGGCAACCTCGAATGGCTGCCGGGCAAGGGCGTCGGGTTGTCGGAAAACTGCTGGCCGGACGTGCTGTTGGGGCCGCTGCCGAATATCTATCCGTTCATCGTCAACGACCCGGGTGAGGGCGCCCAGGCCAAACGTCGCACTCAGGCGGTGATCATCGACCACTTGATGCCGCCCCTGACCCGGGCCGAAACTTATGGACCGCTGCGTAACCTCGAGTTGCTGGCCGACGAGTACTACGAGGCGCAATTGCTCGATCCGCGCCGTGCCCGGGAGCTGCAACGGGACATCCTCAACCTGGTGCGCGAGACGCACATCGACCGCGAACTGCAACTCGATGCCGGGCTCGACAGCGACACAGACGCGGCGATCTGGCTGCCACGCCTGGACACTTACCTGTGCGACTTGAAGGAGTCGCAGATCCGCGACGGCCTGCACATTTTTGGTGAGTCGCCCAACGGACGGCTGCGCATCGACACCTTGCTGGCGTTGCTGCGCATTCCCCGGGGCGACGGCAAAGGCGCGCAGTCGAGTCTGTTACGGGCGCTGGCCAAGGCGTTCGGGCTGGGGTTCGACCCGCTGGATTGTGCCTTGGCCGAGCCCTGGACCGGCGACTGTCCCGAGGCATTGCGGCAGGTCAGCGCCGAGCCTTGGCGCACCACCGGCGATACCCGCGAGCGCCTGGAGCTGTTTGCTGTGCAGTTGATCGAGCAGGCCCTGGACGGTGCGGTGGAGCCGCTCGACGCACCAGGCTGGGAGGTGGTGGGCAGCATCATTGAAAACCTGCGATCCGTCGTGGCCCCGCGCCTGGACGCTTGCGGCCCGGCGGAAATGCGCGGCCTGCTCGATGCCTTGAGCGGGCGCTTCGTGCCGGCCGGCCCCAGCGGCGCGCCGAGCCGCGGGCGCCTGGACGTGCTGCCCACTGGGCGCAACTTCTTCTCGGTGGACGTGCGCAACCTGCCCACCACCACGGCGTGGCGTATCGGTTTCCAATCGGCGAACCTGATTCTTGAGCGGCACTTGCAGGACCACGGCGACCACCTGCGTCAGCTCGGCCTGTCGGTGTGGGGCACCGCCACCATGCGCACCGGTGGCGATGACATCGCCCAGGCCATGGCGTTGATGGGCGTGCGCCCGGTGTGGGCCACCGGCAGCCAGCGGGTCGATGACTTCGAGATCCTGCCGCTGAGCCTGCTGGACCGGCCTCGGGTCGATGTCACGCTACGCGTGTCCGGTTTCTTCCGTGACGCCTTTGCCAACCTGATTCACTTGTTCGATGCCGCTGTGCAGGCCGTCGCCACCCTCGATGAGCCGGACAATCTGAACCCCTTGGCGGCCAAGGTGCGCAGTGAGCGCGAAGCCTTGCTGGCGTCGGGCCTTGAGCCTGAGGCCGCGGCGCGCCAGGCCGGTTGGCGGATCTTCGGCGCCAAGCCCGGTGCTTATGGCGCGGGCGTGCAGGGCGCGATTGACGGTCGCTTATGGCAGAGCCGCGAGGATCTGGCCGAGGTGTACCTGAACTGGGGCGGTTATGCCTACGGTGCCAGCGATGAAGGCACGGCTGCCCGGGAGCAGTTCTCCCGGCGCTTGAGCCAGGTGCAGGCGGTGTTGCAGAATCAGGACAATCGCGAGCACGACCTGCTCGATTCCAATGACTACTACCAGTTCCAGGGCGGCATGCTGGCGGCGGTCGAGACCCTCAGTGGTGATGCGGCGGCCAGTTACCATGGCGATCACAGCCAGCCGGACCTGCCCAGGATTCGCACCCTGAAAGAAGAGCTCAACCGCGTTATCCGTTCCCGCGCGGCGAATCCGAAGTGGATCGACGGCGTGAAGCGTCACGGCTATAAAGGCGCGTTCGAGCTGGCGGCGACGGTGGACAACCTGTTTGCCTTCGACGCCACCACCCGGTTGATCGACGATCACCAGTACGCCTTGCTGGCCGATGCCTACCTGCTCGACCCGGACACCCGGGATTTCGTCCGCCAGCACAACCCCGACGCCCTGCGGGACATGACCGAGCGCATGCTCGAAGCACAGCAGCGGGGGATGTGGCAGGCACCGGGCGAGTACCGTGAGGCGCTGGAGAATTTGTTGTTGGACATTGAAGAAGATGGCTGACGTGCCTTTGTGGCCAGTAATGGCTCCCGCTGGGTTGCGCTGTAGGAACTGCCGAAGGCTGCGATCTTTTGATCGTTCGCTTGAGACTCAAGGGTCTGGGGAAAGATCGCAGCCTCGCTTCGCTCGTCAGCTCCTGCACAGCCCGGCGGGAGCAAGCGCCCTCGCCACAGGGGACTATCGAACACTCATGAGATATTCAACATGACCCACACCCCCCATTTCCCACTCTCCGCCGTGGTCGGTGCCGATGACCTGAAACTGGCCCTGTGCCTGGCAGCGATCGATCCGAAGATCGGCGGAGTGCTGATCGAAGGGCCTAGGGGCATGGCCAAGTCCACGTTGGCCCGAGGCCTGGCGGACTTGTTGGCCAGCGGTCAGTTCGTCACTTTGCCCCTGGGTGCTACCGAAGAGCGGCTGGTGGGCACCCTGGACCTGGACGCGGCGCTGGGGGAAGGGCGCGTGCAGTTTTCGCCCGGCGTATTGGCCAAGGCCGACGGTGGCGTGCTGTACGTCGATGAAGTGAACCTGCTACCCGATCACCTGGTGGACTTGCTGCTCGATGTGGCCGCCAGCGGCACCAACCTTATTGAGCGCGACGGCATTTCCCATCGGCATCCGGCGCGCTTTGTGCTGATTGGCACCATGAACCCGGAGGAGGGGGAGCTGCGCCCGCAGTTGCTCGACCGTTTTGGCTTGAACGTCGCCCTCGACGGTCATACTGCACCGGCTGAACGTGGCCAGATCATCCGGCGGCGACTGGATTTCGACAGCGATCCGCTGGCGTTCTGTGCGGCGTGGGAGACGGCCCAGGCGCAGTTGCGCGAACGTTGCCAGCAGGCGCGCGACCGCTTGGCCGGGATCGCTCTGGATGATGCGGCGCTGGCGCAGATCACCAAGCGTTGTTTTGCCGCGGGGGTCGATGGCTTGCGCGCCGACCTGGTCTGGCTGCGGGCGGCCCGGGCCCATGCGGCCTGGCGCGGGGCTGCTGAAATTGCCGATGAAGACATCGATGCGGTCGCCGAGTTTGCCTTGCGGCACCGGCGGCGCGGGCATTCGGCACCGACACCGTCCCAGGCGCCGAGCGGCGCGCAGAAACCCACTGAACCCAACGAAGGCCAGGGCCAGTGGGGCGACCTGCCGGCCCGGGCATTGCCGACCGGTGCCCGGCGCGACGTGCCGAACTGGCCAAAAAAGCCCTAGGCATTCGCCCCCGTTCGCCGGCGGGGGCGAATGCCAGACCCCGTGCAGGACGACTCGACCAGGGCCGCCAGGGCCGCAGCAAAGCGGCGGCCAGCGGTTTGGTGAACTGGCCGGGGACGTTGCTCAATGGCCGGCCACGTCTGTACGAAGACCTGCGCTTTCACAGTCGCCAGCGTTCGCCCCATGAGTTGTGGCTGGTCATCGTCGATGCGTCGGCCTCGACCCGGCGTCATCGCGCCTTGAGTGACGGCAAGGGCCTGCTGGCGCAGTTGTTCGACGACGCCTACCGACAACGCGCCCGCCTGGCGCTGTTGACGGCCAGCGGCACGCTCCCCAATTGGCAGGTGCAGGGCCTCAAGGCCTCGGCCGGCCTGCGCGACTGGCTCGATGGGCTGGGCGCCGGTGGCGGAACGCCGCTGCTGGCGGCGTTGAACGAGGCCGAGCGCTGGCTGGTGGCGCGGCGCAAGCGTTACCCGGCGGAGCAGCAGCGGGTCTTGGTGATGACCGATGGGCGAGTCAAGGAGGGGCTTTCACCGCCGTTCCTCGATTGTCCGTGCCTGTTGATCGACATCGAGCGAAGCCCGATCCGCCTGGGCCGGGCCCGGCAGTTGGCGCAACGGTTGCAGGCGGAGTATCGGCATATCGATGAAGGGGGGCATGGCTGAGATTGGCAGCGGTTTGTCTGGCCTCATCGCGAGCAGGCTCGCTCCCACATTGGTTCTGCTGTGAGCACACGGCCAATGAACGCCACAGCTCTTCCTGTGGGAGCGAGCCTGCTCGCGAAGGCATCACCTCGGTTCTGGATATGCCCAGCGAACCCGCATCACTGCACTATGCTCAGGCAGCCCCTCACAGGAGTGAACCATGCGCGTACTCGTCACCAACGCCCAGGACGATTTTCGGGTCAAGGCCTATGCCGGCACCAACGGCGTGCTGCTCGCCATGGACTTGGCGGAATCCCGACGCAAAGGGCTGCTGGGCTTTGCCATCGAGAAGCAGCAGGGCGACAAGCCCTGGCTGTTCCTGTTCAACAGCCTGACCTTCCCCGACAAGGCCCACACCTTTCCCCAGTTCCACGCCACCCCCAGCGACAAGGCACCGTTGCAGAAATTTCGCTGGGCCGACTACGCGGTCAACCCCGGCGTGACCATGCACTACCGCGTGCACCTGGCCTACGGCAGCCCCGAAGCACCGCAGTTGGGCGAATCCCTGGCCGTCACCGTCACCAGCGACGACGGGCAGCCGGCCAACCAGCGGGTGATTTTCAACCGTGCCGTGGCCGCCAGCCAGGCGTTCCAGCGCAAGTTTCCTGAAGTGGACGCGCTGATCGGCGCCAACAAGCACCTGTCCATCGATGACTGGCCCGACGCCCCGCGTCGCTGGTTGGAAAATGGCCTGCTGGGGCGCCTGACCGGTTTTATCGATCGGGCGCTGGATGCCAACTGGACCCTGGACGTCGCCATTTATGAATACGAACTGCCGGTGATCGTCGAGGCGGTGACGGCCGCTCACGCTCGCGGTGCCCAAGTGCGAGTGCTGTACCACGCCGAGCCGGGCGACGACACCACGGCGCGTAACGAAGCCAGCCTCGAAAAAATGCCGGCGGCCAACAAGCGCGGGCGGATCACCCACAACATTTTTCATAACAAGTTCATTGTGCTGAGCAAGGTGGATGCCAGCGGCTCATTGCAACCCGAAGCCGTGCTGTGCGGCAGCACCAACTTCACCGCCAACGGTGTCTACCGCCAGGCCAATGTGGTTCATGTGCTCGACGACCCTCGGATGAGCGCCAGCTACCTCCAGGTGTTCGAGCAAGTCTGGGCCACGCCCCAGGACGTCGATGCGACTCGCCAGTGGCTGACCCGCAACAATGCCATGGCGCCGCAAGAGGCCTTGTTCGCTGGGTTCTCGCCGCGCACCGGGGAGGGCGACCTGGATCGCTTCGTCGACATCATCAAGGGCGCGCGAAAGGACCTGTTGTTCGTCACCGCCTTTGTGTTGCCCGAGCGCATCCTCGACGCCTTGCTCGGCGCCCCCAATGACGACGTGTTGCGCTACGGCCTGCAAAACACCAAGAGTCGCATCACCGGCTTTCACGCCGACCGCACCGCCGAATTCGCCGCCACCGCGCTGCTCAACACCGGCCTGGAAGGCTGGTTGCGGGAAAACATGAAAGGCCAGAAGGGCAACCTGCTGGTGCACACCAAAGCCATCGTCACCGACTTCACCAGCGACACGCCGACCATCCTCAGCGGCAGCCACAACCTGAGCGCCGCAGCCAGCAGCGGCAACGACGAGAACTACCTGATCATCCAGGGCAACACCGACCTGGCCGACCGCTACGGGCTGGAGTTGCTGCGTTTCTATGAACATTACCGCTTTCGCTACTTCGCGAAAAAACTCGCCCTCAAGCAGGTCAAGCCACTGGCAGTGGATGACAGTTGGAGTGATGACTATTACCGCGAGGGGGATTTGCGGATGTTGTCCAGGGTGAGGTTTTGCGGGCGTTGAACGGTGGTAAGAGATGTTTTAGGGTGCTATTTTTAGTGCCATTAAGAGTGCTTAAGGACTCATCTCATGACACATATCGTGCTTTCTCAGGTTGTAGCCAGTATTTCCGAGCTTAAGAAAAATCCGATGGGCACTGTCGCTGCCGGGGGAGGGTTATCTGTAGCGATCCTCAACCGAAACGAGCCGGCTTTTTATTGCGTCCCTGCTAGGGAGTATGAAGCCATGATGGATCGGCTTGAAGACATGGAGTTGGTCGCTCTCTGCCGCGAGCGTGAAAATGATCCAACGATCAAGGTTTCTCTTGATGACCTATGAGTTGGAGTTTTCCGATAAGGCATGGAAGGAATGGCAAAAGCTGGGAGCTTCACTGAGAGAGCAGTTCAAAAAGAAGCTTGAAGAGCGACTGGTGAACCCGCATGTCCAGGCCGACCGCCTACATGGGTTGGGCAATGCCTATAAAATCAAGCTGCGCAATGCAGGCTATCGATTGGTTTACCGGGTAGTAGATGATTTGCTGGTCGTTACGGTGATCGCAGTAGGTAAGCGCGAGCGCGGCCAGGTGTATGACGAGGCAGCCAAGCGGTAATAGCCAAATTCCCCGCCGGCGAGTTGTTGTCCATGGTGAGGTTTTTGCGGGCGTTAGGCGCAGTAGATGATCCGATGCTGGCATAGAGCTATCTATCAGCCTGGAAGCTGCTATGAATCTCTGTCACGGACCGTCAGCTTTACTTCGTATCAGCGTTGCTATCCTGTTGTTGGCCTTGGGTGCTTCGGCCCTTGCCGCCAATCAACCGTGTTCCGGTCGCAAGGGCGGTATTGCCGGATGTGACGGCGATACCTTCCTGTGCAACGACGGCTCCATCAGTGCTTCGAAGAAGTCCTGTTCCGCTGTGCTGGGGCTTCGGAACGAGGCCCGGCCGCAGTCGTTGCTCAAATCATCCGAGGGTTGCCAATGCGGCAATGGCAATTACTGCGTCGGTTCCCGGGGCGGGGTCTATTGCCTCACGCCCGGCGGCAGCAAGAGCTACAAGCGCAAATAGCGCGCCCTCTCAGGCCTAAAAACACCGCTGATTCATTGTGGGAGCGGGCTTGCTCGCGAAGAGGCCGGCAGATTCAACTTCGTGGTTGACTGACACACCGCCTTCGCGAGCAAGCCCGCTCCCACAGGTCCTTATTCGCAGTTCCACTTCTGCGTTGACCGCTTACCCGTTTCGTTTCTGTGCAGCGGCACCGGTTTGGGGCCTTGTTACCCGCAAGGCCGTGGCCAATGGTAGCAATAACGGTGCGGCCTGCAGGGCGCCATCAATCGTCTTGCTTCCCATCTCCCTGATTTCCTTAACTTTCCATTTTCCTCACCTTCTCCCTGCAAGCCTGTGGCACACTTTCTGCTGTCTATTCCGTTGTTACATACCGCATTCCGGTATAGCGGAATAAACTCATTCTGGAGTACTTACCATGCAACGTCGACCTTCCTTGTTCAAAACGTGTGTTCTTCTCTTCGCGGCCACGACGGCCACGACGGCCGCCATGGGCGTCGCTCAGGCGGCCGACAGCAAGCTGGACAGCGTGCTGCAGCGGGGGAAATTGATCGTGGGCACGGGCAGTACCAATGCGCCGTGGCACTTCCAGGCAGCGGATGGCAAGTTGCAGGGCTTTGATATCGATATTGCGCGGATGGTCGCCAAGGGCCTGTTCAATGACCCGGAGAAAGTCGAGTTCGTGGTGCAGTCTTCCGATGCGCGCATTCCCAACCTGCTGACCGATAAGGTCGACATGAGCTGCCAGTTCATCACCGTCACCGCCAGCCGCGCCCAGCAAGTGGCGTTCACCTCGCCGTACTACCGCGAAGGCGTGGGCCTGCTGCTGCCGGCCAACAGCAAGTACAAGGAAATCGAAGACCTCAAGGCCGCCGGCGACGGCGTCACCGTGGCGGTGCTGCAGAACGTCTACGCCGAGGAACTGGTGCACCAGGCGCTGCCCAAGGCCAAGGTTGACCAGTACGACAGCGTCGACCTGATGTACCAGGCGGTGAACTCCGGCCGCGCCGATGCCGCCGCCACCGACCAGTCCTCGGTCAAGTACCTGATGGTGCAGAACCCTGGCCGCTACCGCAGCCCGGCCTATGCCTGGAGCCCGCAAACCTACGCCTGTGCGGTCAAGCGCGGCGACCAGGACTGGCTGAACTTCGTCAACACCACCTTGCATGAAGCCATGACCGGCGTGGAGTTCCCCACCTACGCGGCGTCCTTCAAGCAGTGGTTCGGTGTCGAGCTGCCGTCGCCTGCGATCGGTTTCCCCGTTGAATTCAAATGACCCTCTGAGCCCGGGGCGCCCCTGGCGAGCGCTCCGTCGAAGGTACTGCCGACCATGAATTATCAGTTGAACTTTGCCGCCGTCTGGCGCGATTTCGACACGCTGCTGGCGGGGCTTGGCCTGGGGCTTTCCCTGGCGCTGGTGTCGATCGCCATCGGTTGCGTGATCGGCCTGGGGATGGCGTTTGCGCTGCTGAGCAAACATCGGGTCTTGCGGGTGCTGGCGTCGGTGTATGTCACGGTGATCCGCAATACGCCGATCCTGGTGTTGATCCTGTTGATCTACTTCGCTTTGCCGAGCCTGGGCATCCGCCTGGACAAGTTGCCGTCGTTCGTCATCACCCTCTCGCTGTACGCCGGGGCCTACCTGACCGAAGTGTTTCGCGGCGGCCTGTTGAGCATTCACAAGGGTCAGCGTGAAGCGGGATTGGCCATTGGCCTGGGCGAGTGGCAGGTCAAAGCCTACGTCACCGTGCCGGTGATGCTGCGCAACGTGTTGCCGGCCTTGTCGAACAACTTCATTTCGCTGTTCAAGGACACCTCCCTGGCGGCCGCGATTGCGGTGCCGGAGCTGACCTATTACGCCCGCAAGATCAACGTGGAGAGCTATCGGGTGATCGAAACCTGGCTGGTGACCACGGCCCTGTATGTCGCGGCCTGTTACCTCATTGCCATGGTGCTGCGCTATTTTGAGCAGCGCCTGGCGATCCGCCGTTAGGAGTTTCCCATGTATGAATCACCCAGTTGGTTGCATGAGTTGTGGGTCGCCCGGGACACCCTGTGGGGCGGTTTCCTGACCAGTGTGCAGTGTTCGCTGCTGGCGATTGTGTTGGGCACCTTGATCGGCCTAGTCACCGGGCTGGTGCTGACCTACGGTCGGATCTGGATGCGCGCGCCGTTTCGCTTTTACGTCGACTTGATTCGCGGCACGCCGGTGTTCGTGCTGGTGCTGGCCTGCTTCTACATGGCCCCGGCCCTGGGCTGGCAGATCGGCGCATTCCAGGCCGGTGTCCTGGGCCTGACGCTGTTTTGTGGCTCTCACGTGGCCGAGATCGTGCGCGGGGCCTTGCAGGCATTGCCCCGTGGGCAGATGGAAGCGAGCCAGGCCATCGGCCTGACCTTTTTCCAAGCGCTGGGTTATGTGCTGTTGCCCCAGGCGTTGCGGCAGATCTTGCCGACCTGGGTCAATTCTTCCACTGAGATCGTCAAGGCCTCGACCCTGCTGTCGGTGATCGGCGTCGCCGAATTGCTGCTCAGCACCCAGCAGATCATCGCCCGGACCTTTCTGACCCTGGAGTTTTACCTGTTCGCCGGGTTTCTCTTTTTCATCATCAATTACGCCATCGAATTGCTCGGGCGGCACATTGAAAAGCGGGTGGCCTTGCCATGACTGACGTTTCGAATCTCTCCAATACGGAGCGCTCCAACACCCAGCCGCTGCTGGACATTCGCGGCCTGCGCAAACAATACGGACCGCTGGAAGTGCTCAAGGGCGTGGACCTGAGCATGCAGCGCGGCAACGTGGTCACGTTGATCGGCTCCAGCGGTTCGGGCAAGACCACGCTGCTGCGCTGCGTCAACATGCTGGAAGAGTTCCAGGGCGGGCAGATCATGCTCGACGGCGAGTCCATCGGTTACGACGACATTGACGGCAAGCGTGTGCGCCACGCTGAAAAAGTCATCGCCCGGCACCGGGCCATGACCGGCATGGCCTTCCAGCAGTTCAACCTGTTCCCGCATTTGACCGCGTTGCAGAACGTCACCCTCGGTCTGCTCAAAGTGAAAAAGCTACCCAAGGACGAGGCGGTGGCCTTGGCCGAGAAATGGCTGGAACGGGTGGGCTTGTTGGAGCGGCGCGATCACTTTCCCGGCCAGTTGTCTGGCGGCCAGCAGCAGCGCGTGGCGATTGCCCGGGCGATTGCCATGAACCCCAGCCTGATGCTGTTCGACGAAGTCACTTCGGCCCTGGACCCGGAACTGGTGGGCGAGGTGCTGAACGTGATCAAGGGCCTGGCCGAAGACGGCATGACCATGCTGCTGGTGACCCACGAAATGCGCTTTGCCTTCGAGGTGTCGGACAAGATTGTGTTTATGAACCAGGGGCGCATCGAAGAGCAGGGGCCGCCGAAGGAATTATTCGAGCGTCCGCAATCACCGCGCCTGGCGGAATTTCTCAAGAACACACGTTTTTAATCCATTGAGCTTTCAATCGATTCAACAAGGAGATAACCCATGAGCATTACGCGCTACGGCACCGGCAGCACCGCAGGCGGCGGCCAGCCTCGGCCATTCGCCCGCGCCGTGGAAGCCGATGGCTGGTTGCACGTGTCCGGCCAGGTACCGGCGGTGAACGGCGAGATTATTGTCGGCGGGATCGTCGAGCAGACCCACCAGACCATGAAAAACCTGGTCGCCATTCTCGAGGAGGCCGGATATGGCCTGGAAGATGTGGTGCGCTGCGGTGTGTGGCTGGAAGACCCGCGGGATTTCTGGAGTTTCAACAAGGTCTTCGGCGAATACTTCAGCCCGGAACACGCCCCGGCCCGGGCCTGCGTGCAAGCGAGCATGATGGTCGATTGCAAGGTCGAGATCGACTGCGTCGCCTACAAGAAAAAGGGCTGAACCGTTGTAGGCGCTGCCGAAGGCTGCGATCTTTTGATCCTGATCTTTCGGGCTTTCGCTCAAGACTCAATTGGCTGGGGAAAGATCGCAGCCTCGTTACACTCGACAGCGCCTACGACCAATGAACGGGAATGCAATAAATGACCGAAGACACCATCAAACGCCGGGCCCGGGGACTGGATAGGGCGTTCGATATCCTCGACTTCCTCAAGGAAATCGGCCAACCGCTGCGCCCGAACGATATTGCCAGCGGCATCGGCAGCCCCAAGTCCACGGTCTATGAACTGGTGGCGTCGCTGCTGGAGCGGCGCATCCTCGAGCCGGTGGGCAAGGACGGCCATGTCTACCTGGGCCGCCAGTTGTATTTTCTCGGGCAGGCACACTTGCGGCATTTCGATTTGAGCCGCGAGGCTGACCAGGCGTTGCAGGAGATCGTGCGCCAGACCCGGGAAACGGCGCAGATGTGCCTGCTCAATGGGCGCAAATATACGGTCGCGCTGATGAAGGAAGGCGAGCGGCATTTCCGCATTTCATCGGACATCGGGGAAAACGCGCCGATCCCCTGGACGGCGTCCGGGCGCCTGCTGCTGGCGCATTTGAGTGACCAGCAGATCGTCGACCTGATCGACCCCGACGACTTCATCCTGCCGGATGGCGAGCGCCTGCCCCTGGAGCAATTTCTCAAGGAAATCCGCCAGGCCGGTCTCGATGGATTTTTCTCCTTCGACAGCGTCGCCGATACCTTCACCCATTGCTTCGCCGCACCGGTCAAAGACCCCAGCGGCGTGGCCATCGCCACCCTGTGCATCGTCGCCCCAAGGGCCGACGCCAAGAACAATTACGCCGACTACCGCCGGGTGCTGATCGAAAGCGCCAACCACCTGGCCCGTCGTATCAATGAATAGACAGCAACGGCACGAATGGCCGTGTGCGAGGAGTTCGAACATGCCTTCCGCCATCCTTAATGCCGGCGTCGAGAAGGGCGCCGCCACCGTCGGCGCCCACCTGCTACGGGACGTCAGCCTGCCGGCGCTGGTGCTGCATCGCGCGGCGCTGGAGCACAACATTCGTTGGATGCAAGGGTTCGTCAGCGCCAGTGGTGCCGAACTGGCGCCCCACGGCAAGACCAGCATGACCCCCGCGCTGTTTCGCCGGCAACTGGAGGCCGGTGCCTGGGGTCTGACCCTCGCCAGCGCCGTGCAGACCCGCGCCGCTTACGCCCACGGTGTGCGTCGGGTGTTGATGGCCAACCAATTGGTGGGCACGCCGAACATGGCGCTGATTGCCGATTTGCTCGCCGATCCGGCGTTCGAATTCCACTGCCTGGTCGATCATCCGGACAACGTCGCTGACCTTGGCGTTTACTTCGCCGCTCGCGGCGTACGGCTCAATGTGATGATCGAGTACGGCGTGGTCGGCGGTCGTTGTGGCTGCCGGACCGAAGCCGAGGTGCTGGCCCTGGCCGAGGCGATCCAGGCGCAATCGGCCCTGGCGTTGACCGGCATCGAAGGCTACGAAGGGGTGATCCACGGTGACCACGCCATCAGTGGTATTCGCGCGTTCGCGGCGTCCTTGGTGCGGTTGGCGGTGCAACTGCAGGACAACGGCACCTTTGCCCTCGACAAACCAATCATCACCGCCTCGGGGTCGGCCTGGTACGACCTGATTGCCGAATCCTTCGAAGCCCAGAATGCCCACCGGCGTTTCCTCAGCGTGCTGCGTCCCGGCAGCTACGTGGCCCACGACCATGGCATCTACAAAGAGGCGCAGTGCTGCGTGCTGGAGCGCCGCAGCGACCTGCACGAAGGCCTGCGTCCGGCCCTGGAAGTCTGGGCCCATGTGCAATCGCTGCCGGAGCCGGGCTTCGCGGTGATCGCCCTGGGCAAGCGCGACGTGGCCTACGACGCCGGATTACCGGTGCCGCTCAAGCGCTACCAGCCTGGATCGGACGCGGTGGTGGGTGACGATGTGAGCGGCTGCAAGGTGACGGCGGTGATGGACCAACATGCGTTCATGAGCGTGGCGGCGGGGGTAGAGTTGCGTGTGGGCGATATTATTTCGTTTGGTACGTCCCATCCGTGTTTGACGTTCGACAAGTGGCGGGTGGGGTGCCTGGTGGATGAGCAGTTGCGGGTGGTCGAGGGCATGGAGACGTGTTTCTAGCCTTTGAACCGAGTGGCTTGCCCGCGATTAGCGATCTTCCAGGCACCACCGAAATATCAGGATCACTTATGAGCAATTCCTCCCAGAAACCCCGCATCGCCCTGATTGGCGAATGCATGATCGAACTGCAACAACGCGCTGACGGCAGCCTGCAGCAAAGCTTCGGCGGCGACACCCTGAACACGGCGGTGTACCTGGCCCGCGCCTTGGGCGACAGGGGCGCGGTGGATTACGTCACGGCCCTGGGCGACGACAGTTTCAGCGATGCCATGTGCGAAAGCTGGGCCGCCGAGAACATCGGGCTGCAGAGGGTCCAGCGCTTGCCGGGACGCCTGCCGGGTTTGTATTGCATCCAGACCGATGCGGCGGGTGAGCGGCGATTCCTGTACTGGCGCAACGAGGCGGCGGTGCGCGAGTGTTTTACCACTCCGGCCGCTGGGGCGATCCTGGCGGCGATGCCGGATTACGATGTGCTGTATTTCAGCGGCGTCACCCTGGCGGTGCTCGGCGAGCAGGGGCGTGGCAAGCTCATCGAAACCCTGGTCGAGGCGCGTCGGCGCGGGGCGCGGGTGGTGTTCGACAATAATTTCCGGCCCAGGCTCTGGGCCTCGATCGAAGCGGCGCGGGCGGCGTATCGCAGTGTCTTGCCCTATGTGGAATTGGCGCTGCTGACCGTAGAAGACGAGCAGGCGTTGTTCGGTCATGCCGACAGCGAGGCGGTGTTCGCTGCCTATGCGCCGCTCGGCACGTGCGAGGTGGTGCTCAAGCGTGGCGCCGAGGCCTGCCTGATTCGTTGCAACGGCCAGTCTTATGAAGTTCCTGCCCTGCGGGTCGAGCGCGTCGTGGACACCACGGCGGCGGGGGACTCCTTCAGCGCCGCGTACCTGGCGAGCCGTTTGCTCGGCGGTAGCCCGGTGGAAGCGGCCGAGGCCGGGCACCTGTTGGCGAGCCGGGTGATCCAGGTGCCGGGGGCGTTGCTGCCCAGGGGCTGACTGGGGGCGATGTGCCTGTGGGAGCCAAGCTTGCTCGCGATGAACGAGAGCGCGGAAGTTCTGAAGAACTGCATCGCCTGGATCGCGAGCAAGCTTGGCTCCCACAGGCACGCTTTTTTCCGCAGACAGGTTTCGCTGACAAAGTGACCGATCAATCCCGGTAGAACACCTGCACCAGGTGATACCCGAACTTGCTCTTGATCGGCCCATGCACCACCCGCAGCGGCTTCTTGAAAATCACCGCATCAATCACCCCGACCATCTGCCCCGGCCTTACTTCCCCCAAATCGCCGCCGCGTTTGCCGGAGGGGCAGGTGGAGTATTTCTTGGCCAGCACGTCGAAAGCTTCGCCCTTGGCGATGCGTTGCTTGAGTTGTTCGGCTTCTTCGGCGGTTTTCACCAGGATATGGCGGGCTTGGGCTTTCATTGCTGTGGTGACCTGAACGGTGCGACGGGGCGGCGATTATGCCTCAAGTCAGTTGTCATGGCTGATCATCGTCCGAATCTTGTTGGCCAGCAGATCGAGGGTGAAGGGCTTGGCGACCATGTCCATGCCCTGGTCGAGGAACCCCTGGCGTTCGGCGGCTTTCTGGGCGTAGCCGGTCATGAACAGCACTTTGAGCCCAGGTCGGTGCTGACGGGCGATTTCCGCCAGTTGCCGGCCGTTCATACCCGGCAGCCCGACATCGGTCACCAGCAGGTCGACGCGCTGGTCCGATTCCAGCACGGGAAGCGCGGTCGCGGCGTCCCGGGCGTCGAGAGCCGTGTAGCCCAAGGCCTGCAACAGGTCGAGCACCAGCATGCGCACGGCGGGTTCATCCTCCACCAGCAACACGGTTTCCCCGGCGATGGCCGGCGGTACGACGACCGTCTCTGGCGTGTCGGGTGGTTGGGTCGGCGAAACGTGCAAGCGTGGCAGGTACAACTGCACCCGCGTGCCCTGGCCCGGCACACTGTCCAGGTTGAGGTGCCCACCCGACTGCTGGGCAAACCCGTAGATCATCGACAAGCCCAGGCCGGTGCCCTGGCCGATGGGCTTGGTGGTGAAGAACGGATCGAAAGCCTTGGCCCGCACGGCGGGGGTCATGCCGCTGCCGTTGTCGCTGACGGCGATCATCACGTAGTCGCCGGCCTTGACCGGCTCCAGGGTGTTGATGTCCGTACCGTCGAGATAGACATTGGCGGTTTCGATGATCAATTCGCCGCCCTCGGGCATGGCATCGCGGGCATTGATCACCAGGTTGAGCAGGGCGTTTTCCAACTGACTGGCGTCGGTGTTGACCGGCCACAGCTCGCTGGCCAGTTGCAGCCGCAGCACGATGTGATCGCCCGTGGTCCGGCTCAGCAGGTCTTCGAGCGAGCGCACCAGGTCATTGACGTCCAGCGGTTTGCGGTCCAGGGACTGGCGTCGGGAAAAGGCCAGCAGCCGATGGGTCAGGGCAGCCGCGCGGTTGGCCGAGGACACCGCCGCTTCGGTGAAACGCCCGATCTCGGCGATACGCCCTGCGGCGATGTAGCGTTGCATCAGGTCGAGGCTGCCGAGGATGCCGGTGAGCATGTTGTTGAAGTCATGGGCAATGCCGCCGGTGAGCTGGCCCACGGCTTCCATTTTCTGCGCATGGCGCAGGGCCTCTTCGGCACGCTCGCGTTCGAACATCTCGCTTTGCAGCCGGTGATTGGCTTCGGCCAGTTGCTGGGTGCGGGCAATGACACGTTCTTCCAGTGTTTCGTTGAGGTTGCGCAGGGCCTCCTCGGTTTTCCGACTCTCGGTTTCGTCGATCACGAAGATGTAGAAACCGTTCACCGCATCGTCCGGTCCATGGCGAGGCAGGTAGTTGATCAGCGAATGGCGCGGGCGCCCGTCGCGATGGTCCATCTGCACGGTGAAGCTGCACGGCTTGCCGGCCAGGGCCTCGGCGATCTGCTGAGCGCGGGCGACATAGGCCTCTTCGCCGAGCACTTCGCGGACGGTTTTGCCATAGAGCTCCTGCGGGGTCAGGCCGTACCAGTCCAGGTAAGCGCTGTTGTTCAGTCGGAAACGCTCTTCGCGGTCCACGTAGCTGATGAGGATCGGCATGGCGTTGATGATCAACTGCAGCTCGCTCTGGCTCTGGCGCAGGGCTTGCTCGGTGCGCTTGCGTTCGGTCAGGTCCAGCGCCGCGCCAAGAAAGCGCTTGGGGCGGCCGTGGCGATCCTTGTAGCAACGGCCGCGCACGTACACCCAGCGCAACTCATCGTCGGGCTGCAGCAGTCGGTACTCTTCGGCGTATTCAGTGCCGTGGGTGATGCAGTGTTTGATGCTGCGGGCAACCATCGCCCGGTCCTCGGGGTGCACGCCTTCGAGATAGGCGCTGATGGGCAACTGGCGCGCCAGGCTGGGGTCGACGCCATGCAACAGGGCGAAATGTGCGTCGGCAATAAAGCGATCCTCGCTGATGTCCCAATCCCAGGTGCCCAACGCATCGGCGGCGGCCAGGGCCAGTTGCAAGCGCTCTTCGCTTTCGTGTTGGGCCTTGAGGCTGGCCTCGGAGCGGCGTTCGAACTCCATGGCCAGGCGGCGTCGTTCGCTGGTCTCGATGGCGCTGACCAGGATGCCGGTGACGCTGCCGCTTTCGTCATGCACCGGGCTGTAGGTCAGGTCTAGCCAGACATCACAGAGACGGCCGGCGAAGGGCACGCGCCATTGTTGATCGCGGCAGGTGTGTGTCTGGCCATGCAACACGCGGTGGTAAATCCCTTCGGTCGCACTCCTGAGTTCGGGCCATGCTGTATGGGTCGGCTTGCCGAACGCCCAGGGATGCTTGTCACCGGCCAATCGGGCGAAGGCGTCGTTGTAGAGATGGGACAGCTGCGGTCCCCACAGCAAGGCCATCGGCGTGGGCGAATGGAGCACGATGTCCACGGCGGTGAGTAGGCTCTGGGGCCAGTTTTGGGCAGTGCCCAGCGAGGTCAGGGACCAGTCCAGTTGGCTGACCAGGCGCTGTGTTTCGCTGCCGGTGGGTATCGCGTTCATCACACAACCCCTGGCTGTCGTGTCTGTGCCACGGCGTCTACTATCCTCTGGGGAAGGTAGGTGCGGGTGGGGCTGAAGGGTTTCATGTTCGGCTCAGCTTGTTTCATTGATGTCTCGCGGAAGTTTCAGTCCATGGAAATCGATCCGTTGTTGCGAATCCTGGCGAGCCAGAATGGTTCCGACCTTTACATGTCCACGGGCGCGCCACCGTGCGCGCGCTTCGAGGGTGTACTCAAGCCCTTGGGGAACGAGGCGTTCAAGGTCGGTGACATTGCCATGCTCGCCGAGTCTCTCATGGACGCCGAACAGCGCCTTGAGTTCGATCGGGAATTGGAAATGAACCTGGCGATCTCCTTGGCCGGCGTCGGGCGGTTCCGTGTCAATATCTTCAAGCAGCGCAATGACGTGTCCATGGTGATACGCAACGTCAAGCTGGACATCCCGCGCTTCGAAGACCTGAAACTGCCGCGGGTGCTTTTAGACGCCATCATGCAGAAACAGGGGCTGATGCTGTTCGTCGGTGCGACAGGTTCGGGCAAGTCGACCTCCCTGGCGGCGCTGATCGACTACCGCAATCGCAACAGCAGCGGCCACATCATCACCATCGAGGACCCGGTGGAGTATGTCCATCGGCACAAGAAATCCATCATCAATCAACGGGAAGTCGGTGTCGACACCCGCAGTTTCCATGCGGCCCTGAAAAACACGCTGCGCCAGGCCCCGGACGTGGTGCTGATCGGTGAAATCCGCGACCGGGAAACCATGGAACATGCCTTGGCGTTTGCCGACACCGGGCACTTGGTGATTTCCACTTTACATGCCCACAACGCCAATCAGGCCCTGGACCGGGTGATCAATTTCTTTCCGCAAGAGCGTCGGCCGCAGTTGCTCAATGACCTGGGCAACAACCTCAAGGCGTTCGTCTCCCAGCGTCTGGTGCGCACCTGCACTGGCCAGCGGCGGGCGGCGGTGGAGGTCATGCTGGGCTCGCCTACGGTGGCCGACCTGATCCGGCGCAACGAGCTCGACGAGCTCAAGGGGATCATGGAAAAGTCAGAAGAACTGGGGATGCAAACCTTTGATCACGCGTTGTTCAACCTGGTGGTTGAAGGTGCCATCGATGAGGAAGAAGCCCTGAAAAATGCCGACTCGGCGAACAATCTGCGCTTGCGTTTGAAGCTGCATGCCGAGTCGGGGGCGGTGCCACCGGCCGATCCGGCGGCGGGTGAGTGGGGGCTTATGGACTGAACACCTATTGGAGTAGCCATTGTAGGAGCAAAGCTTTGCTCCTACAGACCTGGCTCCCACAAGTGTTTTTGCTCCCCACACGTCTGAGGCCTGTTCAGTTCAAGTAGCCAGCTCCGGACGATCCCGAAATTGCTCCAAAGCCCCGGGGTTGGCCAGGGCATCGGTGTTCTTCACCACCTCGCCATGCACCACATTGCGCACCGCCAGCTCCACCACCTTGCCGCTGATGGTCCGTGGAATATCACTGACCGCGAGGATCTTCGCCGGCACATGACGCGGTGTGGTGTTGGCCCGGATGACCTGACGGATCCGTTGCTCCAGGGCTTCATCCAGTATCACGCCATCGCGCAGGCGCACGAACAGCACCACCCGGACATCGCCCTGCCATTGTTGGCCGATGGCGACGCAGTCCAGCACTTGCTCGACTTTTTCCACCTGCCGATAGATTTCCGCCGTGCCGATGCGCACGCCGCCGGGGTTGAGCACGGCGTCGGAGCGTCCATGGATCAAGAAACCGCCGTGGGGCAGTTCTTCGGCGTAGTCACCTTGAGCCCACACCCCGGGAAACTGGGCGAAGTAGGAGGCGCGAAGTTTTTCCTGCCGAGGGTCGTTCCACAAGCCAATGGGCATCGCCGGGAAATGCCGGGTGCACACCAACTCACCCTTTTCTCCAATGATCGGTTTACCGGCCTCGTTCCAGACCTGCACGGCCATGCCCAGGCTCTTGCCCTGCATTTCGCCCCGGCGCACCGGTGACAGCGGGTTGCCGTTGACGAAGCAGGACACAATGTCGGTGCCGCCGGACATCGAGGCCAGGCAGACGTCGGGCTTGACGTCGCGGTACACGTAATCGTAGCTATGGGGTGCCAGCGCCGAACCGGTGGAAAGGAGGGTTTTCAGGCTGTCGAGGCGGTGGGTCTGGCGGGGCTTGAGGTCCTCGCTTTCCAGGGCGGCAAGGAACTTGGGACTGGTGCCGAAGACGCTGATGCGCTGCTGATCGATCAAGTCGAGCAAGCGCTCGTGGCCAGGGTGGAACGGCGAACCGTCGTAGAGCACCACTGTGCTGCCCACGGCGAGGGCCGACACCAGCCAGTTCCACATCATCCAACCGCAGGTCGTGTAGTAGAACAGCCGATCCTCGGGCCCGAGGTCGACGTGCAGGCCATGTTCCTTGACGTGTTGCAGCAGCACGCCACCGGTGCCATGGACGATGCACTTCGGCACGCCGGTCGTGCCGCTGGAATACAGGATGTACAGCGGGTGATCGAAGGGCACGCTGACGAACGTCGGTTCGCCACCGGGTTGATAAAAGTTGTTCCACAGCGCGACAGCGGCCGAGGTCTTGAAGGCCTCGACGCGCACGTCCGGCAGCGCATATGGCAACACGATCAGTTGCTGCAGCGACGGTAGCCGTTCGAGGATTTCATTGACCTTGGCCCGCTGGTCGATGGCCTTGCCAGCGTAGCGATAACCGGCGCAGGTGATCAGCACCTTGGGTTCGATCTGGCCGAACCGGTCGATGACGCCTTGGGTTCCGAAGTCGGGTGAGGAACACGACCAGATAGCGCCCAGGCTGGTGGTGGCGAGCATGCCGACCAGGGTCTGCCAGGTGTTGGGCATGCAAGCGGCGACCCGATCGCCCTGAGTGACGCCGGCGGCTTTCAGACTTGCTTGCAGGCCAGCGACATGGGCGGCGAGTTCGGCCCAGGTCAGTTGTTCCTGGCCGCCGTTTTCGTCGAGCGCCACCACCGCGACGGCGTCATCGCGGCGGCGCAGCAGGTGTTCGGCGAAGTTCAGCGTGGCGCCAGGGAACCACTGGGCGCTGGGCATTTGCGAACCTTCCACCAATACCGCATCGGGCGTCTGGTGAAAGCGAATCTCGAAGAAATCGACGATGGCCTGCCAGAAGGCCTCGCGCTGGTCGATGCTCCAGGCGTGCAGGGTTGGGTAGTCGTTCAGTTGCAGGTGATGTCGCGCGTTGACGAACTGGCGAAAGGCGTTCATGCGCGACTGGGCGATGCGTTCGGGGCTGGGTTGCCAGAGGATGTCGGACATGGGGTGCCTCTTGTTTTTTTTGTGTACACACAAACTATAGAGCGACCCAACCTTGTGGCGAGGAGATTTATCTCCACTCTGTGGGAGCAAGGGGATGAATCCCCCTCGTCACAAGGGATCGCAAGGGATTTACTGAGCCAACCATCCACCATCGATATTCCACGCCGCGCCGCGCACCTGGCTGCCGGCTTCGCTGCACAGGAACAGCACCAGCTCCCCCAGTTGCGGCGGGGTGACGAATGCCAGGGACGGCTGTTTCTCGGCCAACAGATCGTGCTGTGCCTGCTGCGGATCGACGCCGGCGGCAATGCGATCATCGATCTGTTTTTGCACCAGCGGTGTCAGCACCCAGCCCGGGCAGATAGCGTTGCAGGTCACGTTGCTGGTGGCGGTTTCCAGGCCGACCACCTTGGTCAAACCGATCACCCCATGCTTGGCCGCGACATACGCCGCCTTGCCCACCGAGCCGACCTGACCGTGCACCGAGGCGACGTTGATAATCCGTCCCCAGCCCTTGGCACGCATGCCCGGCAGGCTCAGGCGGGTGGCGTGGAACACTGAGGACAGGTTGATGGCAATGATCGAGTCCCAGCGTTCCACCGGGAAATCCTCCACGGCGGCCACGTGCTGGATCCCGGCGTTGTTCACCAGGATGTCCACGCCGCCGAACTCGCGCTCGGCGTAGGCGAGCATGTCGGCGATCTGTGCCGGGTCGCTGACGTCGGCCGGATGATGGCCGACCTTGCCGCCGAACTGTTTCACCTCGGCGATCACTGCCGAGGCATCGCCAAAGCCGTTGAGGACCAGGTTGGCCCCGGCCTTGGCCAGGCTCAAGGCGATGCCCAGGCCGATGCCGCTGGTAGAGCCGGTGACCAGGGCCGTTTTGCCCGAAAGAACTGTCGTCATGGGAGCCTCATACAATGCCAGTGGCGTAGAACGTACCGATCACGAAGAACACCGCGAGGGTCTTGATCAGCGTAATGCAGAAAATGTCTTTATAGGCTTCGCGGTGGGTCAACCCGGTGACGGCCAGCAAGGTAATCACGGCGCCGTTGTGGGGCAGGGTGTCCATGCCGCCGCTGGCCATGGCGGCCACCCGGTGTAGCACTTCCAGGGGAATGTTGGCGGCGTGGGCAGCGTTGATAAAGGTTTCGGACATCGCCGCCAAAGCGATGCTCATACCCCCCGAGGCGGAGCCGGTGATGCCCGCCAACAGCGTGACGGTCACCGCTTCGTTGACCAGTGGGTTGGGAATGTTCTTGAGCCAGTCGGCCAGTACCAGGAAACCCGGTAAGGATGCGATGACCGCGCCGAAGCCGTATTCCGAAGCGGTGTTCATCGCCGCCAGTAATGCGCCGCCCACGGCGCTCTTGCTGCCTTCGGCCAGTTTGCTGCGAATGGTCCGGAAACCGAACAGCAAGACCATGATGATGCCCACCAGCAATGCCGCCTGCACCGCCCAGATCGCGGTGAGCTTGGCGATGTCGCTGGTCACTGGCGTCGCCATGCCCGGCAGCGCCAGGCTGTGGGTTTTGCCATACCACTGGGGAATCCACTGGGTGAACAACAGGTTCATGAGCCCTACCGCCAGCAGTGGCGAAACAGCGATCCAGGGGTTCGGCAGCTTGATGTCTTCGGCGGTTTCCGGCTCGTTGCGCAACTCGGAGCCGTAGCCTTCGCCCGTGCGCTGGGCCTTGTTGCGCTGGCGTTGCAGGAACAGCATGCCGAGGCTGAACACGAAGAGCGTGCCGATCACGCCCAGCCACGGTGCGGCCCAGGCGGTGGTGTTGAAGAACGTGCTGGGGATGATGTTCTGGATCTGCGGCGTGCCAGGCAGGGCGTCCATGGTGAACGAGAATGCGCCGAGGGCGATGGTGGCCGGGATCAGGCGCTTGGGGATATTACTCTGGCGGAACATCTCGGCGGCGAACGGGTACACCGCGAACACCACGACGAACAGCGACACGCCGCCATAGGTCAGCAAGGCACAGACCAGCACGATCACCAGCATGGCCTGGCGCGTCCCCAGCAAGCGAATCGCCGCGGCAACGATGGCGCGGGAGAACCCCGACAGCTCGATCAACTTGCCGAACACCGCGCCGAGCAGGAACACCGGGAAATACAGCTTGATGAAGCCGACCATTTTTTCCATGAACACCCCGGTGAAGGCAGGGGCGACGGCGGACGGGTCGGTGAGCAGGACGGCGCCGAGGGCGGCGATGGGGGCAAAGAGGATAACGCTGTAGCCACGGTAGGCGGCGACCATCAGCAGCGTGAGGGCTGCCAAGGCAATGATCACACTCATGGTGTGTCTCCTGGATTGTTATTGTTGTGGTGACGCTGTGGAGGGGGCTTTAGCGAGTTTTGTGCCAGGTGCGTAACTGGCTGAAATATAAGGAAATTGTTTGAGGTTGTGGGGCGGGAATGAGAGGCTTGTCTCTGTTTTGAGATTTTTTTGGCAGGGTTGGCCTCATCGCGAGCAGGCTCGCTCCCACAGTTGACCGCGTTGAACAGGAGAAACGCCATCCCATGTGGGAGCGAGCCTGCTCGCGATGAGCGCGAAGGGCTCCAAAGGAGCTATCTATATATAGAGAATTAAATCTCTTTATTGAGACTAGGCAATCCCCAACGCCACCATCTTCTTGTACAACGTCGACCGCCCCAACCCCAACCGCTCGGCCGCTTCAACCACTTTGCCCCCGCATTGCGCGAGGGTGGTTTCGATCAACTGCCGGTCGAATCGTGCCCGGGCCTGGCTGAAAGTTTCTTGCGACAGCGGTTCCAGGGACGGGCTTGCCGTGTGGGTTACCGGTATGAAGGTGCCGATGGCGGCGCGGATGTCCACCGCCGTGAGCACCGGGTCATCGCTGAGCAGTGCGGCCCGCTCCAGCACGTTGCGCAGTTCACGGATGTTGCCCGGCCAGGCGTGTTGCCGCAGCAGGTCGAGGGCTGCGCGGTTCAATTCGTGCTGGCTGCGCAGTTCTTCAAGGATCGCTTCGCTTAAGGCCGGCAAGTCATCCAGGCGTTCGCGCAACGGCGGGACCTGGATCGGCAGTACGTTGAGGCGGTAATACAGGTCGGCGCGAAACTCTCCGCGCTTGATCGCCGCTTCCAGGTCCATGGAGGTGGCAGCGATCACCCGCACGTCGCTTTGCAGCACCTCGTTGGAGCCCACCGGTTCGTATTCCTTTTCCTGGAGCACTCGCAGCAGTTTGCTTTGCAGCGGCAGCGGCATGTCGCCGATTTCGTCGAGGAACAGCGTGCCGCCCTGGGCAATTTGCAGCTTGCCGGCGCGACCCTTGCGGTCGGCCCCGGTAAAGGCCCCTGGGGCGGTGCCGAAAAATTCGGCTTCCAGCAGCGATTCAGGAATCGCCGCGCTGTTGATGCTGACGAACGCCTTGTGCGCGCGCGGCGAAGCACTGTGGATGGCCTGGGCCAGCAGTTCCTTGCCGGTGCCGGTTTCGCCGAGCAGCAGCACCGGCGAATCAGCGCTGGCGCTGCGTCGGGCACGGCGTTTGACCTCAAGGCCGGCGTTGCTGGTGCCGATGAAATGGGCAAAGTTGTATTTGGTTTGTCGTGCCCGCAGCAGCGAGCGGGTCGAGGCCAGTTCTTCCTGCATGCTCAGGTAGCGCTTGAGCATGGGTGACAGGCTGCGCAGCTCGTCGAACAAGGCAAAACCGATGGCACCGATCACGGCTCCGACGCTGTCGTGGATCGGCAGGCGCATCACCACCAACGGCTCCTTGGGCGTGTCCTGCATGTCCAGCAGAATCGGGCGTCCGGTGCGCACCACTTCGCGCAACAGGCTGCTGGGAATCACGCTTTCGCATGCCCGGCCAATCGCCTCCTGCGCCGAGTTCAGGCCGAAGCGGCGGGCGTAGCGTTCGTTCATCCAGACGATATTCGCGTCACGGTCGACAATCACCGTACCTTCGCTGGACTGCTCGATGATCTCGAACAACGAGCGGATCGCCAGCGTGCGGACGCGCTTGTAATCCTTGAGGCTTTCGGTGGGGTTCATGATAGTTCCAGAATGTGTGGGTTCTGTTCGGGCCTCTTCGACTTGCTCGCGAAGGCCGCGACGCGGTCCAACTGCATAACGCCGATTATGCCCAGCCCGGATGCGCCGCCGCCAACAACTCCTTGGTATAGGGATGCTGGGGCGAGTCGAACACGTCATGACTGGCGCCTTGCTCGACCACTTTGCCGTCCTTGATCACGATCATGTCGTGGGCCAAGGCACGGACCACCGCGAGGTCATGGCTGATGAACAGGTAGGTCAAGTCGTACTTCTCCTGGAGCTGGCGGAGCAGGGCAACGACTTGTTTCTGCACGGTGCGGTCCAGTGCCGAGGTCGGTTCGTCCAGCAGAATCAACGCCGGCTTGAGCACCAAGGCCCGGGCAATGGCAATACGCTGGCGCTGGCCGCCGGAGAACTCGTGGGGGTAACGATGACGGGTCGAAGGGTCGAGGCCGACCTCCTTGAGGGCCTGGATCACCCGGGCTTCACACTGTTCGGCGCTGGAAGGCTGGTGGACTTCAAGGCCTTCGCTGATGATCTGCTGCACCGACATACGCGGGCTGAGGCTGCCGAACGGGTCCTGGAACACCACCTGCATTTGCTTGCGCCACGGCCGCAGTGCCTTGTGCGACAGCTGGTCGAGGGCCTGGCCCTGGAAGTGGATGCTGCCTTTGGAGTCGATCAGCCGCAGGATCGCCTGGCCGAGCGTGGACTTGCCGGAACCGGATTCGCCGACGATGCCCAGGGTCTTGCCGCGCTGGATGCTAAGGCTGATACCGTCCACGGCGCGCAGGTATTCCTTGCGCTGGAACAGCCCGCCGCCCAAGGGAAAACTCACGTGCAGGTCCTGTACCTGCAACACGTTTTCGCGCTCGTCCCGGGGCAGGGCTTCGCCTTCCGGTTCGGCATGCAGCAGCTCGCAGCTGTAGGGATGTTTCGGTGCGCTGAACAGGGTTTCGCAAGGCGCCTGTTCGACGATTTCCCCAGCCTTCATCACGCACACCCGTTGGGCGATGCTGCGCACCAGGTTGAGGTCGTGGCTGATCAGCAGCAAGGACATGCCGAGCCGTTGCTGCAGGGACTTGAGCAGCAGCAGGATCTTGCGCTGCACGGTCACGTCCAGTGCGGTGGTCGGTTCGTCGGCAATCAACAGTTCCGGCTCGCAGGCCAGGGCCATGGCGATCATCACCCGTTGCCGCTGGCCGCCGGACAGTTGATGGGGATAGGCCTTGAGGCGTTCGGCGGGTTTCCGGATGCCCACCAGGGCCAGCAGTTCCAGAATGCGCTGGCGCGCCGCTTTGCCGCCCAGGCCCCGGTGCAGCATCAGGGTTTCACCGATCTGCTTCTCGACGCTGTGCAGCGGGTTCAGCGAGGTCATCGGCTCCTGGAAGATCATCGCGATCCGGTTGCCGCGCAGCTTTCGCAGGGCTGTGGTATCGGCGCCCAGCAGTTCCTGGCCGCGATAGCGAATGCTGCCGGTGGTGCGGGCTTCTGTTTCGGGCAGCAATTGCAGGATCGAGTGGGCCGTCACTGACTTGCCGGAGCCGGACTCGCCCACCAGGGCCAGGCATTCGCCAGGGCGGATGTCCAGGCACAGGTTGCGCACCACGGTCTGGTCGTTGAAGGCCACGCTCAGGTCGCGGATTTCGATCAGGTTGTCGCTCATCTCAAGGTTCCGCTTCATGGCCGTTTCAAGATCGAGGATCGAACGCGTCTCGCAACGCCTCGCCGATAAACACCAGTAGAGAAAGAATCAGCGCCAGGGTGAAAAACGCCGTCAGCCCCAGCCACGGTGCTTGCAGGTTCTGCTTGCCCTGGGCGATCAATTCGCCCAGCGATGCACTGCCGGCCGGCATGCCGAAACCAAGGAAATCCAGGGCGGTGAGGGTGGAGATCGCCCCGGTGAGGATGAAGGGCAGGTAGCTCAGGGTGGCGTTCATCGCGTTGGGCAGGATATGCCGCACGATCACCTTGCGGTCCGACAAACCCAGGGCCCGGGCGGCTTTCACGTATTCGAGGTTGCGCCCGCGCAGGAACTCGGCGCGGACCACATCCACCAGGGCCAGCCAGGAAAACAGCGCCATGATCCCCAGCAGCCACCAGAAATTCGGCTCCACGAAGCCGGACAAAATGATCAGCAGGTAGAGCACCGGCAGTCCGGACCAGACTTCCAGCAAGCGTTGCCCCAGCAAATCCACCCAGCCACCGTAATACCCCTGCAGCGCACCGGCGGCGATGCCGATCAGTGCGCTGATGGCGGTCAGGGCCAGGGCGAACAGGATCGACACCCGCGCGCCGAAGATCACCCGGGCCAGCACGTCCCGGGATTGGTCATCGGTGCCCAGCCAGTTCTGCGATGAGGGAGGGCTCGGGGCCGGCTGATTGAGGTCGTAATTGGGCGTGTCGTCGCTGAACGGGATCGGTGGAAACCACAGCCAGCCGCCGTCCTTGTGGATCAGGTTCTGCACGTAACTGCTGCGGTAGTCGGCCTGGAATGGCAGCTGTCCACCAAACTCCCGTTCGGTATGGCGCTTGAATACCGGGAAATACAGTGAGCCCTGGTAGCTGACCACCAGCGGCTTGTCATTGGCGATCAACTCGCCACCCAGGCTCAGGATGAACAGGCCGATGAACAGCCACAGCGACCACCAGCCCCGACGGTTCTTCTTGAAACGTTCGAAGCGCCGGTGGCCCAAGGGGGAAAACTTGAACATCAGGCGTTCCTCGCAGCGAAGTCGATGCGCGGGTCCACCAGGGTGTAGCAGAGGTCGCCGATGAGTTTGATCAGCAGGCCGAACAGCGTAAAGATGAACAGCGAGCCGAACACCACCGGATAATCCCGGGCCACCGCGGCTTCGTAGCTCATGCGTCCCAGGCCGTCGAGGGAAAAAATCACCTCGATCAACAAGGAGCCGGCGAAGAACACGCTGATGAATGCCTGGGGAATACCCGATACCACCAGCAGCATCGCATTGCGGAACACATGGCCGTACAGGACCCGTCGCTCACTCATGCCCTTGGCTCGCGCGGTGACCACGTACTGGCGGGTGATTTCATTGAGGAACGAGTTCTTGGTCAGGATCGTCAGGGTGGCGAAGCCGCCGATCACCAGCGACGTGACTGGCAGCACCAGGTGCCAGAAGTAGTCGGCGATCTTGCCCAGCGTCGACAGCGACTCGAAGTTGTCCGACACCAGCCCACGCACCGGAAACCAGTTCAGCGAGGTGCCGCCGGCGAACACGACGATCAGGAACATCGCGAAGAGGAATGCCGGCATCGCATAACCAATGATGATCGCTGTGCTGCTCCACACATCGAATGCCGAGCCGTGACGCACAGCCTTGCGGATGCCCAGGGGGATCGACACCAGGTAAGTGATCAGCGTCGCCCAGAGCCCGAGGGAAATGGTCACCGGCATCTTTTCCAGGATCAGGTCGGTGACCGTTGCGCCGCGGAAGAAGCTCTTGCCGAAGTCGAGACGGGCATAGCTGCCGAGCATCAGCCACAGGCGTTCGTGGGCCGGTTTATCGAAGCCGTATTGTTTCTCGATGTCCTTGATCAGTTGCGGATCCAGGCCGCGACTGGCGCGGGAGCTGCCGGTCATGGCATTACCCGAACTGCCGACGCCGGTGCCGCCGATGCCTTGCAGCTGGGCGATGGCCTGTTCCACCGGCCCGCCGGGCGCGGCCTGCACGATGACGAAGTTCACCAGTAGGATAATCACCAGTGTGGGGATGATCAGCAACAGGCGCCGCGCGATATAAGCCCACATCAATGCGCCCCTCCAGGGGCGCCGCGTCTGATGCGTTCGGCGCGCATCTGCTCGTTGGTCAACGGTGTGGTGCTCACTTCCCACCAGCTTTCGATGGCTTCGTCATTGCTGGCCTGTACTTTCGGGATACCGAAGCGGTTCCACCACGCGGTCGAGCTGCCTGGCGGGTAATAGTTGGGGATCCAGTAGTAATTCCATTGCAGCACCCGGTCCAGGGCGTGGGCATGGTGCAGCATGTCGGCTTGGGTGGTGGCCTTGACCAGCCCGTCGATCAGCGCGTCCACCGCCGGGTTCTTCAAGGCCATGTAGTTGTTGGCCCCCGGGTCGTTGGCGGCCGCTGAGCCGAAGTAGTTGTAGAGCTCCATGCCCGGCGATGTGCTGACGGGGTAACCGGTAATGATCATGTCGTAGTCGCGACTCATCAGGCGATTGACGTACTGGGACGCGTCGATACGGCGGATGCTCATGTCGATGCCGATTTGCGCCAGGGTTCGTTTGTAGGGCAGCAGCAGGCGGTCGACACTGTTCTGAGTGTTCAGGAACGTGAAGCTCAGCGGCTCGCCCTCGGCATTCACCAAGCGGTCGCCGTCGGGTTTCCAGCCGGCCTGTTCCAGCAGCGCCAGGGCTTGCAGTTGTTTGTCGCGGATCACGCCACTGCCGTCGGTTTTCGGGGCCTGGAAGACTTGGGTGAAGACTTCGTCGGGAATCTGCCCGCGCAAGGGCTCGAGAATCGCCAGCTCGCCGGCATCGGGCAGTTTCCGGGCGGCAAGGTCGGTGTTGGAAAAGTAACTCTGCTGACGCACATAGAGGTTGCGCATCATCTGGCGGTTGCTCCATTCGAAGTCCCAGAGCATGGCCAGGGCCTGGCGCACGCGGCGGTCCTGGAACTGCGGTTTTTGCAGGTTGAAGACGAAACCCTGGGCGGTTTGGGGGGCCTCGGTGGCCAGGTGGGCCTTTTGCAGGCGACCATCCTGCAGGGCCAGACTGTCATAGCCAATGGAATAACCGGTGGCAGAGAATTCACGGTTGTAATCATAGGCGCCGCCGCGCAGCACCTGGCGGGCGACGTCGATGTCGCCAAAATACTCGATTCTGAAATGGTCGAAATTGTAGAGCCCACGACTGACCGGCAGGTCCTTGCCCCACCAATTGGCATTGCGCTTGAAGGTAATGCTGCGCCCGGAATCGACCTTGCTCACCCGGTAGGGGCCACTGCCCAGTGGCGCCTCGTAACCGCCGCCGCTGGCGAAATCGCGGCTCTTCCACCAATGTTCGGGAAAGACTGGCAGGGTGGCGATGTCCAGGGGCAGGGTGCGGCTTTCGTTGTTCTTGAAGTTGAAGCGAACGGTGCGCTCGTTCTCGACCACGACGTCCTTGACCGCCGCTAACTGGGTGCGATAGCTCAGACTGCCCTGGGTCATCAACAGCTCGAAGCTGTAGCGCACGTCCTGGGCGGTGATGGGCTTGCCATCGGCGAAGCGTGCCTTGGGGTTCAGGTAGAAGCGCAGCGACAGGCCATCGTCAGCCCGCTCCATCTTCTGCGCCACCAGACCGTAGACGGTATAGGGTTCATCCAACGAGCGCTGGGCCAGTGGCGAATACAGTAGGCCATCGATCTGGCTGACCCCGATGCCTTTGTCGATATACGGCAGCAGATGGTCGAAATGGCCGATCTGGATGGCCGAGCGGCGCATGGTCCCGCCTTTGGGGGCCTGGGGATTGGTGTAGGCGAAGTGGCTGAAGCCTTCGGCATATTTGGCCGGTTCGCCATAGACGGTCAGGGCATGTTGCGGTGCTGCATCGACGCCGACGGCGCCTGTCAGCAGGACCACGGCAGTCAATAACAGGGAAGGGAACGCCAGTCGCATTGTCAGCCTTAGAGCCGGATGATCGATGAAACGATTTGTACGCGAGCGGCGTCTGTATCGCCAGCGCTTATGGCGAAGGGAGCTATGCGTGGGAGCAAGTCCTGTGGGAGCAAGGCTTGCCCGCAATTGCCGCGCCGCGGTCCAACAGCTGTTCCGCGTCATCGTTCATCGCGGGCAAGCCGTGCTCCCACTAGGGGTCATCAGTCCTGACGGCTGGTGACTTCCAGCAGGTGGTAGCCGAATTGGGTCTTGACCGGGCCTTGGACCACATTGATCGGTGCGCTGAATACCACAGTGTCGAATTCCTTGACCATCTGGCCCGGGCCGAACGAACCCAGGTCGCCGCCCTGACGGCTGGATGGGCAGGAGGAGTTGGTCTTGGCTACTTCGGCGAAATCGGCGCCAGCTTCGATCTGGGCCTTGAGTTCGTTGCACTTGTCTTCAGTGGAAACCAGGATGTGGCGGGCAGTGGCTTTGGCCATGGGGGAAATTCCTTTCGCTGTATTTAAAGGTGTTGAGCCTACCGGATTCATTAACGGGGTGTTGTTAAAAATGCGTCAAAACCTTGGGTCCGGCGATCAAAGGCCAGCTTTGCGCAGGCGCTCGGCGTGGCGCAGGTAAAGCTCTGTGGTGCCTGCTGGGTTGATAGCCTCCATGTGGTCCATGGGGTAGTCGGAGCGAATGACCTTGCCCAAGTGCGAACTGAAACGCCCGACCAGGCCGTCGTTTTGCCCGGCTTCGGTGATGAAGTATTCGGAAAAGGCGCGGCAGAAAACCTGCAGAGGTCCTTGTTCTTTATCCGTCGACTCTCGCAGCGTGCCGCTCCATGAGTAGTAGCGCACGCCGTTGACCCTGTCCGGACCGTTCCCGCCCCAGTGCTTTGGCAGGCCTTGAGGGTATTTGTCATTGAAGGCGCCCACGCCTTCAGTGGTCAGTGCCGCCAGTGCGGCGACGGCGGCCGGCGATAGCTGCGCCTGGCCGTCCAGAAACGAGATGAAATCGGCGAACAGCGTGGCGACGCCCCTTGCCACATGCCCTGGCAGCCGTCCGGGGGTAAGGGCCTTGTGCAGGAAGTCGGCCAGCTCGGAGCCATGGTTAGGGCCGCTGACCGACGTGACCGAGGCCACCCTGTCGGGTGCCAGCGCGCCAGCATACCGGGAGGCCAGCGCACCCTGGCTGTGGCCGATCAGGTTGACCCGAGTGGTGCCGGTGCCGACCAGGACCCGATCGATCTGCGCCAACAGTTGTTCGCCTCTGGCCTCGTTGGAATGGGTGGCTGACAAGTTCGGGATGAACACCCGGGCACCGCCTGCGCGTAGGGCTTGTTTGATGCCATGGAAAAGTTCGAAACCGCCGACCCTGTCAAACCCGAACAACCCATGGATCAACAGGATGGGAAATTGAGTGGTTGCATTCCGTTGCATGTTCGTACCTTTTTCGAAGAGGTTCACGATGAATTTGCGACCTCACTCTAATCCAGGCCTGAAATGGATGGTGTAGGAAGAAACCGCGTTGGGCCGGGGAAACCGGAATAGAAATAGTGGGAAAAGTGGGAAATAACCCGACAGTGGCAAAAGGTATAGGCGGTCTCCTATAACCCGGGTCGTATGCAGCTACATCTTTGAACGCCAGGGACCACCGCCGTTGTCGTCTTGTCTGGCTGTGGGTTTGGCGCGAGTGGGGTTTAATAGCTCCATCGAGCACCGTTATGCAAACGGTGCCTTCATCCAAGGACTGGAGCCTGCATATGATCACTTACCCCTCTCTTCAACGATCCCGCTCAACCTCAGGAACAAGGCTGTCGCCACCGGTCCTGGCTGCGGCCAGGGACGGGGTGATCAACCCCGCTTGGCGCAAGACCGTCGTTACCGTCAAACCTTATCCCATGATGACGTGCGGGGATGAGGTGCTGCTGCGTTGGCATGGGCTCAACAACGAGGGTGAGCCTTACCGGCATGAAGTGGCCGGGTTCGTCACGGAGCGGCAAGTAGGGCGAGACGTCGTGTTCGTCGTGCGCGAACCGCATATCGCCGAGTTGGACGGTGGCTCGCTGGAGATCTCCTACCAGGTGATGGGCAAACGATTGCCGGGCACGTTGGTTTCAGAACACCTGCAACTGGAGATCGGCGATGCATCGCCGCAACTGCTGCCTGCCATTGCCAACGATGCGGTAGGCGGCAGTCTCGATCCGAATCGGGTGCCTGACGGAACCTGGGTGAGCATTCGGCCCTACGCCAGGATGGCGGTTGGCGATCGCTTGATCCTGACTGCCAGCAAGGATTCCAACGCGCTGTGGCGCGATGTGCTGGATATAGAAGCTCATGCGGTTGGCCGCGAGGTATCGCTCTGGATCGACCACTCGTTGATCGCTCCCTATGTGGGACACGATCTGGTCCTGGCCTATGTCGTCAGGCGTGGGCATTCGGTGCGTCGTGCCGAGCCCTTGTCGTTGCACATCGGTCCGCTGCTGCGCCCTGCGTTGAAGGCCCTTCAGATTCGGGAGATGAACGCTGGGTGGCTGGAGGTCGACGACCTGCAAGAAGGGGTGACGGTTGTCATCGATGACCCCGGGCTGGAGGCGGGCGAGTGGGTCGGGTTGCAGTGCAATGGCAACTCCGCCTATGTGCTTGAACGCGAAATCACCGAGGCCACGGCAGGTCGGCCGCTGGTGTTTGTGATTCCTGCCTGGTATTGGCAGGCGCAGCGCGACAGGTCGGTGAACGTGTTCTATCAGGTCGAGCGCCTGGATGACGTCAGCCAGCGGTCCGAGTGGGTGACGGTCCAGGTGCGTTCCAAGGCGCCAGGCTGAACGAAGGCCTGCACAACCTTGCGGGAGCTCGCTCCCACAAGGTCTGCGCCGCCCTCTGGTGTCTCGGGATCTCAGGCTGGCAATTGCAACCTGTGATGAGCATCGCGCAACAGCTGCTCGGTGGACTCCCAGCCCAGGCAACCATCGGTGATCGAGACGCCGTAGCGCATCGACGGGCCCAGCGGCTGGCAGCCTTCGAACAGATGGCTTTCGAGCATCATGCCGATCAGGGAGCGGTTCCCTTGCAGTCGTTGTTCCAGCACGTCATTGAACACCTGCGGTTGGCGCAGCGGGTCTTTGCCGCTGTTGGCGTGGCTGCAGTCCACCATGATCCGCGCCGGTATCTTGAGGCGGGTCAGGTCGTGGTGTACCTGCGTGACGCTCTGCTGGTCGTAGTTCGGCCCGCGATGGCCGCCGCGCAGCACCAAGTGGGTGTCGGGGTTGCCCGGTGTCTGGATGATCGCCGGATGCCCCTGGCTGTCCACGCCGAAATGCCGATGGGGATGGGCGGCAGAGCGCATGGCATCGCAGGCAATGCCGACCCCGCCGTCCGTGCCGTTCTTGAACCCCACGGGCATGCCCAGGCCGCTGGCCATTTCCCGGTGGATCTGCGACTCGGTGGTGCGCGCACCGATGGCGACCCAACTGAGCAGGTCATCGAAGTAGCTGGCGGCCATGGGTTGCAATAATTCGGTGGCGACAGGCAAGCCCAGTTGCAACATTTCGCGCATCAGTTCCCGGGACAAGGTCAGGCCGGCGGCCATGTCATCGCTGCCATCCAGGCCAGGATCGTAGGCCAAGCCTTTCCAGCCCACGGTCGTGCGGGGCTTTTCCACGTAGGCGCGCATGACCAGCAGCATGCTGTCGCTCACTTCATGGGCCACGCGAGCCAGGTTGGCGGCGTATTCGAGGGCGGATTTGGGGTCGTGGATCGAGCAGGGACCGACGATGACCAGCAGGCGGGAGTCCTCACCGTCGAGGATCGCGCGGATAGCCTGGCGATGGGCGCTCACTTGGTGGCTCAACGCGGTGCTGAGCGGCAATTGGTGCTTGAGTTGCAACGAGCTCGGCAGACGCAGGGTCAGGGCTTCGTTGGCAGGGTTGAGCGTGGACAGCGGCAAAGCGGAGATGGACGAATTCATGATCTGGCTTCCTGGACGAGCAGCGGGTTCGTTCCCGCGGGCCGGCCCTAGAGGGGTGTTCGACAATTGGCCGGATTGGCCCGCAATTGAGGCTTGCCACCGGTAGGTGACCGATCGGAGGCGGCAGGCTGTCCCGAGCGGTGGCTGGTAAATCGCCAGGCGGAAAAACTGTCGTAACGGTAAAAAGTGGCGTAGTTCATGGCTCAATCCTCAAGTTGTCTGGTGCTGCAAATGTGTGTGGCCTGAAAAACAAAACCCCCGGTCGGGAGGCCGACCGGGGGTTTGAAAACTCTGGAAGGCGACCCGTTTAAAGTGGGCGCCGGTTGGGTATCAGGCGCGCCAGTGGCTAAACCAATACCCAAAATACAAGCTGACCGGAGTTTGAACGCTGTTCGCCCAGGCAGCCGCAACCGAGCGCGGGGCGCTGGCGGTTTGAAGCGGTGAGAGGGCGTTGAGCATGGTCTGTCTCCGATGAATGGCCCTGAGCTTACTTGAGGACGGTGCGCCCGTTCAATCAGAAAATGCTATCGAGGGCATGCAATTGTTCGCCTCGGCTTGAGTCCGCTGGGCTTTATGACAAACTTCAAGTTTGCAGCGCCTCCCAGGATGACCTATGACCGCTCCAATCTTCGCCACCGCCCAGTCGATCTCCATCGCGGGGGATATTCGCGCCAACGTCAGGTGTCATCAGCGTTTCATGCAGGCTGCCGTCGAACAGGGCGTGCAGTTGCTAGTGTTTCCTGAGCTGTCGCTCACCGGCTACGAACGTGGCCTGGCGGCGGACCTGGCCATCCTGGCGGACGATGCCGTACTGCAACCGCTGCGCGAGTTGGCGCGTGAGCTCGGCTTGACGGCGGTAGTGGGCATGCCGATTCGCCTGTCGGCGGACGCCCCGGTGTTGATCGGCGCGTTGGTCCTTGGCGCGGACGGTTCCCTCGAGGTGTACAGCAAGCAGCATCTGCACCCTGGGGAAGAAGTCACCTTCGCCCCGGGGCATGGCGGCTCGATACTGGCGATGGGGCAGGATTACATCGCCCTGGCCGTATGCGCCGATTTTTCCCACGCCAGCCATGCTGCCGCGGCAGCCGGGCAGGGCGCTACGCTGTATGCGGCGGGGGTGTTGATCACCGAGGGGGGCTACGTGCCCGATACGGCATTGCTGCAAGGATACGCCCGGCAGCATGCCATGGCCGTGCTGATGGCCAATCATGGCGGCGCTACCGGAGGCTGGGAATCGGCTGGTCGCAGTGCTATCTGGGGCCCGGACGGTTCGCTGCTCGCGACAGCGCCAGGCACGGGGGAGCTGTTGGTGATCGCCCGCCGCGACGCCAGCGGTTGGGTAGGGCAAGTCGTGCCGGTGGCAGTGCGTTGATGAGGTGTTCATGAGTTTCGAGTGGCGTGTGGCAACGGCCGGGGACATCGATTTCGCCCGGCAGCTGACCTGCGACAACATGCTTCCTTATTACCTCAAGCATGATTTGCTCTGGCAGGACGAAGCATTCGATCTGGCCTGGATCATTCGCCAGAGCTGGATAATCAGTCGTGCCGGCCAGGCGCTGGGCTTCGTCAGTCTCAGTCGTGATGCCCGAGCGTTGTATATCCGGGAGTTGCAGATCGGCGAGGCGTTTCGCGGGCAGGGCGCTGGTACCTGGGCGATCGGACAGGTTTGGGGGCTGGTAGGGTTGGAGCGTCGCCCGGCGCTGCGCCTGACGGTGTTCAAGGATAATCCGGCCAGGGCGTTGTACGAACGCATGGGCCTGCGCGTCGTGGGCGAGGATGAGTGTTTCCTGAGGATGCAGCGAGACGTCGGTGCCTGAAGCCTCGGACGTTGTGCCAATAAAGATGTGTTGTAACTTTTATCTGTTCCTTTGCGCTAGGTCTGCCGGATGCTTTTTGCTAAGGTGTTGTGCAACCCAAATAAGACCAAATCGTGAGGTGTCTGCTTGATTAGGGTGTTAGTGGTCGATGACCATGATCTCGTCCGTACGGGCATTACACGAATGCTGGCTGACATCGATGGCCTGCAGGTAGTTGGCCAGGCTGAATCCGGGGAAGAATCCCTGATCAAGGCGCGTGAATTGAAACCCGACGTGGTGTTGATGGACGTCAAGATGCCTGGCATCGGCGGCCTTGAGGCCACGCGCAAGCTGCTGCGCAGTCACCCGGACATCAAGGTGGTCGCGGTGACCGTGTGTGAAGAGGATCCGTTCCCCACCCGGTTGTTGCAGGCGGGTGCGGCGGGCTACCTCACCAAGGGCGCTGGCTTGAACGAGATGGTCCAGGCCATTCGCCTGGTTTTTGCCGGGCAACGCTACATCAGCCCACAAATCGCCCAGCAATTGGCGATCAAATCATTCCAGCCAACCAACGATTCTCCCTTCGATGCGCTGTCGGAGCGGGAAATCCAGATTGCCCTGATGATTGTCGGTTGCCAGAAGGTGCAGATCATCTCCGACAAGCTGTGCCTGTCGCCAAAAACCGTCAACACCTACCGCTACCGTATCTTCGAGAAGCTTTCGATCAGCAGTGACGTCGAATTGACACTGTTGGCGGTGCGCCACGGCATGGTCGATGCCAGCGCCTGAAAATGACTGAATTGTTTGATCCAAGCGCGTTCCTGTCCACTTGCAGCGGTCGCCCCGGCGTGTACCGCATGTTCGACAGCGAGGCGCGCCTGCTGTACGTCGGCAAGGCCAAGAACCTCAAGAAACGCCTGGCCAGTTACTTCCGCAAGACCGGTCTCGCCCCGAAGACTGCCGCCCTGGTGGGGCGCATCGCGCAAATCGAAACAACGATCACCGCCAATGAAACCGAGGCGCTGCTGCTTGAGCAGACGCTGATCAAGGAGTGGCGTCCGCCGTACAACATTCTGTTGCGCGACGATAAATCCTACCCGTATGTGTTTCTGTCCGACGGTGCCTTTCCGCGCCTGAGCATTCATCGGGGCGCCAAAAAGGCCAAGGGTCGGTATTTTGGTCCTTATCCCAGCGCTGGGGCGATTCGTGAAAGCCTCAGTCTGCTGCAGAAAACGTTTTTCGTTCGCCAGTGCGAAGACAGCTATTACAAGAATCGCACCCGGCCCTGCCTGCAATACCAGATCAAGCGCTGCAAGGCGCCTTGCGTGGGGTTTGTCGAGCCGCAGGTCTACGCCGAAGACGTACGTCACTCGGTGATGTTCCTGGAGGGCCGCAGCAATGCGCTGACCGATGAATTGTCGGTAGCCATGGAAGACGCGGCGGTCAACCTTGAGTTCGAACGGGCCGCCGAGTTGCGCGACCAGATTGGCCTGCTGCGCCGCGTGCAGGACCAGCAAAGCATGGAAGGGGGCAGCGGTGATGTCGATGTGATCGCTGCGTTCATCAACCCGGGTGGCGCTTGCGTGCATTTGATCAGCGTACGTGGCGGTCGCGTGCTGGGCAGCAAGAACTTCTTTCCCCAGGTGGGCATCGAGGAAGACGTGGCCGAGGTCATGGCGGCATTTCTGGGTCAGTACTACATCAGCAGCCCGGAACGCGACTTACCTGCCGAGTTGATCGTCAACGTGGTCCACGAGGATTTCCCTGCCCTGATCGAAGCCATCGACAAGCTTCGTGGTCGTGAACTGACCATCAGTCACCGCGTTCGTGGCACCCGTGCCCGTTGGCAGCAACTGGCCGTGACCAACGCCGAACAGGCCCTGGGTGCGCGCCTGGCCAACCGTCAACACGTGGCGGCGCGGTTCGAGGCCCTGGCCGATGTCCTCAACCTGGACGAGCCGCCGCAGCGGCTGGAGTGCTACGACATCAGCCATTCCAGTGGCGAGGCAACGGTGGCGTCCTGCGTGGTGTTCGGTCCGGAAGGCCCGATCAAGTCCGATTATCGCCGTTACAACATCGAAGGCGTCACGCCGGGCGATGATTATGCGGCGATGCATCAGGCGTTGATGCGACGCTTCGGCAAGCTGAAGGACGGGGAGGGCAAGTTGCCAGACATCCTCCTGGTGGACGGTGGCAAAGGCCAGTTGTCCATGGCCCGTGATGTGCTCAATGAACTGATGGTGCCGGACCTGATCTTGCTGGGCGTGGCCAAGGGCGCAACGCGCAAGGCCGGTTTCGAGACCTTGTACCTGAACGACGCTGCCCATGAGTTCACCCTCAAGGGTGATTCTCCGGCGCTGCACCTGATCCAGCAGATCCGCGACGAAGCCCACCGTTTTGCCATCACTGGACACCGTGCCCGCCGTGGCAAGACGCGCCGTACGTCTACACTGGAAGGTGTGGCAGGCGTCGGCCCGACGCGACGCCGCGACTTGTTGAAACATTTTGGTGGATTGCAGGAGCTGTCTCGTGCCAGCATCGAGGAGATAGCCAAAGCACCCGGTATCAGTAAAAAGCTCGCTGAGTCGATTTATGCAAACCTGCACAGCGAGTAGAATGCCCGTCAACCTCGCAGCCAGTTGTGCCGATGAATATCCCAAATCTGATTACCGTCCTACGCGTCCTGCTCATCCCAATCTTCATTTTGCTGTTCTATTTGCCGTACCACTGGAGCTACATGGCCTCCGCCTCGGTCTTTGCGTTCGCCGCCGCGACGGACTGGCTGGATGGTTACCTGGCTCGACGTCTGGAGCAGAGCACGCCGTTTGGTGCCTTCCTGGATCCGGTGGCCGACAAGCTGATGGTCGCGGTGGCCCTGGTGCTGCTGGTCCAGGAACACGGCAACCTCTGGCTGACCTTGCCGGCGGCGGTGATCATCGGCCGCGAAATTGTTGTCTCGGCGCTCCGTGAATGGATGGCCGAGCTGGGTGCCCGCGCCCAGGTCGCCGTGTCGAACCTGGGCAAATGGAAAACCGCCGCGCAGATGCTCGCGCTGGTGATCCTGCTGGCGAATCCTTCGGACTTCAGCTTCTGGGTGCTGTTGGGCTATGCGCTGCTGGTGGTATCCGCCGGCCTGACGCTGTGGTCGATGATCCAATATCTGCGCGCCGCTTGGCCGCATCTGCGGACGGATGTAGACCCGAAATAAAACTTTTTTGAATCAAGGGGTTGACGGCGTAGTCTGAATCTATAGAATGCGCCACACCAAGACGCGGGAATAGCTCAGTTGGTAGAGCACGACCTTGCCAAGGTCGGGGTCGCGAGTTCGAGTCTCGTTTCCCGCTCCAAATATTGCGCTACAGAGTTCCACTGAATTCTGTAAGTGATTGAAATCAGGGCCTTTAGGCCCTTTTTTCGTTCCAGCGGGAACCACTGAAATCCAGCACTATCCGGTGCGTTTAAGTCCCGATTTAAGTCCCGAATGAGGATCTTGGATTTGGATGTGCACTGAATCGGTTTTTTGCTGGAGCAGCTTGGATAGCGAGACGAGCATCTGGCCCTGACTCTGTTCAGGAGCTCGCGATGGCACTCTCGGATACGACCGTTCGGCAAGCCCGAATCACCGGCAATGACTACACAATAGGCGACACGGATGGGCTTGCGCTTAACGTGACGGCCCGCGGCGGAAAAATCTGGCGTTTCAGATACTATTGGGCGGGTGTGCAGAAGCGCATGTCTCTCGGTAGTTATCCGCAAATCAGTCTCAAAGAAGCCCGTGCCAGACGTGATGAGGCGCGAGCCTTGGTTGCCCAAGGCATCAATCCCTATGAACACCGTAAACAACAGCGTCGTGCTGTTCGTTTTGCGGCAGAGCATACCTTTGAGGCCGTGTTCAATCAGTGGGTGGAGTTCCGCAGGCTGAGCCTGAAGGAGGGCCGCCAGAGTACGCTCTCGCAGATCTTGCGAATCTTCAACAAAGACGTCCTGCCCACGTTGGGCGGGAGGTCCATCTACGATATCAATCGTCACGATCTGTTGGATTTGCTGAGCAGGATTGAACAGCGCAAGGCCTTAACGACCGCCGAAAAATGCCGTATCCGCTCCACGAACCCCACATTCCAAGCAGATAGCTGACGGCTGATGCTGTGCTCCCGATTTCCCTCAGGAGCCCACCACCATGATGCGTCCCAATGCCAGCGTCGAAAAAGTCTACCTCTACCCCAAGCCAGTAGACTTTCGAAAGTCCATCGATGGCCTCACCGCACTGGTCGAACTGGACATCAAAGTCGCCGTGTTCGACCCCGTTCTTTTCGTCTTCCTAAATAAAGCCCGTAACCGCATCAAGGTGTTGTACTGGGAGCGCAACGGCTTCTGCCTTTGGCTCAAGCGCCTGGAAGCCGAGCGTTTCAAAACTTCGCCAGACGCCACCGATGACACCATTGTTCTGACTGTCCAGGAACTGAGCTGGCTACTCGACGGTTTCGATCTCTGGCGCAACCGTCCGCATCAGGTTCTGACACCCCGTTTTGTTGCCTGACCCGGTATAATCCGGGCCATGATTTCCCTGCCCGACGACCTTCCCGATAATCCTGTTTTGCTCAAGCAACTGCTGCTTGAGGCACTCAGTCGCCAGGAAGAAGTGGCCCAGGCTTACCAAACCCACATCGTCGACCTGAAAGAACAGATCAAGCTGCTGCGTGACCGCTTGTTCAATCGCAAGTCCGAGCAGAGCATCGATCCGAATACACCTCAACTGGAGATGTTCAACGAGCCGGAAAGCGAACCACTGCTGGCCGTGGTGGACGATGCGGACGAAGAAGTCGTGGCCCCGGTCAAACGTCGTGGCAAACGCAAACCGTTGTCGGCAGAGCTGCCACGTATCGAAGTCATCCATGACCTGCCCGAGCACGAACTGACCTGCGCCTGCGGTTGCCGCAAACATGTGATCGGCGAAGAAACCAGCGAGCAGCTCGATATCGTGCCGATGCAGATCCGCGTGCTCAAACACGTGCGCAAGGTCTACGGCTGCCGTGGCTGTGAAACCTCGCCAGTCACCGCTGACAAGCCGGCCCAGTTGATCGAAAAGAGCATGGCCAGCCCCAGCGTGCTGGCCATGCTGCTGACCACCAAGTATGTCGATGGCTTGCCGCTGCACCGTTTCGAAACGGTGCTGAGTCGGCACGGTATCGAGATCCCCCGGCAAACGCTGGCACGCTGGGTGATCCAGTGCAGCGAGCATTTCCAGCCGTTGCTGAACCTGATGCGCGATCGGTTGCTGGAAAGCCCGGTGATCCACTGCGACGAAACGCGCGTGCAGGTCTTGAAAGAACCGGATCGCGATCCGACCAGCCAGTCCTGGATGTGGGTGCAAGCCAGCGGGCCGCCTGATCGACAAGTTGTGTTGTTCGACTACACCACCAGCCGTGCGCAGGAGGTGCCGTTGCGCCTGCTGGAGGGATATCGCGGCTACGTGATGACCGACGATTACGCCGGTTACAACGCGTTGGCGTTGCAGCCCGGCGTCGAGCGTCTGGCGTGCATGGTTCATGCGCGACGCAAATTCATCGAGGCGCAGAAGGTGCAGCCCAAGGGCAAAACCGGGCGTGCCGATATCGCGCTGACGATGATCAACAAGCTGTATGGCATCGAACGCGAACTCAAGGATGCCAGCGATGAGCAGCGGTTCATCGGTCGCCAGGAAAGAAGCCTGCCGATTCTCCACCAGTTGAAAAACTGGCTGGATAAAACGCAGCCCCAAGTCACACCGCAAAGCGTGTTGGGCAAGGCGGTGCACTACCTGGCGAACACCTGGAGTCGACTGGAGCGCTATGTCGAGGCCGGCCATTTGCCGATCGACAATAATCTGGCGGAACGTGCGATAAAGCCGTTTGTCATCGGGCGCAAGGCGTGGTTATTCAGTGACACGCCCAAGGGCGCCACGGCCAGTGCACAGATCTACAGCTTGGTCGAGACCGCGAAGGTCAACGGCCAGGAGCCCTATACGTGGCTGCGCCACGTACTGGTGCGGCTGCCGCATGCCTCGTCGGTCGCCGACTATGAAGCACTGCTGCCGTGGAACTGCTCGCCAGAGATGCCACGGTAACCGGCTAGCCAAGGCCTGGGTAGGTGGGGTAATGAGATGGTCCCCCCCGACACCCCGCGAGGGCTACGCTTTCGCAGGGTGTTTTATTTTCGGAGGCCATCTTCATGAGCGAATCAGCGCTGGTCGGTATCGATCTCGGCAAACACA